>CACZWU010000059.1:828-2007 GCA_902784965.1 uncultured Bacteroidia bacterium | reverse complement strand
AACACGCTGCCCGACGCCGCGGTCAAGACCGACGACTGGGGTTTCTTCGTGCTGCGCAACCTGCGGGACACGCTGTACCGCATCTATGTCTATACCGACACCGACGGCGATTTCAAGTACAATCCCGACGAGGACGAAGTGGGTTTCCTCGACGAAGCCTACCAGCCGGTCCTGCCGATGACCGACTCGGTCTATGAACTGCATTCCTTCAATATGAAGGACACGCTCCTGTGCGCAGCGCGCGTGTCGATGGTTTCACTCCTGACTTTCAAGGAACTGCAGACCGTGCAGTATCTGCAGAACAGCGGGCGTGTCAGCGAGCGGCAGGGCTTCCTGAAGTTCAGCGCCGCGGACGTGCAGATCGACCAGCTGGAATTCGTGGGCATCCCCGACAGCGCCGTGATCCTGCAGTACAACGCCACGCGCGACAGCATCGATTTCTGGATCAACACCGACTACCGGCTCGACGACAGCCTGCTCATCCGCCTCAACTACCTGAAGACCGACTCCACGGGCGTGCTGGCTCCCGCCCAGGAGCGGCTTGCCCTGGCCGTGATGAAGCAGGAGGCGCAGGCGGAACAGCCCGCCCGCAAGTCTCGGGAAGAGCAGGAAAAGCCCGCCGGACCGGACACGACCTTCAAGCTCACGGTCCAGGCCCAGGACGAGACGGTCGAGCAGCTGGGCGTCTATGTGGAATCGGCCCTGCCCGTGATCCGCATCGTGCGCGACTCCATCCGGCTCGTGGAAACCAATCCGAAGGGACAGCAGAGCCAGAAGAAATTCTCTTTCCGCCAGGATACGACCGACATCCGGCGCTACATCATCACCCCGTCCGAAGCGCTCATCAAGGGCTACGACTATGAACTGACCCTGCCGCAGGGCACGTTCCTCAACCTCGACCGCCTGCCCAACGCCCAGGCTTCGGCCAAGTTCAAGGTGCCGCAGGGCGAGGACCTCAGCACGCTGGCGCTGGACCTGACCGGCGTGGAAGACCGTTATATCGTCGAACTGACCGACGAAAAAGGCTCGAAAGTATTCCGGACCTACCATGTCGAGAAAGCGCAGAAACTGGTGTTTCCCTACCTGAAGGCCGGCAAGTATGCGGTCCGCATCACCTGCGACAAGAACCGCAACGGCCTGGCCGACACCGGCAACCTGCTCGCTCGCAAGCAGCCCGAA
>CACZWU010000059.1:0-795 GCA_902784965.1 uncultured Bacteroidia bacterium | reverse complement strand
CAGACCATTGACCTGAAGGAGATGTTCCAATGAAAAAATTGCTTCTTTCCCTGACGCTGCTGCTCGCCGCCCTGGCCGCGTATGCCCAGGATGACAAATTCATCTTCGAAATGCCCGACGACTTCGCCGAGCTCGACACCGTCGCCCATCCGGCCAAGTTCAAGAGCATCCACATGATCGGTGTATCCTATGGCATGAACTGGAGCGGCGTGAGTTCCTCGCCGAAGATCGGCCAGGAAAGGATCCTGACCTACAACAACATCGGGATCCACTATACCTATTATCACGCGCTCTGGGACCAGCTCTTCAACTTCGGCCTGCAGGTCGGGGCCAAACACGGCTACGAGGGCTACACTTCCTCGACGGAAGGCTACGGCGAGACCTGCGAGATCCTCGAATTCCCGCTGCTGTCGCAGTTCAAGATCGACTTCTCCATCTTTCGCCTGCTGATCAACCTGGGCACCTACGGAGGCTACCGGCTCTCGACCGACCGGGAGGGCGGCTTCGACAAATACGACCAGCGCTTCGACTACGGCATCATCGGCGGCCTCGGCCTGGCCGTGGTGGTCAAACCCTTCGAACTGCACATCGAAGGCAACTACAAGTATGCCTTTGCCAGCATGTACCACGCCAACAAGTTCAGCGACATCTACTTTCTCTACACCTATCCCCAGAACATCATGCTGAGCGCCTCGCTCCATTTCCACCTATGGTAAATATCTCCTTCTCCATCGCCAGACGCCTGCCCATCGGGGACGGCGCACCGGTCATCGTCCAGACGATGTGCAACACCGC
>CACZWU010000058.1 GCA_902784965.1 uncultured Bacteroidia bacterium | reverse complement strand
GCCTACCGCATCGGCAGCAGCGTGGAATTCGACTGGTGTGGCGTCAACGCCGTGAACACCCTGCGGAAACTGGGCTGGCAGGCCGTGATGATCAACTACAATCCGGAGACCGTCTCCACCGACTACGACAGCTGCGACCGGCTGTACTTCGATGAGCTCAGCCTGGAGTCCGTGCTCGAGATCTGCGCCGTGGAGCAGCCTTTCGGTGTGGTGGTGAGCGTCGGCGGGCAGATCCCCAACAACCTGGCCCTCCCCCTGGCGCAAAACGGCGTCAACATCCTGGGAACGGCGGCCGCCGACATCGACCGGGCGGAAGACCGCAACAAATTCTCATCGGTGGTCGACCGCCTGGGTATCGACCAGCCGCGCTGGCAGGAACTCACCACGATGGACGACATCGAACGCTTCGTAGCCGAGGTCGGCTTCCCGGTGCTCGTGCGTCCGTCCTACGTGCTGTCGGGCGCCGCGATGAACGTCTGTTATTCCCCGGGCGACCTGAAGACTTTCCTCGACCTGGCGGTGGAGATTTCGGAAGAGCACCCCGTGGTCATCAGTTCCTTCATCCAGCGCTGCTATGAGATCGAATTCGATGCAGTGGCCGACGAAGGAAAGGTCGTGGCGCACGCCATCTCCGAGCACGTGGAATTCGCCGGCGTCCATTCCGGCGACGCCACCATCCAGTTCCCGCCGCAGAAACTCTACGGCGTGACCGCCGCCCGCATCCGGCGCATCGCCGCGGCCATCGCGGCAGAACTCCGCATCACCGGGCCGTTCAACATCCAGTTCCTGTCGGACGAAAGCGGGGTGAAGGTCATCGAATGCAACCTGAGGGCCTCCCGCAGTTTCCCGTTCGTATCGAAGGTTCTGAAGGTCAATCTGATCGACCTGGCCACCCGTTGCATGCTCGGGCTGCATCCCGCGCCTTTCACCTACGATGCCTTCGACCTGCCCTACGTGGGCGTCAAGGCCTCGCAGTTCTCCTTCTCCCGTCTGGGACAGGCCGACCCCGTGCTGGGCGTGGACATGGCCTCGACCGGCGAAGTGGGTTGCATCGGCGACAGTTTCGATGATGCGCTGCTCAAGGCGATGCTTTCGGTGGGGCAACGCATCCCCGAAGGGGCCGTGCTCATCTCGTCGGGCGACGCCATCCAGAAGGCCGACCTGCTGCCGGCCTGCCAGCTACTTGCGCGCCACGGGCACACGCTCTATGCCACGGAAGGTACCTGGCACTATCTGGAAGAGAACGGAGTCCCGGCCGTCAGGGCGCTTTCGCCCGATGAGACGGGGACGGAGCCGGCTGCCATCGAGCTGATTCGCGACCACCGGGTCGACCTGGTCATCAATGTCCCCAAGAATTTCTCCCACGGCGAACTGTCCAACGGTTATCGCATCCGTCGGGCTGCGATCGACTTCAATGTCCCGCTGATTACCAACGGCCGTCTGGCCACCGCCTTCATCCGCGCCTTCTGCCGCCTGCCCCAAGAGCGACTGTCGATCAAATCGTGGGATGAATATTGATGGGGAAACTTTTCGGCGGGCCTCTCCTGAGGCGTGTTCAGAACCCTCGTTGCGCCGAGGGCGTCTGCAACGAGGAACACTGAACACTCCACCAGGCCAACGCACAGGCCCGCCTCGTCACCCCGGGCTGCGACCCGGGGTCTCTATTTCACCGGCTCCATGTGGATGATGATGTGGGACTCGGGGCCGAAGCGCTCATGGAAACGGCGTTCCACTTCGGTGGCCTTTTCGTGGGCTTCGGCCAGGGTCAGGCGACCGTCGAGCCGGATGTGGACCTCGGCAGCAACACGGTTGCCGATCTGCCGCGTACGCAGCTTGTGGGGATCGCTCACGCCGCCCACGCTCTGGATGATCTCGAGCATCTCCTTTTCCGTCTTCTCCGGCAGGGACTGGTCGGTCAGCTGGCCGAAACTCGGACCCAGCAGGTCCCAGGCCACCTTCACCAGCATGGCACCCACCACGATGGAAGCCAGCGGGTCGAGTACCGTCCAACGGTCGCCCAGCAGGATGGCCCCGCCGATGCCCACGGCCGCACCGATAGACGACAGGGCGTCCGAGCGGTGGTGCCAGGCATTGGCCCGGAGCGCCGGGGAGTTCAGTTTCTCGCCCTTGATGCGGGTATATTGATAGAGCGCTTCCTTGACGGCGATGGAGATGAGCGCGGCCCAGAGGGCCAGTTTTCCGGGGGCGGGAATCTCTTCCCCCTGGATCCAGGCGGCCAGTTTCGTGGCGCC
>CACZWU010000057.1 GCA_902784965.1 uncultured Bacteroidia bacterium | reverse complement strand
TGGAGAGATGCTCGAGTGGCTGAAGAGGCACGCCTGGAAAGCGTGTGTACCCCAAAAGGGTATCGCGAGTTCGAATCTCGCTCTCTCCGCAAGACAATGGAACGGCAGCTGGTTGCGAAAGCAACCGGCTGTTTTTGGTTTCGGGCCCGTCGAATGGAAATCATTGACATCCAGCCAATTACAACTTTTTGCCTGCGCCAAATTTGGCACTCAACTTCTCGTAACTCTCTCGTCATCAACAGCTTCCATTCGACGGCCCAACCCGCTTGATGCACCCTAGCATAGCCCCAACCTCATTTTGTTGGCGCAGGTGAACGAGCTAGTTGGCGCAGGTTAACGGACTAAATGGCGCAGGTGTGGAAAAAGTGGTGGGACCTGCGCCACCAGAACACGTCGAAACCCGATTCATGGCGCAGGTCCCCAACCCAAAACCTCACCTGCGCCAAAATCATGCTCGACCTGCGCCGAGAAATCGGCAGATCCGACTTCTGTTCTACCGGAACACGACTTCCAGTCCGTCATAGGCCGCTTTCAGCGGCTCGGGAATGATCCGGTCCACCTCGGCCTGCGGGCCGTATTCCGACTTGGAGAGGTGCGTCAGATAGACCTTCTGGCCCTCGACGGGAACGTACTTGCGGGTCTGCGTGAGGATTTTGACCGTGCTTTCGACCAGGTCCACGCTGGAGTGCGCGAACATCCGCTGGTCGGGCTGGTAGCCGGGCGCCATGTTGGCTTCCATGATGATGCCGGTGAGGAACTTGCGTTCGCGGGAGAACTGGCCGACGCCGGCGAGGCCGAGGGCGATGGCGGTGAGGCCGGCCGTGTCCGTCGCGTACAGCAGGCGCGTGGAATCCTTCTCCAGCAAGTAAATCAGCGTCAATTCGGAGGCGACGTTCGAAGCGTGGTTTGCCGGAAGGGGCGTCACTTTGATGCCGTGCTCCTCCACGCTCTGGCCGAATTTCAAGGGTATGATTTCCGGAACGGGTTTCCCCGTCTGCTCTGAAGCCCTCAGGAAGTCACGCTGCGCCCTTTCCAGCCAGGTTTCCCCGAGATAGACGCGCTTGACGCCGAGTTCCAGGGTAGCCTTCGGGTCGTAATGGTCCGAGTGGGAGTGGGTGAAGAAGACCACCTCGACATTCGCCCCTTCCGGAACCATGTCGGCGGCAGAAGGAGTGAAGTCGAACAGGACCTTTCCATCGGCGAGAATGCTGGCGTGGCGACGCAACTCGCCGTTTTCCGCCGGACCGAACCAGTCGGCGGCGCCGGTGCCGAGGAAACGGACATGGATGCCCGGACCGGTAGGTACATACACCACGGGTCCCTGGTCCCGCATCGGGAAGCCCCCGCGGGGACGGCCGCCCTGGGGCGGACGGTTCGGGGGGATCTGCCCCTGGGCGAGGTTCATTGGATTGAGTGCTGCCGCGGCGACGGGCGCGACGGCTGCGAGGCGGAGAAATTTCCTTCTTTTCATGGTGGATCTGAAAAAGGGACCAACGGTAGTCTGTCCCAAAGGTAAGCAAGTCTCGTTGGTTTTCAAAATGATTTGCAGAACTAAACAGAAAAAGCCATATTTGCCTAAACGTAACCAATCCTTATCCTAACTATAAAGAAGATTATTTTCACCTTCTTGCTGATGCTCGTCACAGCCCTGGCCGTAAACGCCCAAAACCTGGTGGGCAAACAGTGGTGCACCGTTCTCAACGACGAAGACGGCCAAGGCATTGCCGTGGCCCTCACCTTCGAGAAGAACGGAACCTGCGAGATGCTGATCGCGGCCCAGCAGGATATGAAAGGAGCGGGTGTTCCCATCAATCTCATCGCTTCCGTCACGGTGCCCGGCACCTACAAGCTTGACGGCAAAGACTTGAACAACCAGTTCAACAACGGGAAGGCCAAGGTCGATGTCGACTATGAAATCAAGGGCATGGATGCGAAAACCAAAGCCATGATGGCCAAAGAGATCAAAGGGGAGATCAATACGCTCAAGACAGAGTTCAGAAAGGTCCTGCTGGGTGGAATGCCCAAGATGGACAACCTCAAGATCGTCAAGCTCGAGAGCAAGCAGCTCGTCGTCAAGAACGGCGACAATCAGGAGATTCCTTTTTACGCCGAATAGCGCGTATCTTTGACCGCCGATGAAACGCTTCTGCAAACTGATCTCGGACTATATGGGTGTGCTGGTGCTGCTGTCGGCACTGGCGGCCCTGCTTTTCCCCGGCACGATCGGTCACCTGAAGCCCAAGCTCATCAACCCGCTCCTGGGGGTGATTATGTTCGGCATGGGCCTGACCCTCAAAGCAGAAGATTTCAAGGTGGTGTTCAGCCGGCCCAAGGACGTGCTCGTGGGGTGCCTGGCGCAGTTCACGGTGATGCCGCTGCTGGCGTTTGCATTGACAAGGATTTTCAGGCTGGAACCCGCCCTGGCCATCGGCGTCATCCTCGTCGGATGCTGCCCGGGCGGGACGGCCTCGAACGTCATCACCTACCTGGCCAAGGGCGACCTGGCGCTGTCCGTCGGGATGACGGCCGTATCGACCGTACTGGCG
>CACZWU010000056.1 GCA_902784965.1 uncultured Bacteroidia bacterium | reverse complement strand
CTTCATCGGCGCGGTCATCGGCAAGGGCGGCGAGACCATCCAGGGCATGCAGAAGGAATTCGGCACCACCATCACCATCGAGGAAGTCGACGCCGGCAAAGGCGACGGCACCACGAAGGGTGTCGTGGACATCTTCGGCGTGGACAAGGCCGCGATGGATGCCACCCTGCAGCGCATCAAGGACATCTGCGCCGTTCCTGAGGCCGGTAAGGTCTACCACGGCAAGGTGGTCTCGATCCTCGAGTTCGGCGCCTTCATCGAGATCCTCCCGGGCAAGGAAGGCCTCCTGCACGTGAGCGAGATCGCCTGGACCAAGACCGACAAGGTCGAAGACGTCCTGAAGGTAGGCGACGAGGTCGATGTGAAACTCCTCGAGATCGACGCCAAGACCGGCAAGATGCGCCTGTCCATGCGCGCCCTCACCGAGAAGCCGGAAGGTTACGTGGAGCCCAAGCGCCCCGAGCGCGGCCCGCGCCGCGATGGCGACCGGGGTCCCCGTCGTGACGGTGACCGTGGCCCGCGCCGCGAAGGCGGCGAGCGTCGTGAAGGCGACCGCGGCCCGCGCCGTGACGGCGACCGTGGCCCGCGCCGCGAAGGCAGCCGTGACGACCACCACGCCCCCCGCAAGCCCCGCTTCGAAGGCACCGACAACGAGCCCAAGAACAACGAGCCGGACGTGTTCTAAACACGCCCCGCAACCCTAGAAAAGCCGGCCCCGCATGAGGCCGGCTTTTTCGTTGGCTTACAACGAATTAACCCTCCAGAGGTGCACCGCAGGGTGCACCTCTCCGCACTCAACTCCTTGATTCTCTTCACTTTGCCCCTCAAGAGGTGCACTTTCGGGTGCACCTCTCACTAATCAACCTGCTGCCTTAGTGCGCATTTACAATTGAGAGGTACACATCCTATTCCCTATCACCTCCACAAGAAACACATAAAATGCATACTGAAACAACACAAGTTATCCACATATCCGTTGAAGTGTAGACGATTTTCGCATACTTTGGCGAAAAAAGAACTATGCGCGGCCACAAAAGAAAACTTCCGGCGGATACATTCGAGCATATCTACATCCGATCCATCAATCAATTCGTCATCTTCTATACCATGGAGGACCGACTGGTCTATTATACGGTCTTTGCTGTCATGGCGAAGCGGTATGGTGTTACAGTTTTGGCATTGGCCTTGATGTTCGATCATATCCATCATCTCATCAAAACGATTTCCCGAGAACTCTACGGCAAATTCATCGGTGTGACGACATCGACCTTTGCCATGGCCTACAACCGAGACAGTGGCCGGAAAGGACCTCTCTTCCAAAAGGCTTATGGGAACTCCGCAAAACGCCGGGACAAAGACATCAGGAATTGCATCGCATACAACTATAACAATTCCGTTGAGAAACTCCTTTTCAACCGTGCGGAACAGGATCGATGGAATTTGTTGGCCTATATCGACAATCCCCATCCTTTCTCCGCACCCATCGACAGGAAGACAGCCTCGAAGAAGCTACTAATGTCAATGGACGCTGTCGTTCTTTTCCATGGACGGAACGAGTTCCTGGACTATCCGGTCGTGCGGAGACTGTTTGAAGGCCTGGTCCCGGAAGAGCGCGAACAGTTACTTGACTTCATTATCTATTTGTATCTGCCCATCGACAAGGAAAGCCTGCTCGGTTTTTACAAGAGTTATGATGCCATGGTGCTCGCCATCAACTCGAACACAGGTAAGGAGTATGACATGAACGAAATCTATGATCCTGAATCACATCAGGACTTTGTACGGATGCTGAATCTAACCAGGCGCTCCAGTTTTGCGACCGATCCCCGAAGCATCATTCTTGCACCCGACGAACAGAAATGGAAGATTGTACACTCTTTCATGGACCGCGCAGGGGCCTCACTCAATCATGCAAAAAGGTTTCTGCATTTAGAGTAGCCTGATTTTCAGACACTTTTCATCTGAGAGGTGCACTCTCCGGTGCACCTCTCGTCCTTTAACTGCTTGATTTATGGCAAATTAACAATTCAGAGGTGCACTTTTAGGTGCACCTCCGAACAATCAAATCACTGATTGTCAATAACTTTTTCCTCAAGAGGTGCACGGAGATGCACGATCTTCCAGCCGATGGCCGCGATGCAGATGGACATCAGCGGACTGATCAGGTTGAAGAAGCAGAAGGGGGCGTAAGTGAGGGTCGGGACCGAGAGGATGGTGGCCTGGGTCATGCCGCAGCTGGACCAGGGGAAGAGCGGCGAGGTGACCGTGGCGGAATCCTCGACGGAACGGCTGAGCAGACGTCCTTCGTAACCGCGGTCGCGGAAGGTCTTGCCGAAGATGTTGGAAGTCAGCAGGATGGACAGGTACTGGTCCGAGACGATGCCATTGAGGGTCGTGCCCGTCACGACGGTCGATGCGACCAGTCCGGTACGGGTGCGGGTGAAGGGGTCCAGCAGCTGGGCGAGGCGGGCGATCATGCCGCTGGCCTGCATGCAGGCGCCGAAGCACACAGCAGCTGGGCGAGGCGGGCGATCATGCCGCTGGCCTGCATGCAGGCGCCGAAGCACATCGCGCAGAGGATCAGGAATACCGTGTTGAGCATGCCCAGCATGCCGCGGGTGGCCAGGAGGCCGTCCACCTCGGGATGGCCCGTCTCCAGGGACAGCGTATTGTAGATGCTCTCCACCGTGCCGGCAAGCAGGACGCGGGCGCGGGAGCCTTCGGTGACTTTCGCGCCGATGTCCTCGATGATGCCGGGCTGGAAGACCAGGGCGGCGACGGCGGCGACCAGGACCGAGATGGCCAGCACCGGCAGCGCCGGCATCCGCTTCCAGATGAGCGCGAGCGTCACGGCGGGAACGAGGAACAGCCAGGGCGTGATGTGGAAC
>CACZWU010000055.1 GCA_902784965.1 uncultured Bacteroidia bacterium | reverse complement strand
AACCATGGCGGAAGAGGCAAAGTGGTACGTAGTACATACGTACTCCGGCTATGAAAACGCCGTTGCGGCGGCGGTGATGAAGGCGGCGGAGAACCGCCGGATGACGGACCTGATCCAGGAAGTCAACATCCCGCTGGAAACCGTGACGGAGATCACCGACTCCGGTGAGAAAACCGTAGAGCGGAAAGTCTTCCCCGGCTATGTGCTGGTGAAGATGATTCTGACAGATGACAGCTGGCATCTGGTGCACAATGTGCGCGGCGCTACGGGCTTTGTCGGAGCGGACGGAAAGGCGATTCCCCTGACGCAGGAGGAAATTCTTGCCCTCGGTGTCGAGCGGCGGGATATCAAAGTCGCCTATGATCTGGGAGACACAGTGCGGGTCAACGACGGGCCGCTCGCCGGCTTCAACGGCACGGTTGAGGAACTCGAACCCGAAAAGAACCGCGTACGCGTCGTGGTCTCCATGTTCGGCCGCGAGACTCCGGTGGATCTGGAGCTCGACCAGGTCGAAGTACTTAAAGATTAATAAGAAAGAGGTGCTTGTTCATGGCACAGAAAGTTGTAGGATACGTCAGATTCCAGGTTCCTGCCGGAAAAGCGACTCCGGCTCCCCCTGTCGGACCGGCCCTCGGCCAGTACGGCGTCAACATCGGTCAGTTCACCAAGGACTTTAACGAGCGCACCAAGGGCGATATGGGTCTCATGATCCCGGTCGTCATCACGGTTTACTCCGACCGCAGCTTTACCTTTATCACCAAGACTCCTCCCGCCGCCCTGCTGATCAAGAAGGCCTGCGGTATCGAGTCCGGCTCCGGTGTCCCCCAGCGGGATAAGGTTGCCACCATCAGCAAGGAAGATGTCCGCAAGATCGCCGAGCAGAAGATGCCCGACCTCAACTGCACCGACATCGAATCCGCCATCAGCATGATCGCCGGAACCTGCCGTTCCATGGGCGTCGTCGTCGGCGACTGATTGACGGGCGGCCATCGCTCCTCAGTGAACGGGAAGAACCCCGTTCCTTCGTGGGAGGATCGTTTCATCCGTGTAACCACTATTTAGGAGGAAAACAAAGTGTTCAGAGGTAAAAACTATAAAGAGAGCGCAAAGCTCATTGATAGACAGGCTCTGTATGAGCCGAAGGATGCATTTGATCTCGTAATCAAGGCCAGCAAGGCCAAATTCGACGAAACCGTCGAGCTGCATGTGAAGCTCGGTGTCGACGGCCGTCACGCCGACCAGCAGGTCCGCGGCGCCATCGTTCTGCCGAACGGCACGGGCAAGAGCGTTCGCGTTCTGGTGTTCTGCAAGCCCGAGCGCGTGGACGAGGCCAAGGAAGCCGGTGCCGATTACGCCGGCGGCATGGAGCTCGTTGAGAAGATCCAGAAGGAAAACTGGTTTGAGTTCGACACGGTCATCGCCAGCCCCGACATGATGGGCACGGTCGGCCGTCTCGGTAAGCTCCTCGGACCGAAGGGCTTGATGCCGTCCCCGAAGGCCGGCACCGTCACCCCGAATATCAAGCAGGCCATCACCGAGGCGAAAGCCGGTAAGGTTGAGTATCGTCTGGACAAGACCAACATCATCCACTGCCCCATCGGCAAGGTCAGCTTCGGCACGGACAAGCTTTATGAGAACTACGCCGCACTCATCGGCGCAATCATCAAGGCCAAGCCCGCAGCCGCGAAGGGCCAGTACATCCGTTCCTGCGTGACGGCCTCCACCATGGGCCCCGGCGTGAAGATCAACGCCCAGAAGCAGGTCTGATCCGTACAGACGTTTAGCCACATTGAAGTCCTGTAACGATACGGCGGAAATACCGTACACTCAGGACAGACTGAAATGAGGAGATCAAATCAATGAAAAAAGGTATTCATCCCGATTATCAGCCGACCACGATTCGCTGCGCCTGCGGCAACGTGATTGAGACCGGTTCCACCAAGAAGAACATCACGGTTGAAATCTGCTCCAAGTGCCACCCGTTCTACACCGGCAAGCAGAAGCTCGTCGACACCAGCGGCCGCGTGGACAAGTTCAACAAGAAGTACGGCCTCAAGTAATCCGGCAATACAAACAACCCCTGCTGTGCCAAACAGCAGGGGAGTTTTTTGCCCACAATGGGAATACCATCATGTATCAGCAGCAAAACGGGAGGGCAGCCGAACAGCTCGGCAGCCTTCCCGTTTTTGGACTCTTAGCCTATATTGATTCTGTTTTCGGACCGGAAACTACCGGTCGATGACCTTCTGAGCGGTCCGGTTCATAGCCACCGTGGTGGCGGCGCGGTAGCTGGTCTGGGCGTAGCCGTACATGTCATTGACGATTGTCAGCGAGCGGCCCAGGCAGTTGACGTAGCATTGTCCGCAGCTCTGGCAGTTCTCGGGATAGGCGATGACAGATTTCTTCGCGGCTTCATCAAAGCGGAAAACATCCATCGGACAGACCGTCACACAGGACTTGCAGCCAATGCACTTGTTCAGATCATATCTTGCAACACTCATGTTTGGTTCTCCTTTCCCTTACTTTTTACCGCCCCAGCCGCCGGTCTCTTCCTCGGCGGGCAGGCCGAGCGTCTCCAGCTCTCTGGGGAAGTAGTAGGTATAGCGGGTCTTGTAGTCTTCCGACAGGTCACCCTTCCATTCGTCCTTCACGGGGATCTTTTCGATGTCCATGCCCCCTTCGGCATTCTTCTGCAGTGTGATGAAGCAAAGGAAGTTCTCGTCGTCACGATAGGGGAAGTCGGTGCGGAAGTGCAGACCGCGGGTTTCCTGACGGGCGAGGCTCGCGCGCAGGCTGAGCTCGGCGTTCAGGACTTTGTGCTGCATCTCGAGGCACAGACGTACATCGTGGAAACTGGCCGCCTGCAGTTTGGGAATCACTTTGTCGCGCAGATACTCGACCTGAGTAAGCGCCGCCGTCAGAGTGGCTTCGCTTTTGGCGATATAGACCCAGTAGGGGGACATGATGTTCATCAGCTGGTCACGTGCCCAGTTGGGATCAAAACCTTTCTCCACGCTCAAGGGGGCGAGAATCTTTTCGCTCTCTTCGGCGATGCGCTCGTCGGAGATCCGGGTCAACTCGGCTGACGCGGCATATTCGGCGGCTGCCTTGCCGGCTCGGTTGCCCATGGTGGAGACAAAGTTTGAGGTGAAGCCGACGCCGGTGGGATAGGCCGCGCCCGTGGGGCCGCAGGCCATCATGCCGTCGCCGGAGACCCAGAGGCCCTCGATGCTCGTCTTGCCCTCGAGATCGTCCAGGCCGCAGAAGACGCCGTTTGTGAGGTGTGCGCCAAATCCGACGGCCGCACCGTAAATATCGCCCTTGTACATGGTGTCGTTGCGCTTGCCGAAGCGTACTTCACCAGGATTGGTGGAAGTGGAGCCGCCGCGGCGGGTCACATCCTGCTTCGTCATGTCTTCCACGTTGGTTCCGTCCGAAATTGCCAGACCGGTTACCGACTTGGTCACGCGGTCAAGCACCATGACTTTGCCCTTGGTGGTGGCATAGGAGATGGCTGTCTCGGGAGTGATGTCACCGCCGCAGAGCCACAGGGGATCCAGATAGGTCCAGTTGTTGTTCAGGAAGGCGTTGCCCGGTGCCCAGGAGAGCGTCATGTGGAAGTCGTC
>CACZWU010000054.1 GCA_902784965.1 uncultured Bacteroidia bacterium | reverse complement strand
CTCTTCATCGCGCTGCTCGCCTATGTGCTCCTGCGCGATACGCCGCAGTCCTGCGGCCTGCCGTCCGTGGAGGCATGGCGCAATGATTATCCGAAGAATTATTCCGAGAAGCACGAGGAGACGCTCTCCACGAAGGAGATCCTCTTCCAGCATGTGCTCAACAACCGTTTCCTGTGGTTCATCGCCCTGTCGAACGCCTTCGTGTACATGGTGCGCTACGGCTGCCTGGACTGGGCGCCGACCATCCTGACGGAGAAGGGAATCGACCTTAAGAGCGCCGGCTGGGCGTATTTCGCCTATGAGTTCGCGGCCATCCCGGGCACGCTCCTCTGCGGCTGGCTCTCCGACAAGCTCTTCCATGGGCGCCGGGCCATGCCCACGATGCTCTTCATGGCGCTGGTGCTGGTGTTTATCGTTCTGTACTGGCTCAATCTGGACAATCTGACCATCGTGATCATCAGCCTGATCGGTATCGGCTTCTTCATCTACGGGCCGGTGATGCTGATCGGCGTGCAGGCGCTCGACCTGGCGCCGAAGAACGCCGCCGGCACGGCCGCGGGCCTGACCGGTTTCTTCGGCTATTTCCTGGGGACTTTCATCCTCGCCAATACCGTCATCGGCTGGGTCGCGCAGACCGCAGGCTGGAGCGTGACCTTCGTCCTGCTCATCGCCGCCTGCGTCCTCGCCATCCTCTTCATGGGCCTCACGCTCAAGCAGGAGAAGCGGTAACACCGCCCTCCACAACGCCAACGCACGGCAAGCCTTTTCCCCGTGAGCTGGAAGTTATTGATTAGCAGGATTCTATAAAAATATACTCCCCCGAAATTCGGGGGAGTATATTTTATTATTTTGCTATGAGTCAGTCAGTTGCTGCTCACAGCGGAATCGGGCTAGAAGATGTAGTTCAGGCCGATCTTCATGCCGATGCCGGAACCGTCGTTGTTCTTCCAGCCGAAGCTCTTGCCGTCGTAGAAAGACTTGCCGAACTCGAAGCTGATGTTGAAGTTCTGGTTCATGATGACGTGCAGGCCGAGACCGGCGCTCGTGTGGAGCCCGTCCGTGCGGCCGGTGTAGAAGTCGGAGGCGAAGTAATCCTTGCCGCCCACGGAAGCGACCGGGAAGTCTTTCAGATCCTGGCCCAGCCCCTTCATCTGCTCCAGCCGGTAAGGCACCACGACCATGCCCAGGTCGATGAACGGGTTCGTGGCGAGCGCCCAGTTCTGGTTGATCCAGCGGAACTTCGCAAAGGTCCAGCGGAGCTCCAGGTTGGCCCAGACGTAGCTGTTGCCCTGCAGGCGGTTCGCCACGGTACCGCGGACGGAACTGATGGAGCCCAGGCCGTCGGTAATGACGTTCTTGCGGTTGATCGGCTGGATGGTCTGCAGCGAATAGAAGGGCGCATTGCCGGCCAGCAAGCCCTGGAAGGCCAGGTGCGCGCCGAACACGACGCGGTCGCCCAGCGGGAAGAACTGGCGGAGGTGGATGGCCAGCTTGAGGTAGTCGTTACGGTAAGTACGCTTGCCGTTCAGGAAGTCCGGCGAGCCGAAAAGGAAGGCCTCGATGTTGGTACCGCGGGTCGGGTTGTTCTCGTGGTCGCGCGTGTCGTAGACGACGCCGAGCTTGATGTCAAGATGGTTGCCGCCGTAGGCTTCCTCGATCGGGATGATGCCGTAGTTGACATAGAGGTCGTAGAGGGAATAGTCGCTGTTGATATCCAGGCTCTTGTTGACGGCGTGCCCCGTCTTGTAGCTGTTGAAGGCGATGCCGGCGACCCAGCCCCAGTGGCCCGAACCGATCCGGCCCTGCGTCGTGAGTTCGAAACGGATGTCATCGCGCCGCATCAGGTAGAAACCGTGGCCGTCCACGATCTTGTTCAGGTCCGGGACGAACAGGGAGGCGGCGCCGTTGAAGCCGTAGAAGTTGGTCGTCTTGTTGCCCAGATACGTCAGGTCGGCGGAAACGCGCAGACCCCGGATCAGGGACTTGCTGTCGAAATAGGCGTGGAGCACTGAGTTTCCCTTGGTATAGCGGGATGCTTCCACGTTGATCTTCCAAAGATAATCGGGATAGACCGTACCGTCTCCGTATTGATAGATGTCCAACAGGGCGCCGTACTGGAAGCCGAGGTCGGAAGAGTAGCTGACCGCGGGCAGCGGGCCGAAGTTGAGACCGGTTTTTCTGATTTCTTCCTGGGCGGAAGCGGAGCAGACCGCTGCGAGGAGCAGCGCGAGCGTGATCAGTCTTTTCATTGTAAATAATCGTGGTTATTGTCTGACAAAGATAGCAAATAATTCCTTTTCCTCCTTTTTTGTTGTTATCTTTGTATGACTGATAACCTTTACCTACGATATCATGAACCAATACATCCTGGCGCTCGACCAGGGGACCAGTTCCTCCCGCGCCATCGTTTTCGACCACCGTGGCAACATCTGCTCCACGGCCCAGCAGGAGTTCACGCAATACTTCCCCCAGCCCGGCTGGGTGGAGCACGACCCGATGGAGATCTGGTCGTCCGAGGCGGCCGTGATTGCTGAAGCCATCACCAAGATCGGCATCAACGGCAAGAACCTCGCCGCCATCGGCATCACCAACCAGCGCGAGACGACCATCGTCTGGGATGCCGAGACGGGCGCGCCGGTTTACAACGCCATCGTCTGGCAGGACCGCCGCACGTCCGAGTTCTGTGACGTGCTGAAGGC
>CACZWU010000053.1 GCA_902784965.1 uncultured Bacteroidia bacterium | reverse complement strand
CGGCTCCTCACCGTTGAGGATCTTGGCGCGGATCTCGGGATCAATGGGAGCGGGGGTCTTGCCGTACTCGCCGCGGCAGTAGGCCTTGATCTCGGCGCCGACGTTCTTGTAGCGCTCGCCGGCCAGGACGTTCTGTACGGCCTGGGTGCCGACCAGCTGGCTGGTCGGGGTGACCAGCGGGGGATAACCCATGTCCTTGCGGACCCGCGGGGTCTCCAGAAGGGCTTCGTCGAACTTGTCGAGCGCATTCAGGCTCTTCAGCTGGCTGAGCAGGTTGGAGAGCATGCCGCCGGGAATCTGATAGGTCAGGCACTGGGTGTCGGTCGCCATGGAAATCGGGTTCAGCGTGCCCTTCTCCAGAAACTCGGCACGAATGGGCTTGAAGTAGTTGGACATCTTGAGGAGCTTGTCATCATCGAGGTCAACCTCATAACCGAACTCACGCAGCGCATAGGCGAGGGTCTCGGTGGCGGGCTGGCTGGTACCGCCGGAGAAGGGGGAGATAGCGGTGTCGATGATATCGCAGCCGGCTTCGACAGCCTTGAGGGCGGTCATGAACGCCAGACCGGCGGTGCAGTGGGTGTGCAGGACAACCGGAAGATCCACGGCATCCTTGATGGCGGAGACCAGGTCGTATGCGGCTTTCGGGGTGCAGATACCGGCCATGTCCTTGATGCAGATGGTGGATACGCCCATCTGCTTGAGCTCTTTGACCATCTCGACATACTTCTCGAGAGTGTGGACCGGGCTGGTGGTATAGGAGATCGCACCGGAGGCAATGGCACCGGATTTGACGGTCTCATCGATGGCGACCTTGAGGTTGTCGACGTCGTTCAGTGCGTCAAAGATACGGATAATGTCGATGCCGTTGCGGACAGCAGCGCGTACGAAGCGGCGAACAACGTCATCACTGTAGTGCTTGTAGCCGAGAATGTTCTGCCCGCGAAGGAGCATCTGGAGCTTGGTGTTGGGCATCTTTGCCCGGATCTTGCGGAGCCGTTCCCAGGGGTCTTCATTCAGGAAGCGAAGGCAGACGTCAAAGGTCGCGCCGCCCCAGCATTCCACGGAATAGAAACCTGCCTGATCGATCGTCTCAAGAATGCCCTCGAACTGGTCGTAGGCCATACGCGTCGCGATCAGAGACTGGCCGGCGTCACGCAGTACGGTTTCGGTAAATTGAACTTTCTTCATCCGTTTTCCTCCTGCTGGAATAAATAGTTTTTTTGAAATTTACAGGAAGCGGGGGAAGGATCCCCCGCTTGTGCGTACCAGTTGATCAGAGCTGCGGACCGGCGGCGACCAGGGCCTTGCCGGCTTCGTTGCTCTCGTATTTGACGAAGTTCTTGATGAAGCGGCCGGCGAGATCCTTGGCCTTGGCATCCCACTCTGCGGGATCGGCATAGGTGTCGCGCGGATCAAGAATGCCGGTGTCGACGCCCTTGAGCTCGGTGGGAACTTCAAAGTTGAAGTACGGGATCTTCTTGGTGGGGACGCCCAGAATGTCACCATTCAGAATGGCGTCGATGATGCCGCGGGTGTCCTTGATGGAGATGCGCTTGCCGGTTCCGTTCCAGCCGGTGTTGACCAGGTAAGCCTTGGCACCGCATTTTTCCATTCTCTTTACGAGTTCCTCGGCATACTTCGTCGGATGCAGTTCCAGGAAGGCCTGGCCGAAGCAGGCGGAGAAGGTCGGGGTCGGCTCGGTAATGCCGCGCTCCGTGCCGGCAAGCTTGGCGGTGAAGCCGGAGAGGAAGTAGTACTTCGTCTGCTCAGGCGTCAGGACGGAGACCGGGGGCAGCACGCCGAAGGCGTCGGCGGAGAGGAAGATGACGTTCTTGGCATCCGGGCCGGAAGAGATCGGGCGGACGTTCTTGACGATCTTCTCAATGTGCTCAATGGGATAGGAGACGCGGGTGTTCTCGGTCACGCTCTTGTCGGCGAAGTCGATCTTGCCCTCGGCATCGACGGTGACGTTCTCCAGCAGCGCATCGCGGCGGATGGCGTTATAGATGTCGGGCTCGGAATCCTTGTCGAGGTTGATGACCTTGGCATAGCAGCCGCCTTCAAAGTTGAAGACGCCGTTGTCGTCCCAGCCGTGCTCGTCGTCACCGATGAGCAGACGCTTCGGATCGGTGGAAAGGGTGGTCTTGCCGGTGCCGGACAGACCGAAGAAGATGGCGGTGTTCTCGCCGTTCATATCGGTGTTGGCGGAGCAGTGCATCGCGGCAATGCCCTTGAGCGGCAGGTAGTAGTTCATCATGGAGAACATGCCCTTCTTCATCTCGCCGCCGTACCAGGTGTTGATGATGACCTGCTCACGGCTGGAGACGTTGAAGGCGACGACGGTCTCGGAGTTGAGGCCGAGTTCCTTGTAGTTCTCGCACTTGGCCTTGGATGCGGTGTAGACGACGAAGTCGGGCTCAAAGGAAGCGAGCTCTTCTTCGGTCGGCTTGATGAACATGTTGCGCACGAAGTGGGCCTGCCATGCGACTTCCATGATGAAACGGATGGCCATGCGGGTGTCCTTGTTGGCACCGCAGAAGGCATCGACGACGTAGAGCTTCTTGTTGCAGAGCTGGTTCTTCGCAAGGTCTCTGACAACTTCCCAGGTCTCCTGTGTCATGGGATGGTTGTCGTTCTTGTAACCCTCGGTGGTCCACCACACGGTGTCCCTGGAGTTGTCATCCACAACGATGTACTTGTCCTTGGGGGAACGGCCGGTGTAGATGCCGGTCATGACGTTGACGGCGCCGAGCTCGGTCAGAACGCCCTTGTCGAAGCCTTCGAGAGAAGGATCCATCTCATCCTTGAACAGCTGCTCATAGCTGGGATTGTAGATAATCTCGGATGTGCCGGTAATGCCATACTTGGACAGATCAATATTTGCCATAGAATTAATACAACCTCCTAAAAAAGATTTGACAATAATATACCACAATTCCTGCCTCTCCGTCAATGAAAGAGGTGTCAAGATCTTGTGGTCAGAACGCCGAAATTTCGTTAAAAAAACGTCCATTTTGTGCCGGAAATCTGGTCAAAATCGCTGTGGCCTGCGATACTCCTTCGGAACGACCCCATACCGGCTCTTGAAGGCGGCGGTGAACTTGCTCTGGCTGTCATAGCCGACCTGGGTGGCGATCTCGGCAATGGTGAGACCGGTACCGGTAAGAAGCTCCGCTGCACGCTCCATCCGGTGTTCTTTGATATGCGAAGCGAGAGAATTGCCGTACACGGATTTGAAGACAGACTTGAGCGTAGTGGGGTTCATGTGAAACTGCCGGGACAGGGTATCTATGGTGATCTTTTCGTCAAGATGCTGCAGCAGATATTCGTGGACCTCATGGATGAGATCGACCTGATCGGCGCGGCAGTCGGACAGGAGGACGGCCTCCTCCGGACAGGTGATGCTCATGGTCTGCTCAATCATATGATGCAGCAGCTGAACCACCTCGCCGTCCCCGGCCCGGTAGAAGACCTCGCGGCCCTCACGGCGGCTCTCGATGAGACCGGTATCGCGCAGGGAAC
>CACZWU010000052.1 GCA_902784965.1 uncultured Bacteroidia bacterium | reverse complement strand
TTCCAGGCGAGGGTCCTGTAATAATTGTTGAGAACCGTATATTCAGACCTTGGTATGTAGATGCTGAGGCCCGAATAGTGTTTGATTTCCACGTCAAGGAACATGTCGGTGGCATCCTTGAAAATGACGGCCCGGTTCAGCGCCTGGGCGAAGGTCCGGTACTCGCTTTCGGTAGCCACCTGTCCCACAAAGTCGTCGATGTCGTAGAACCAGTGCTTGCCATAGCGGAAATAGGGCTGGACCCGGCTCCGGTCGAGCGTAAGGATCTGCTGCTGGTGGTTGTTGAAAATAGGCTTGCAGGCTTCGGCCAGCGACTGCAGGTACGCCGTGTTTACCAGACAGATGGTGGCGGAGGCATAGACGCCGGAATAGGCCCGGTAATGTGCCATGTAACTTTGTGCGATGCTGCGCATCGCCGCTTCTGTCTGCTGGGTGAAGATGGACTGCATCATCACATCGTAGGGGAAGCCGTCAGTCAGGATCTCGGTCGGCGAGAACAGCAGGTAATTGCAGTTGTTGCGCAGTTCGTAGGCCAGTTCGACATTGGCCATCAGGCAGCAGTCAAAGATGATGTAGTCGTATTGGAAACGAGACAGCGCTTTCTGCAGGTCGAGCAGGTCCATCTCGTTGCCGTGGTCTTCGCCGAAACTCTTGACATCGTCGGATTTGACCAGGTCGGCATAGGGATCCCGGGCCTGGAACAGCAGGTTGCTTTCCGACCGTTCCTGCGGATGGGCATAATAGCCCGGCGGCAGGAAACCGCTGCCGTGCGACCAGAGGATGATGCCGTGATGGACGGAAGGCCAGGCGGCCTCGGCATCGGCGATGACGGCAGACAGCGTCTGCGCAGAAGCGGAATTCGTGTCGAAGGGATATTCCATGATCACATCCTCAACCACGTTGCCCTTCCTGTCACGGGAAAGCCGCACCAGCACCGGCGTTTCGTCGGTGAAATGGTGATAGACCAGGATGACCTTGTCGCTACCCCGGGTGGTCGGCAGCCACGACCCTTTGATGTCTTCGTAGTCCCCGATTCCCTCCGTAGCCAGGGAATTGTTTCCGGCAAGATACAGCAGGACCACCTGTCGGTCTTTGGCCATTCGCTCGTCGTGGTCGCAGGCACAAAGGCAGACAGCCATGCACAGGAGGAGGATGAATCGTCTCATAAAGTCGTCGGTTCCACGGTACAAATTACAATGATACAAAAAATCCCTATCTTTGCCAAACAAAACCGTGCCAATCCAATCTTTAGACAATATGCGACTCATCAAAGCCATGATTATCACAACCGGACTGGGCCTGGTGCTGACATCCTGCGGATCGAAGACAGGCGACCCCCAGTTCAAGTATTCCATCGACGAATTTGCCGATATCGAGGTCCTGCGCTACCAGGTGCCGGGCTGGGACGACCTGACCCTCCAGCAGAAGGCCTATATCTATCACCTGTCCGAGGCAGCCAAGGCCGGCCGCGACATCACCTGGGACCAGAATTTCAAGTACAACCTGGAAATCCGTCACATCCTTGAAAATATCCTCGAGAACTACGAAGGGGAGCGCAAGGGTGAAGAGTGGGACGCCTTCCTGACCTACGCCAAACGCGTGTTCTTCAGCAACGGCATCCATCACCATTATGCCAACGACAAGATCATCCCCGGCTGCTCCGAATCCTATCTGACAGGACTGATGCTGGCCGTAGGCACGGACGCTGACCGCGTGGCTTTCCTCAAGGACGTCATCTTCAATCCCGACCTGTACCCGACCCTGCAGTACCAGGGCACGGAAAAGGACCTGGTGGAAGCTTCTGCCGTGAACTTCTATGACGGCGTCACCGCACAGGAAGTCAACGACTTCTATGCGAAGATGGAGAACCCTTCCGACCCGCACCCCATCAGCTATGGCCTCAACAGCAAGGTGGTCAAGGAAAACGGCAAGGTCGTGGAGAAGACCTGGAAGGTGGGCGGCATCTACGGACCGGCCATCGAGGTGATCATCGGCCACTTGGAAACAGCCCGCGAATTTGCCGAGAACGACACGCAGAAGAAGTACATCGACGAACTGATCGAATACTACAAGACCGGCGACCTGCGGATGTGGGACCAGTACAACGTGACCTGGGTGGCCGACACGCAGAGCGACGTGGACTTCGTGAACGGTTTCATCGAGGATTATGACGATCCTCTCGGCCGCAAGGCATCGTGGGAAGGCATCGTCAACTTCCGTGACCGGGACGCTTCGAAGCGCACCGAACTCATCAGCAGAAACGCCCAGTGGTTCGAAGACCATTCTCCGATCGACGAGCGTTTCAAGAAGAAAGAAGTGAAAGGCGTCTCGGCCAAAGTCATCAACGTGGCCGTCATTGCCGGCGACAACTATCCGGCCACGGCCATCGGCATCAACCTGCCCAACGCCGACTGGATCCGCAAGGAACACGGCTCGAAGTCCGTGACCATCGCCAACATTACCGACGCCTATGCCCTTGCATCGGAGCAGCGCCCGAAGAGCGTGCTTTCGGAATTTGCCTGGGACCAGGATGAGATCGACATGTGCAAGAAATACGGCAACGTTACCGACAACCTGCACACCGACCTGCACGAATGCCTCGGCCACGGCTCCGGCCAGCTGCTGCCCGGAACGCCGGCCAATGCACTGAAAGAATTCACCTCCACCCTCGAGGAAGCGCGCGCCGACCTGTTCGGCCTCTACTACATGGCCGATCCGAAACTGGTGGAACTCGGCCTGCTCGACAGCCCCGAGGCCTACAAGGCATCGTACATGGGATACATCCGCAACGGCATCATGACGCAGTTCAGCCGCGTGGAACTCGGCAAGCAGAACACGGAAGCCCACATGCAGAACCGCAAGCTCATCGCCGACTGGTGCTATGAGCACGGCAAGGCCGACAACGTGATCGAAAAGAAAGTGCGCGACGGCAAGACCTACTTCGTGATCAACGACTTCGAGAAACTCCGCGGCCTTTTCGGCGAACTCCTCGCAGAAATCCAGCGCATCAAGTCGGAAGGCGACTACGAAGCCGGCAAGGCCCTCGTTCAGAAATATGCTGTCAACATCGACCCCGAACTGCACAAAGAGGTACTCGAGCGTTATGCCAGCCTCGGCCTGAAGCCCTACCGCGGCTTCATCAACCCCGACATCGTGCCGGTGGTCAAGGATGGCGAAGTGGTGGACTACCAGATCGTCTACGGCGACGACTTCCTCCAGCAGCAGCTGCAGTACGGCAAGAACTACCGGACGCTGTAGCGGTCATCCGGAGTATAACCAGCTGAATGTTAGCGGCATATGCGAATTAGTCCTCCCCCAGCTTGGGGGAGGGCTAATTCGCATGAGCGGCGGAGTATCAAGAGGTTTTCCTCCAGCCGGCGCGCACATCAATCAACCGCCAGCTTACTTCTTGAAGTAACGGTTGTAGAGGCCTTCGAAGCCTTTGCCGTGGCGGGCTTCGTCTTTGGCCATCTCGTGGACGGAGTCGTGGATGGCGTCGTAGCCCAGCTGTTTGGCACGGGTGGCGATGGCTTTCTTGCCTTCGCAGGCGCCAGCCTCGGCTTCCATCCGCTTCTTGAGG
>CACZWU010000051.1 GCA_902784965.1 uncultured Bacteroidia bacterium | reverse complement strand
CTTTCCGATGGAATAGGTAAAGCCGATGGTAAACAGTTCCTTGAACTGGATACCGGCCGCCTGGTATTCCACCACATCGCCGCCGGGCAGGACTTTCCGCTTGTTGAGCAGGATGTTGTCGTCGTAGATCATATTGGTGCGAAGGGTCACGGAGAAGAACTTCGAAATCTTCGCCTCGGCGTTGACGTCCCAGTTGACCTTGATGTTCTGCGGCTTGTTGAGATAGTCGGAGAAGAGCACCAGCGTGGTTCCCACCTTGAAGTTCTCGACCTCGAGCTTGGCGTCGACCTTCACCTGGGCACCGAGCTCGAAACGGGCGAACTGGTCGTAGGCATTGCCGTAACGATACCGCAGTTCCGGTTCGTTGACCATCGTAACTTTGCCTGTTATCGGGGCGACGTTGATGGAGACGTTCTTGACCGGCGTAAAATCGATACCCAGACCCAGCGTGGTGTAGGCCGGGGCCAAAATGTTCGACACGATCTCATCGCCCGAATAGCCGCGGGCGAACTGGGTGCGGAAATCGAGGACAGCCGACAGATAGAGCTTCTCGGCGGCCTTGTAGCCCAGTTTGCTGTCGAAGATCAGCCGGTCGTCGCTCTTCTTGTAGCCGGTGTCGAAACTCTCGATGAAGCCGTATCCGGCCTGCAGTTCGTTGGTCCAGAGGAAGCGCCCCTTGGTCATATTGGCAAACAGGTCGGCAAAGGTATTGAGGGTCAACTGTCCGGCGCCACCGGCCGCCCAGTTGGTCAGCGAGAGTTGCGAGAAACCGATGGTCGCCGACAGGCCCTTGTTCCAAACCGCCTTGGTTTTGGTCTTGGCCGTGTCGGCGGCGGGTTCCGCAGCGAACAGCGCAGCGGACATCACGATGGCAAAGAATGCCAGAAACAGTCTTTTCATAGGGTTCCGTATTCGTTGTCAATAAGCCCGGGCAAAGATGACGCGACGCTGCGACGGCCGGCCGCTGTACACGCACTTGCCTTCCTCCTCGCACACACAGGAGTCGATGGGGATGCAGCGGATGGTCGCCTTGGTCAGGTCCTTGATCTTCTCTTCGGTCTCCGGCGTGCCGTCCCAGTGGCAGAGCAGGAAGCCGCCCTTCTCGATCTCGACCTTGAACTCTTCCCAGGTGTCGACCTTGCGGATGTTCGCATCGCGGAAGGCCAGTGCCTTGGCGTACAGGTTTTTCTGAATCTCGTCCATGAGGGCGACAAGGTGGTCGGCGAGGCCTTCCTGCGGAATGTTTTCCTTGGTGGAGGTGTCGCGGCGGGCCAGTTCCACATGGCCGCTTTCCAGGTCGCGCGGGCCTATGACGATGCGCACCGGCACGCCCTTGAGCTCCCACTCGGCGAACTTGAAGCCCGGGCGGAGGTTGTCGCGGTCGTCGATCTTCACGCTGAGACCTTTCGCCTCAAATTCCTTCTTCATTTCTTCCATGCGCGCGAGGATGGCTTCGCGCTCTTCGTCTTTCTTGTAGATGGGCACCATCACCACCTGGATCGGCGCCAGGGCGGGCGGCAGCACCAGGCCGTTGTTGTCGCTGTGGCACATGATCAGCGCACCCATCAGGCGCGTCGACACGCCCCATGAGGTGGCCCACACATATTCGAGTTTGCCTTCCTTGTTGGCGAACTGCACGTCGAAAGCCTTGGCAAAGTTCTGGCCCAGGAAGTGCGAGGTGCCGGCCTGCAGGGCCTTTCCGTCCTGCATCATGGCCTCGATGCTGTAGGTGTCGAGGGCGCCGGCAAAGCGCTCGGTCTCGGACTTGTGGCCGATGACCACCGGCATGGCCATGAATTCCCGGGCGAACTTCGCATACACGTTCACCATCTTCTGCGCCTCGGCCACAGCCTCATCGTAGGTAGCGTGGGCGGTATGGCCTTCCTGCCACAGGAATTCCGCGGTGCGGAGGAACAGGCGCGTACGCATCTCCCAACGCACCACGTTGGCCCACTGGTTGCACAGGATGGGCAGGTCGCGCCACGATTTGATCCAGTTCTTATAGGTGTTCCAGATAATGGTTTCAGATGTCGGGCGGACGATGAGCTCCTCTTCGAGCTTCGCATCGGGGTCAACCACCACGCCCTTGCCGTCGGGGGCCACTTTCAGGCGGTGGTGCGTCACCACGGCACACTCCTTCGCAAATCCTTCCACATGCTCGGCTTCCCGGCTCAGGAACGATTTGGGGATGAACAGCGGGAAATAGGCATTGACATGCCCGGTCTCCTTGAACATCCTGTCAAGTTCGTGCTGCATCTTCTCCCAGATGGCATAGCCATAGGGCTTGATGACCATGCAGCCGCGCACGGCAGACTGTTCTGCCAGGTCTGCCTTGACTACCAAGTTGTTGTACCACTGCGAATAATTATCTTCACGGTTTGTAACCTCTTTGTTCGATACCTCTGTCATTTGTTTATTGGTATAATTATTGATATATTTGCAAAAATACAAAAATTAACCAACACAGGAGGAAAAATGAAAAACAAACGATTCGGATTCTTCGCAATCCTTGCTTTTGCGGCGCTAGCCAGCTCTTGTGGTACGTCGGCCTACTACGCCTCTTCGGCGTATCCCGACGGGATTTATTATCGCCCCACCCAAGAGTCACGGGCCCAGATGATCGCAGCAAACGAAGCACGGAAGGCCAAAGCCTCCCGCAGCCAATACGAACAGTACCTCGCACGTGACGAGGAAGGTAATCTCTATGTAGTAACGGAACTGCTCGATGGTGAGACCTACGAGTCCCGCCTCCACAAATTCGACGCTCCCTGGTACTACAATCCTTACTGGTATGACACATGGCATTACGGCTGGTACAATTCCTGGTACGGCCGTCCCTACTATGGCTATTATGGCTACTACGGCCCCTACTGGCCCAGCCGGTGGTATTATGATCCCTGGTTCTGGGGCGGCATCGGATACGGCAGCTGGTATGCCTGGAACTACTGGTACGACTATCCGCGCTACCACCCCTATCATCCGGGCGGCGGCCACGTCGGTCCCGGACCGGGTCCGAACCCCAGCCGCAACAGCATCGTCCGCACCCCGCGCAACACGACTACGGGCTCCGGCATGTACCGCTCCACTGGTTCGGCCAATGGCAGCCGCGGCATGTACACCACCCGCCGCACCAGTTCGGGCGGCAGCGTGAGCACCCGCGCTACCGGCAACGGTCCCGCTTCAGTCGGCAGTGGCAGTTCGTCGCGTCCGACCCGTACCGGCGCCAGTGGCAGCAGCAGTGGCAGCTACACCCGTTCCTCGGGCGGCAGCTACAGCGGCGGTGGCGGCTCCAGCCGCTCCTCGGGCGGTGGCTATAGCGGCGGCGGTTACAGTGGTGGCGGTGGCGGCCGTAGCGTGAGCGGCGGCACCCACAGCGGCGGCGGCCGTCGATAGCGACGCCTCAACAACTTTTCTTTCACACGTTTAATTGAAATTGACATGAAAAAGATACTGACTTTCTTCCTGTCGCTTACCGTTGTAACCGGCCTGTTCGCCCAGACCGCCGACGACGCAGTGGGACTCGCACAGGAATTCTATGAAGGAACCGCCCGCACCATGGCCATGGGCAACGCCTTCACGGCCTTGGGCGGCGACCTGGGCGCCATCGGCCTCAATCCGGCCAGTTCCGGTGTGCTGGGCTTCTCGCAGGTCAGCTTCACCCCGTCGCTGACCAGTTCCCACTCCGCAGTCCACTATCTGGGCAACAACCACAATGCCAACAATACCGCGCTGACCATCTCGAATGTCGGCGGAGTCATCACCTTCGACACCGGCAACTACGCCGGCCTTGTGAACTACAGTTTCGGCTTCGTCTACAACAAGAAAAACAATTTCCGCTCGAAGATGGTTGCCGCGGGCTCTACCGACAACTCCTCGATGCTGAGCGCCATCGCCGCCGATCTGGAAGGAATCGAATGGATGGACATCGACCTGGAGAAAAACCCCAACGCCTATACCAGCTCGGGGGCGTCCTGGCCCGGCATCCTGGCCTGGAACACCTATGTGCTGGCGCCGCTCTCCTATCTGGGCGGCAAATATGCCGACGTGAACGACTCCTACATGGCTTCGACGGAAAACTACATCGAGGCGACCGATGAACTGCGCATCGGGGGCATGCTCGACCAGTATTTCAACCGTCGGACCCGCGGCAGCAACGATCAGTTCTCGTTCAACTTCGGCGCCAACATCTCCGATCGCTTCTACGTGGGTGCGAACCTCAACCTCCACACCGTAAACCAGATCACGGAGGAATATTACGAGGAGAAAGCCCGTGACAGCAAGCAGTTCGACGACGGCTTCGTGTCGATGGACAACAGCTTCTGGCTCCGCACTTCGGGTGCCGGTTTCAACGTCAAGCTGGGTATTATCGCCGCACCGGTCGCCGGCCTGCGCCTGGGCGCCACCATCACCACCCCGACCTGGTACTCGCTGACCGACCAGTGGGACTACACCATGAACACCGCCTTCAACAACGGCAAGAGCTACACCGAATACTCCCCGACCGGCAGCTGGAACTATCGCCTCACGGCTCCGATGCGCTGGAGCGTGGGCGCCGCCTATACCTTCTGGGGATGCGGCCTGGTGAGTATCGACTACGAGCAGGTGAACTACGCCCGCACGAAACTCCGTCTGCCGAATGGAAGCTATGGCAACTATGGCGACTATGCCGCTGAGAACGCCATCATCGCTGCAGACTACCGCAACGCCGGCATCCTGCGCGCAGGCGCCGAGATCCGCGTCGCCGACTTCCTCTCCCTTCGCGGCGGTTACCAGCGCTATTGGCCGATCGTCAAGGGCGGTGCCGCCCGCAACGCCTACAGCGCCGGCCTGGGCTTCAACATCGGTCCCAGCTTCACGATCGACCTGGCCTGGATGCGGTTGGGCAAAGAAACCAACGAGTTCACCCTCTATAACGATTACGGCGTACTGGCACCGAGAGGCACGAACACGCAATCCATGGACAAGGTGGTCTGCACCTTCGCCCTCAAATTCTAAGGAAACTCCCGGCATTCGGTCCTTCGGCCGAAAGCAGGTCGAGAATTGACAGATTGGGAATAAACGACGACGCTCCGTCATGCCGGGCCTGACCTGGCATCTCGTTGACGAAAACCTGATAATAAGCCTGTTCGCAACCAAACTCCGCGAGCAGGCTTTTTCCTTTGTATTTCGGCTGAATACGCTCCCGCCCGTCCAACAAGCGGAGCGGAGCGGGTGATATCCCGTTGACCGAGCATTTTTCCTGCGAGGGCAACGGGATATCAGAGCCAAGCGGAGCGTAATCGGCAATGAACGAATCGGTCAAAGAAACGGGGGTGTCGAGGCCGAGAAGGGACATCAACTTTTCGAGCAACGACAGGTTCAGGTCGAACAGGAACGTCGGCTTGCTTTCGAGGATCGGAAGCAGGTCGTCGGCATAATAATCATAGAACGCCGAGTGATTGTAGGCCGCCGCAAAGGCACGGATATGATGCTGCAGCCAGGGCTCACCGTAGTCGATGCGGATGTCGCGGATCGGCCGGCTCAGCCGTTCTTCCTTCACCACCGGAATCGACAGATCCTCTGGTCCCGCCGCCGACAGGATACGGCAGCGATTGCGCCACGACTGCTTCTGGTAGGCCTCGTGCTGCTCAATGAGGACCCGCCCGCTGTGCGCGATGGCAAAGAAGTACTCCACGGGCGGAAAATAGGCCGTGGTCAGGACAGCCGTGTCGTAACAAGGTTCCATCAGCGGATGATTCCCCGGTGGGAGCCCTCGATGAACTTCAGGATCTTGTCGCGGTGCTCGCTCGGTTCGAAAAACTCCCGGATCTGACGGCAGGCATCCGACACGTTCAGGCCGCTGTTGTAGATCAGGCGGTAGAT
>CACZWU010000050.1 GCA_902784965.1 uncultured Bacteroidia bacterium | reverse complement strand
TGCAAGACCTATTCGGAAATGGGCATCAAGGGTTTCAAGGTCGACTTCATGGACCGCGACGACCAGACCATCCCCGAACAGCTCTACCGCATCGCGGAAGCCTGCGCCCGTCACCACATGTTTGTAGACTACCACGGTATGTACAAGCCTGCCGGCATGAACCGCACCTGGCCCAACGTCCTCAACTTTGAAGGGGTCTGGGGCCTGGAGCAGATGAAATGGTCGCGCGACGACATGGTGACCTACGATGTGACCTTCCCCTTCATCCGCATGCTCTCCGGCCCGGTCGACTATACGCAGGGTGCCACGCGCAACGCCCGCAAGCAGGACTACGTACCCAGCAACAGCAACCCCATGAGCCAGGGTACCCGTGCCCGCCAGGTCGCCGAATACATTGTCTACGACTCTCCGCTGGTGATGCTCTGCGACAACCCCACTGCCTACATGAAAGAGCAGGAAACCACCGATTTCATCACTGTCATCCCCACGGTATGGGAGGAGACCCGCGTGCTGCAGGGAGAAATCGGGCAGTACATCATCACGGCGCGCCGCACCGAAGGTCGCTGGTACATCGGCGGCATGACCAATTGGGATGCCCGCGACGTGAAGATTGACCTGAGCGAACTGGGCATCAGGGGCGAGCATGACGCCACGCTCTTCCGAGACGGCATCAATGCCACGCACAACGCCACCGATTACAAGCAGGAACAGCTACGGCTGCAAACGAAGAAGCCGCTGCAGGTACACATGGCACCTGGCGGCGGCTTCGTGCTGGTCGTCTTTGACGAGTAGGCTTATATCTGCTTGTTCAGATCGTCGACCGGCTTGATGAAGCGGGCGATTTCGTCGTCGCTGAGCGAGTAATTCTGCATCTCACCCGAGAAATACTGGTCGTACGCAGCCATATCCACAAATCCGTGACCGGAGAGGTTGAAGAGAATGGTCTTCGCTTCTCCGGTTTCCTTGCACTTGAGGGCCTCCTGGATGGTGGCGGCAATGGCGTGGCAGGATTCCGGAGCGGGGATGATGCCTTCGGTGCGGGCGAAGAGTACGCCTGCATTGAAAGATTCGAGCTGCGGGATGTCGACCGCTTCCATATAGCCGTCTTTCATCAGCTGCGACATGATGACACCGGCACCGTGGTAGCGAAGGCCGCCGGCATGGATGCTGGCGGGCTTGAAACCGTGTCCCAGGGTGTACATCGGCAGCAGCGGCGTCAGGCCGGCCTCGTCGCCGAAGTCATATTCGAACTTGCCGCGGGTAAGTTTCGGGCAGGAGGCCGGCTCGGCTGCAATGAAGCGGGTCTTCAGACCCTTCTGGATGTTGTGCCGCATGAACGGATAGGCGATGCCCGAGAAGTTGGAGCCGCCGCCGAAGCAGGCGATCACGATATCGGGATACTCACCTGCCATTTTCATTTGCTTCTCGGCCTCCAGGCCGATGATGGACTGGTGCAGGCACACGTGGTTGAGCACGGAGCCGAGGGTGTATTTGCAGTTCGGAGTGGTAACGGCCAGTTCGATGGCTTCGGAGATGGCGCAACCCAGCGAGCCGCGGTCGTTCGGGTTGATGGTCAGGATATCCTTGCCGGCGCGGGTCGACATCGACGGCGAAGGGGTGATGGCGGCACCGAAGGTCTGCATGATGCTGCGGCGGTAGGGCTTCTGCTCGTAGCTTACTTTTACCATATAGACGGCCAGCTCGAGGCCGAACTTCTTGGCGGCATACGAGAGTGCACCGCCCCACTGTCCGGCGCCCGTCTCGGTGGTGATGTTGGTGACGCCCTGTTCCTTGGCATAATAGGCCTGGGCCAGTGCGGAATTGAGTTTGTGGCTGCCGGCCGGGCTCACGCTTTCATTCTTGAAATAGATATGGGCCGGGGTACCGAGCGCGGCTTCCAGCTCGTAGGCGCGCACCAGCGGGGTGCAGCGGTAGGCGGCGTATTGCTCGCGCACCGGTTCCGGGATGGGAATCCACTCGTCTTTCTGGTTGAGTTCCTGCCTGGCGCATTCCTCGCAGAAAATGGGATAGAGGTCTTCTGCGGCCAGCGGCTGTTTCGTGGCGGGATTGAGGATCGGCAGGGGCTTGTTGGGCATCACGGCCTGCATGTTGAAGAAGTGGGTCGGGATCTCGCTCTCCGGGAGCAGGAATTTTTTCTGTTTCATGGCTGTAGCTTTTAAATTATTATGATTTATTAGTATTTTCTTCAATCAAAAAGGCCTGTCGCAAGTTCGACAGGCCTTTTTTGTATATCTTAGACAAATGGCTGGTTCCCTTGCGACTACATCAGTTGCAAGCACCACCACCAGCTATTGTTCATCCGTTTCATTGTCACTAATTCGACTCTCTGGGGACAAAGGTAGAAAAAAGATTCTATCGTTGTACCAAAAAATATTACCTTTGCGCCGCTTTTTTTGATAAGGAAGCGTCTTACCTCTTATATATAAACATGTTTGAAGATTTGTTATTCGGCAGCAGCACTGCCCACACCATATTCATCCTGGCCGCCACCATTGCCCTCGGAACGCTCCTGGGCAAAATCAAGATCGGTGGCGTCACGCTGGGCGTTACCTGGATCCTCTTTGTCGGCATCGCCTTCGGCCATTTCGGCATGGGGATCGATCCCCAGGTGCTGGGCTTCGTCAAGGAGTTCGGCCTCATCCTCTTTATCTATTCGGTCGGCATACAGGTTGGCCCCGGCTTTTTCTCGTCGCTCAAGCAGAACGGACTCAAGCTCAATGCGATGTCGATCGGCGTTATCCTGATCGGTATCCTGACGGCCTGTCTGATTGCTGCCGCCAGCGGCACGAGCCTCATCACGCTGACCGGCGTGCTGGCCGGCGCCGTCACCAACACCCCGGCCCTGGGCTCCGCCCAGCAGACGGTATTGGATACAACGGGCATCAACGATCCGACCATCGCCCTTGGCTACGCCGTGGCCTATCCCCTGGGCGTTATCGGCCTGATTCTCGCCCTCATCCTGCTGCGCAGGGTATTCCGGGTCGATCCGGTCCAGGAAGACGAACGCCTGCACCGCGAGCATGTGATCGAAACCCACGATCCCGACCGCATAACCGTGGAGATCACCAACCCGCAGCTCGATGGCAAGAAAGTCTGGGAGATTGCCCGCCTGCTCAACCGCAACTTCGTGGTCTCCCGCGTCCTGAAAGAAGGCGGAACACCCGTCCTGGCCGATGCGCAAACGGTCATCAACCTGCACGACAAGGTATTTTTTGTGTCAGACCCCCGCGACACCGAGGCAGTCGTGGCCTTCCTTGGCCGGCAGATAGAAATGCCGCAGGAAGTCTGGGACGAGCAGAGCCGCGACACGGAACTTGTGTCACGCCGCATCCTGGTTACGCGCAACAGCATCAATGGCAAGCAGCTGGGGTCGCTGCAGCTCCGCAAGAATTTCAAGGTCAACGTCACCCGCATCAACCGTTCGGGCGTCGACCTGGTCGCTTCGCCGACGCTGGAGCTCCTGCTGGGTGACTGCCTCACGGTGGTCGGCTCCGAGAGCGCCATCGCCGAGGTAGCGGGCCTGTTGGGCAACTCCCAGAAGCGGCTCGCCCAGCCGAACCTCATCCCGATGTTCCTCGGCATCCTGCTCGGCGTGGTCGTCGGCATGATTCCCTTCCACATCAGCGGCATCCCCCTGCCGGTGAAACTCGGTCTGGCAGGCGGTCCGCTCATCGTGGCCATCCTGCTGAGCCGTTTCGGCGCCCGTTTCCACCTGGTCACCTACACCACCATCAGTGCCAGCCTGATGCTGCGTGAGATCGGCATCTCGCTCTTCCTGGCGGCGGTCGGCCTGTCGGCCGGACCGGAGTTCGTCAGCACGCTCACCAGCGGCGGCCTGGTCTGGGTCTGGTATGGTTTCCTGATGACGGTCATTCCCATCCTGGTGATGGGCATCCTGGGGCGGCTGGTGTTCAAGTTCGATTACTTTGCGCTGATGGGCACGCTGGCCGGCAGCATGACCAATCCCATCGCCCTGTCGTTCGTCACGAGCACCTCACCCAACGACATTCCCGCCGTCAGCTACTCCACCGTCTATCCGCTGACGATGTTCCTGCGCGTGGTCTCCGCCCAGATCCTGATCCTCGCAGCGTTGTAAATAGACGTGTTCTAAACGTCCTTCTGCACATCTTCCGTCATTCCGGGCTTGACCCGGAATCTTGCATCATCTGCGGCTTGTGCGGGGCGCTATGGGTATCAGCAATATCGCTGGCATCTATCCTGCTGAAACACAGCGTTTTAATTAAAATCGATTGCGTAAAAATGCGCAATCGATTATTATGATATCGCTGACTATCAGGCGTTTATCTGCCAGCAATCTATTGCGTAGCGGCATTGATCCGCCGGAGCATCGAAAACATGATCAGGCCGGCGAGGGCGCAGAGGCCGGAGAGAATGGCCCAGTTGGCCCAGAGAGGAACGCGCATCCAGAGCAGGCCGGGAATCATCGTCAGGTAGTTGCCGATGGCCGAGGCCGCGAACCAGAGGCCCATCATCAGACCCTTCATCTTGGGCGGCGCCACCTTGGTGACGAACGAGATGCCCATCGGGCTGAGCAGCAGCTCCGCGAAGGTCAGCACCAGATAGGTTCCCATCAGATAGGTCGGCACCACCGGGTCGGGCGACACCGTGCCCGACAGCGCAGCCGGTGACGGCTGGCCGACCGAAGCGATGATCATCACGACATAGCCCAACGCCGCCACGAACATGCCGATGCCGATCTTCATCGGCGCCGAGGGTTCGCGATCTTTCCGGGCCATCGCATCGAAGATGCCCATGACCACCGGCGTGAGCAGCACCACGAAGAACGGATTGAACTGCTGGAAGAGCTGCGGCTGGATCTCCAGCACCTCGGGCATTCGCAGATAAAGAACCAGGGCCACGGCCCAGAGCGCCAGCGTCAGGGCGCCGCAGAGGAGGCGGTTATTCTTCTTCGTCGACTGGAAAGCGCCGAAAAGGGTATAGACCGAGACGGCCAGCAAGCCCAGGATCCACATGTTGAACCCGGCCTTGGTCCAGCCCGATACCACCTGCTGTGTGTAGTCACGGGCAAACCAGGTGAGCGACTGTCCGTTCTGCTGGAAGGCCATCCAAAAGAAGATGACCACAGAAAAGACCATGCAGAGGGCGACCACACGCTCGCGCGTCTGTTTGGGCGTCAGCTCCACCATCGGCGCACCACCGGCTGTGGCCGCCTGCTTCGCGTTGACATCGGCATGTTTGAACCACTTCCGGCCGGCAAAGTAGATGGCGATCGACACAATCAGCGACACACAAGCCACGGCGAAGCCCATGTTGTATGAGGAGGAAAGATGCTCGACGTAGTAACGGCAGAAGTCCGACAGTTCCATGCCAGCCACCGCCGGATCGGGCATCTGGGCCTGAAGAGCGGAGAGCCGCTCAGTGGTACCGGGAGAGATGGCACCTTTCAACAGCTGGTGTGCCAGCGCCGGAATGTCGGCCCGGTACACCAGGCCGGCCTTCGCAAGGAACTTGTTGGTAATGGCCGTGGCAGCAAACGGGGCGAACATGGCGCCGATGTTGATGGCCATATAGAAAAGACTGAAGGCCGAGTCGCGTTTGGCGGCATATTTCGGGTCGTCGTACAGGTTGCCGATCATTACCTGCAGGTTGCCTTTGAACAGGCCGGTGCCGAGGGCGATCATCAGCAGGGCACCGATCATCAGCACGATGCCGAAGGCATTGGGCGCCGTGGGTATCGTCAGCATCACATAGCCGACGAACATCACGCAGATGCCCGTCACCACGCATTTGCCATAGCCCGCCCGGTCGGCGACCCAGCCGCCCACCACAGGCATGAAATAGACGACGGCCATGAAAATGGCATACAGATGGCTCGCCGTCGCGTGCTCCCAGCCGAACTTGGCCTGGAGGAACAGCATGAAGATGGCCAGCATCGTATAGTAGCCGAAACGCTCGCCCGTATTGGCCAGCGCCAGCGCATAAAGACCTTTCGGTTGCCCCTTGAACATACTTCAAACGATTTACAACCGATAAAGTTACAAAAAAAAATCGCACCGAAGGTGCGAGGGGGTCTCGTGGGGCTGTGCCCCCCGTAGGAACAATCGGCAACAGGGTTGCCGACAACTTTGAGCCCATTCACGGGCATAAAAAAAGCCCCAGGCTTTTTTTAGCCCGGGGCTCAAAGTTGGCGTGAGCTTAACTTCTCTGTTCGGAATGGGAAGAGGTGGATCCTCACCGCTATAACCGCCTTTCATTATATCTCTAGGAGAAAGAAAACTTAGTATATACTTCTGTCCGCATTGTATGCTTCTTCTCTCAAGCGAAGTATTCGGGATATTAGTACCGATCGACTTTGACATTGCTGCCTTTACATCTTCGGCCTATCAACGTGGTAGTCTCCCACGTCCCTCAATGGAAAACTCATCTTGGAGACGGCTTCGCGCTTAGATGCTTTCAGCGCTTATCCTGACCCAGCATGGATACCCGGCGGTGCAGCTGGCGCCACAACCGGTAAACCAGAGGCTGGTCCATCCCGGTCCTCTCGTACTAAGGACAGACCTCCGCAGTTTTCCTACGCCCACAACAGATAGGGACCGAACTGTCTCACGACGTTCTGAACCCAGCTCGCGTGCCACTTTAATCGGCGAACAGCCGAACCCTTGGAACCTGCTCCAGCCCCAGGATGTGACG
>CACZWU010000049.1 GCA_902784965.1 uncultured Bacteroidia bacterium | reverse complement strand
ATCTTCTAAGATGCGATTATATTGATTGCAGCTGGATAAAGCGGCTATGAAAAGAAAAAGAAGAATTCTACTATATCTATGCATTGTAACGTTAAATCCTGATTCATAGAAGCAAAGTTACACATTTTCGGTGACATGCTTGCATACCTATCCCGGCTGGTACCAGCAGAACATCTCGAAGATTATTCGTACCTTTGCACCCGGAGGTCTGATGCCAGACTTCTATTGTTAACACCCGGTGCGCCTCTACTGCCATGCGGGGACGCACCTTTACTTTTTTTGTCCCCCGGAGGACTTTTTCGCAAAAAAAGTTTGAGCCCTCAAAAAAATTGGGGACAGCAGGGGGACAAACGTGAAAAGGTTAAAAAGTTAAAGTATTTATTTACAATAAGTTATAGACTTTCCCTATTTCCTGCATCGGAAAGTAGTTTTGCCTCATAACAACAAATCCATAAAGAACTGAATATGTCAAGAATAGCCATCATCACAGGCGCATCAAGCGGAATGGGCCGCAGGTTTGCGCAGACTGCGGCCATGCACGTCGCATTCGACGAATTGTGGGTCATTGCCCGCAGGGAAGACCGTCTCGAAGCGCTTTCGCAGGAGCTGGACGGGCAGACCGTCCGGCGAATCCCCATGGACCTCACCGACGGGGAGGCTCTGGAGAGATTCACATGCACCCTGGCCGCCGAGAATCCCGAGATCGTCCTGCTGGTAAACGCTGCCGGATTTGGCAAGTTCCAGGCAGTCGAAGACGTCCCCCGCAAGACTGCCGACAGCATGCTGGCACTCAATTGCTCCGCCCTGATGGACATGTGCTACATCTGCCTTCCGTACATGAAGGCCGGCAGCCGGGTGCTCAACATCGCATCCGTCGCAGCTTTCCAACCGGTCCCGTACATCACGGAGTACGCCGCCACCAAGGCGTTCGTGCTGAATTTCAGCCGTGGCCTCTGGAAAGAACTCAGGCCGAAGGGCATCACAGTCACAGCCCTTTGCCCTTACTGGACAAAGACAGAATTCTTTGACGTGGCTAACAACCGGACGGAGAAAGACCGCATTACGTATTTCAACGCGATGTACGATCCTGTGGACGTGGTGAACCGCGGTTGGAGAGACCTCCTGAAAGGGCGCGACCTCAGCACTTTCGGATTCATCGCCAGGATGCAGATTCTCCTCGTCAAGATTCTCCCCCACCGCCTTGTGATGAAGGTCTGGTGCGGACAACAGAAAATTGCCGATTGAAAGACGATGGGGCCGTTTCAGTGCTGCCAGTGATAGCCCGTCCGGATGGAAAAGATATCATCCGGAGAATCGAGTTGACCCTTGCTGGAACGGGAGAAGAAGTAGTTGAACACATGGCTGCCCAGCAGGGCGATGTGCAGTGGCACCCGCATTTCCTTGGCGGAGGCGCCCCAGAGAAAATTGCCGAAATTGTGGTTGTTGTGCGCGACAGCGCCCTCCGGTTCCGTTTGCGTCACGTAGAGGGCCTTGTTGTCAATGCCGTATTCCTCGTGGGCGGTAAAATCGAGCCGTCCGCCATAAAAACTCTTGGTGGCCAGGTATTTGATGCCTTTCAGGCAACCGCGGTGCCTGACATCCGTCGCCCCGGCCTTGTCGAGGCAGTCGAGAATATACGAATCATTGACCTGGATGACAGGCGTATCAGGTCCGACGGACGCGGGATCGTTCTTGGGGTCGGCGAAAGAGATAAGCTGATGCTCACGCTTGACCAGATAATCCGAGGTCTCCACCTCCATATTGTCTTTCAGGACATCGTGCCGCACAAAGCCGATGCCGGGGGCATACCAGGTATCCGACCAGGCGTCCCAATGATGCAGCGGCGCATTCTCCACCTTATGTTCACGGCACACGACACAATGGAAGGTGCCGGCGGGCGTCGTGATGGTTTCGCTGCGCAGCACCTTGCGGCCCGACACGTCGACGGTCAGTTTGACGGCACCCGCCTTGACGACGCAATGGACATCGGGAAGCGTATCGCCGGGTTTCATATCGAAAGGCATCACAGCTGGCTCGCCTTCCGATTTGATGTCCGTCTTCTTGAACATGTTCTGCACGAAACCCCGGATTGTTGCGCCGAAATCCATGTAGGAGTTGCCGGCCGCATCGATGTCGACGGACAGCGATGTCCGACCTCCCAGGATGGGCTTCCCCCTCTTATTGCGCATCGTCACGCAATAATCTACGTGCTGTCCTCCATCTGGGGTGGGCTGGACAGAGATGATTTCAAAAAAGGTAGTCTGTGTCAGTTTTCCGCTTTCGGCATCGTGACACTCATAGTAGAGCGTAGTGCCGGGAATCGTGCAGAAATAGGCCTTTTCGGACTGTGCATCCGAAAGCACGGGCATCAGGGCCAGTCCCAGGGTCAGCGGCAAGATCGTTTGGACTTTCTTCATCAGGCTTGTTTTTGAACTTCTTCCTCTTCCAGTTTGGTATAGGCCACCTTTCCAACCAAAGTCGTCGGCAGAGAATCCCGGAATTCGTATTCCGAAGGAAGGGCGTATTTTGCGATGTGTTTCTTGCAATATTGGCGAAGTTCTTCTTCCAGTTCCGGGCTGGCCGTATAACCGTCCTTGAGAACGATGAACGCTTTGACGCGCTGCATCTTGAGGGGGTCTTTCACGCCGATCACGCAACTGCGCTGAACGGCCGGATGCCCTTCGATGATATTTTCGAGCTGCGACGGATAGACATTGTAGCCGCTGGTGACGATCATGCGTTTGATGCGCTGGCGGAAATAGATGAAGCCTTCGCTGTCCATCACGCCCAGGTCGCCGGTGTGCAGCCAGACATGGCCGTCGGCATGCATCCGCAACGTCTGCCTGTTCTCTTCTTCGTGGCCGATATAACCCAGCATCATAGACGGGCCGAGGAGGCAGATCTCCCCCTCCTCCCCGTACGGCACTTCGTCGTTGGTGCCGACCTTGCAGATTTTGAAATAGGTATCGGGGAACGGTATGCCGATGGACCCCTCTTTTTCCTTGTTGTACGGCGTCAGGCAGCAGGCCGTCACACATTCCGTGGTGCCATAGCCCTCGCGGACGCGGACCCTGGACTTGTGGTCGGCAAGGAACTGGTCAAATTTTTTCTTGAGCTCGATGGTCAGCGAGTCGCCGCCCGAGAACACGCCCCGCAGGAACGACAGGTCGGCCCCATCCAGGTAGCGGTTGCGGGTGATGGCTTCGAATAGCGTGGGTACGCCGGCGATGAAATTGGGCTTTGTCGTGCGGATGAGTTTGGCGTAGCTCTTCACGTTGAATCGGGGCACCAGGATGGAAGTGCCGCCGATAAACATCATGGTATGGATGCAGACACCCAGGCCGAAGCCATGGAAGACAGGCATCGCGGCCAGCATCTTGGAATGAAAGACCTCTTCGTGTGCCATTTCGGCCGTCTGTGTGGCCAGCGCATTGAAATTCAAGTCGGAGAGCATGATGCCCTTCGTGGTACCCGTCGTGCCACCTGAGAAGAGCACCACCGCTTCGCTGCGGAAGTCCTTGTCGGTGACATAGCCATCCGTTACCTTTTCGCCCAGCGCGAGGAAATCGTTCCAGGTGCATTCACTGTCGCAGGACGGCACCTTGGGGAACTTGCGCTCCGTCAGGAGTTTCTGTCCCAGGGAAAGCGGGAATCTCAGTTCGTCGGAGACCCGGCAGACAATCAGCTTGTCGAGGGGCTTCTCTTTTTTGACTTCCCGGAACTTGGCGTAGAACTGATCGAGCGTGACGGCCATCGTGCAGCCGGCCTCGTCGATGAAATGAACGATTTCGGAAACGGCCGAAAGCGGATGGACCATCGTCGGAACGGCGCCGATACGGTTCAGACCGTAGAGGCAGAAAACCGCCTGCGGAACATTCGGAAGGCAGACCAGCACACGCATTCCGGGACGGACGCCGATGGCATGGAAACTCCGCGCCACGCGGTCGATCTCTTCGGCCAGACGCCGGAAGGAAGTCTCTTTGCCCATGAAGGAAAGAGCCGGGAAATCGGGGGTTTTTGCCGCCATTTCAAGCACGGCACCCGACATAGTCTTTTCACTGTAATCGAGTTGGGGCCTCACGTCGCCGTAACTGGACAGCCAGGGCGCGGAAACATTGTCAATGGGATATTTCATAGCTTGCTCATATCTACAGGTGTGGCAGCCGGAAGGTCCAGCAGCTCAGGATGTTCAAAGAAATGACGGACGAGATGGATGGATTTGGCGAAATAATAGCCGTCGGCAATACGTTCGTCGATGGTGATGCCGATCTTGACGGAATTCCGCAGGTCGTAGCTGCCATCCTCGTGGTAATAGGGGCGCATTTTCCGCTCGCCGATCGCCGCAAAGAACGACACGGTACCCCAGTCATATAGATGGTGATAGTCCGCGCTCAGGCGGATGGAACCCAGGTTCGATACGAAAACGCTGGAGTAGCAGGGATCGTCGACTGCCAGCGCTTTGGGATAGATGCCGAAATACTCCAGCGAATTGAGGACTCCGATGAAGACGCGGAAAACGGGACGGGGCAGGTATTTGAGAAAATTCATCACACCATCGATGCCGTGGGCATCGCTGGTCCCCCGCACTTTGGTCACGACTTTCTGGACAAAAGAATGTACCTGTTCGACCGGTGAGCCGCCCTCCCGATCCAGCACGAATTTTACCAGGGCTTCTGCAGCGTCATCTGCAAATTCCCGCTTGACTACGAAGGCAATCTCGATTTTGTCGTGTTCGTAGTAGTGCCGGCCTGAGATGAAATAATTCATCTTGGGGCGCAAGAGGATGGTCTTGGCTATGGCTGCCACGATGAAATGGAACCAGGTGTACTTGAATTCAGGATGCTCCGCGTTCTTGGCGGCGAGATACGTGTCGACGGCTGTCAAGTCAAAGACTTCGCCCTGAACGGCTTCATTGGCCGTCCGGGACTTGAAGATGTAGGGCTGCATGATGTGCAGGGAATCGAGTCCGCGCACCCTGTAGGCATCCCACCTGTCTCCCAGCCGCTTTTTTCTATTTTCCATTTGTATCGATTTAGGTTTAAGTTTTATTTGCCATCAATCACCCCATCATTCCACCCAGCGTACGTACGATCCAGTTGCGGAGTTTACGGAAAAAGGACCACGACTTGACCTCATCCATCTTGATTTCCACACAATTCTTATCGAGTTCCCGACGGAAGATGTCGGAGGCATACCGGGTAAAATCTTCGTCGTAGATGAGTGCTTCCATCTCATAGTTGAGGAAGAAACTCAAATTGTCCATATTGGCCGATCCGATGGCCGTCAGGTAATCGTCGGACATGAACTGCTTGACGTGCAGGACGTTGTCCTGCCATTCGTAGATGCGTATTCCGGCTTGGAGTAATTCCCGGTAGAGAGACTCCCCCATGGCTTGGGACAGTTTGACGTCGTTGACTCCCGGCACGATCCAACGCACGTCCACGCCGCGGGCGGCTGCCGATTTCAAAGCCTTCAAGGTTGAGGCCGGTGGCGGTGTGTAGGGATTGTAGAACCAGAAATAACGCCGGGCATGGTCGATGGCCCATTCGAAACAGTTGCGAATGGGCAGCCGGCGGTCGACGGGCGAATCGGAAAAAACCTGGACGGTCGTATCGTAGAACAGCGTTAGTCCGGGAACGGTATCGTGTGCCGCGGCTTCCCGGAGTTCGGTCTCGGGTTTCGTGATTACGGGAGCATTCCCGGGTGCGACACGATACTGATTTTCATTGAATATGGCGGCCAGGTCGTTGACCACGGGGCCGGTAACGCGGATGTCAGCGTCCCGCCATTCCAAAAAATAACAGTCCTGGATGTTGCGCCCTCCCAGATAGGCCGTCTTTCCATCAACGATCACCAGTTTACGGTGGTCGCGGTGCGTGGCCTGGGCCGGCAGCACATAATCGATCAGCATCACGGGAAAATGGAAATAGCGGAAATCCACTTTACTGTCAAGCAAGGCCTGGTGGCCTTTTCGCTGGGCTCTGGTGTGGGCGCCATAGTCGACGATGATCCGTACATCCTTTCCGGCAGCCGCCTTGTCGATCATCATATCGGAAAGTCTGGAGCCGCAGGAATCATAGCAGAAACGGTAATGGTCGATATAGAGGCTTTCCTTGACCTTGGAGATATCGTCGAGCAGCAGATCGAATTTCTGATGCTGGTCGTTGACCAGTCCCACGGTATTCCCGGTAATGGGCTCCATCCCGGTATCTTTGGCCACCAGGGCGGCCAGCGGCTGGTAGTCGGTGCGCACCCCGGCATAACGGGTGCTGTCGCTTATCTCGGGTATGTAGGAGGCGTGAAACGGCGCGCGGTATCCGCAGCCTGTTACCAATAGAGCAGCCAGCACCCCTACTCCAACGAACCTGTAGCTTGTCACCAATTTTTGTCTTAAATTACAAAAATACAAAAAAATAGCTCCCTGCGGCAAGATTGGACAAAAAAAGCGGGGACCCTTCCGGAGTCCCCGCAGCATACAGCCAGGCCGGAAACCTAAGAGAGGTCGGCGCGGGCCATGGCGTCCTTGTAGTACTTCTGGTTGATGAACACGTCCTGCTTGTACGGGTTGATGTGCCGTTTCTTCGAAACGCAGGCGATGTAGACCAGAGCGATGACGTTGGTCACGAGTGCCAGGGCGCTGATGACGATCATCATCGTGGGATTGGCGGCGACAGTGTCGACTGTCGTACCGACGGCGGCAGCCTCGCCACCGGCCACTTCGTAGATCTGCTTGATGGTCTCCACTCCGTTGGGATACTGGACCGGCAGGACCGCCCAGCTGAACCACTGCTGCCCGTTCTTGAAGGTCTCCTGGAAGAGCGGGCCAGGAGTGCGTCGGCAGGCAGTTGTAGGTGTAGGCGAAGTTCCAGATGTCGTAGATGACGATATAGACCCAGGTCATGTCGGCCCAGATCATATCCTTTTTGTCCTTGGAGGCGTAGACGTTCCACCAGGCGGTCATACAGAAGATGTTCAGGATGCCGGCGATGCCGTTCATCACGTTGTGGGGGCCGCCGTAGAGCCACACGCCCTCGGAGGAAAGCCACCACTTGTTCCAGCCCATGATGGCGCTTTCAAAGTCGGAGGCCACTGCAATGAGGATGTTGATGGCCACGATGATGAACGGGAAGGGCTTGAACCAGTGTTTGGCACCGATGCCCCATTTGTATTTGATCATCATGAAGCCGATACAGCCCGTCAGGGCGGCGTAGAGCTTGGCGTAGTGGAACCATCCGTTCATGTACAGATGGGTCTGGTTGTTCACAGCCCAAGGAGCGCCTGCCCGGGCACCGATCGCAATGGCCACGAAATAGATGGTCAGCAGGACCGGGATGACGAAAAACATGATGGCGCCGCCCGTCTTGGTCCTTCTCGCAAACTCATTGAGAAGAATCAGGCCGAGCAGGACGACCAGGAGCATCCCCCATTGTGCGAGGGCGTGCTCACCATAAACTTGGAAAAACATGGTTTAGTATGGATTATTGAACGTTGACGACAGTTTTCCTGCGGCTTTTCCAGACAGCCCAGACGGCCCAGACCGCTGTCAGCACGGCAGCCATCGGGACACCTACCGTGAGGATATCCTGCCAGGAGAACACCGTGAGCTCCCAGTTGATGGCATGGTCAACCACCAGCATCAGCGAACCGCCCCACAGCATTTTTTCGAGCGTCGGGAGATGACGCAGCAGCGGACGGGCATCATCCGCCTGGATCTTTTTCTCATTGCCCTTACGAATGGCGCTAACGACGACCGCTTCGGCCAAAGGAACTAAAAAACAAGACATTGTGTTGGTTATTTAATTTGGTACTTCTATTTCTTTGATTTCCACTTCATTGCCCCGCAGCAGCCAGGTATTCTTCCCCTGGCAGTAAGGACAGGTCTTTCCATGCGCGACCGTTCCGTATTCTTTTCCGCAGTCTCCGCAATATGTGACGGCCGGAATCGTGTGTATCTTGAGTTCACTGCCGGTCAGGAGCGGCTCCTTGTCGGCCGCCCAGCGCCAGCAGTCCGTCAGATACGCGGGGACGATCGTCGAGACTTCGCCGATGTTCATCACCACGCCGGACACCTTGTCCACATGATGTTCTTCGGCCGCCGCCTTGACGTCGCGGATGATATAGAATACGATGCCCAGTTCGTGCATTATTTCTTCTTGAACAATATTTTACCCGTCCGTTTGATCATATACGGAAGGATGGCGCTGAACTTGTCTTCCGAGACGACCATATGGCTGGCCTCGGGATGGACGCGATGCAGGTGGATGGCGTCGAAACCGCACTTCGTAGTACAGATACCGCAGCCGATGCAGCGGTTCTCATCCACCACCGACGCGCCGCAGGAGAGGCAGCGGGCCGTTTCCCTGCGCACTTGTTCTTCCGTCAGTGTCTTCGTGTATTCGCGGAACGGTCCGTTGGCGTCGTCGTGTCCTTCCACCTGTCGGGAACCGCTGTCGTAACTTTCCACCCGGATGTCACTCTTGTCGAGTTCGATGAAATCGCGGCGGTTGCGGCCGATGGTCATGTGGCCGTGCTGCACGTAGCGGTGCAGCGATTCGGCGGCTTCCTTGCCGGCAGCGATGGCGTCGATGGCGAACTTCGGGCCGGTGAACACGTCGCCGCCCACAAAAATGTCGGGTTCGGCCGTCTGGTAGGTCAGCTTGTCGGCGATCGGATAGACGCCCCGGAAGAATTCCACCTTCGTATCTTTCAGCAGGTCCTTGAGGAGGACCGTCTGGCCGATGGCGAAGATCACCAGGTCTGCGTCCAGGGTGAGCAGCTCATTTTCATCGTACCTGGGCGCAAAGACAAGCTTTTCGTCGAAAACGGACGTACATTTCTTGAACACGATGCCCTTGACCTTGCCGTCATCTCCCAGCACTTCTTTCGGACCCCAGCCCGGATTCAGCACCACGCCGTCTTCGCGGGCCTCGGCACGCTCCTCTTTGGAGGCAGGCATGATATCTTCCGTTTCCAGCGAAAGCATCGTCACGCTGGCAGCACCACTGCGCTTGGCCACGCGGGCGGCATCAATGGCCACGTTGCCGCCACCCACGACCACCACGTTGCCGGATATCTTCTTCTGGCCGCAGTTGGCTTCGCGGAGGAAGTCGATGGCCGTGGTGGTGCCCTCCAGCTTGTCGCCGGGGATACCGGGCAGGCGGCCGCCCTGGCAGCCGATGGCCACATAGAAGCCCTTGTAGCCCTCCTTGCGGAGGCCTTCGATCGTCACGTCCTTCCCTACCTCGACACCGGTCTTGATATCCACGCCGATTTCGCGCATGATGTCGATCTCGGCCTTGATAACGTCCTTCTCCAGTTTATAGGAAGGGATGCCGTAGCGGAGCATGCCGCCCGGCTCGGCGTTCTTTTCGAACACCGTGGGCTTATAGCCCATCGTGGCCAGATAGTAGGCGCAGCTCAGGCCGGCGGGGCCGCCGCCGATGATGGCGATCTTTTCTTCCCAGTGGTCCTGGACGTTCGAGCAGATGTTCACCTCGGGCACGAAGCGTGTTTCGGCCTTCAGGTCCTGCTCCGCGATAAATTTCTTCACGGCATCGATGGCTACGGCCCGGTCGATGGTCCCGCGGGTGCAGGCGTCCTCGCAACGGCGGTTGCAGATGCGGCCGCAGACGGCCGGGAACGGATTTTCCCGTTTGATGAGTTCCAGCGCCTCGGTATATTTGCCCTCCGCCGCCTTCTTCAAGTAGCCTTGGACAGCGATGTGTGCCGGACAGGCGGTCTTGCAAGGGGAAGTTCCGGTGGGATAGCAGTTGATGCGGTTGCGGTCGCGGTAATCCTCGTTCCATTTGTGCTTGCCCCAGGCAATGGCATCCGGCAGCTCCTGTTTGGGATAGGTCTGGGGGCCGCTCTTCGTGCAGAGTTTCTGGCCGAGTTTCACGGCGCCGGCGGGGCAATATTCCACGCAGCGGCCGCAGGCCACGCAGTTTGCAGGATCGACCTTCGCCACATAGGCGCTGCGTGAGAGATTCGGCGTATTGAAGAGCTGCGAAGTCCGCAGGGCGTTGCATATCTTGACGTTGCAGTTGCAAATGGCGAAAATCTTTCCTTCGCCATCGATGTTGGTAACCTGATGCACAAAGCCGTGGTCTTCCGCCTTTTTCAGGATAGCCATGGCTTCATCATACGTAATATCGTGACCTCGGCCGGTCTCACGCAGGTAGTCGGCCATATCGCCCACGCCGATGCACCAGTCCCGGTAGTCGTCCGCACAGCCTTCGTCGAGTTTTTTGCGGCCGTATCGACAACTGCAGATTCCCACGCCGATGTGGCCTTCATACTTTTTGAGCCAATAAGAGATATGTTCAATGTCGATGGACTGGTTTTCCAAGGAGATGGCCTTTTCCACGGGGATCACGTGCATGCCGATACCGGCCCCGCCCATCGGCACCATGGGCGTGATTTTCTCCAGCGGGAGGAAAGTCATGCGCTCGAAGAACATGGCCAGCTCCGGATGCTTGTCCATAAGCTCCACGTTCATATTGGTGTATTCTGCGCTGCCGGGGACGAACATGGGTACCCAGTAGATGCGGTCTTTGCGCTCAAAGGAAGTACCCTTGTCAGGACCCTGTCCGTTGGTGTAATGGTCTCCATAATCGTATTCAAGCATACCAAAATACGCCAGCTTGTCCAACAGGGCGTCAAAGTCCGCATCTGACGAAGCGTAATGCTTCTTGCGGTTGAGTTCGTGCAACTGGGCCAGGGGCCAGTGCTTGCGCACCTTCAACGAACTGCCCGGAAGCATGTCCAGCAGCAGGTCGAGTGACGCTTCGCGGGTCGCGGCATCCATCTCGTCTTCGAAGATGCAGGCCAGGCCCCAGTATTCCGGGGCGTCGGTGGTCATCTTGATCTTGCCGGGCACGCGGTCCGTGACATGGCGGACGAACTTCAGCAGTTTCGGGTTCGGGTTCTTGTCGCCCATATGCTTGGGGACGAACTTCGTTGACATTTCAGGCATGGGAATCTATTTTTTCCAGTTATTGACTTCTTGGAGGAGCCAGTCGGCGAAGGCTTCCACCCCTTCCCCGGTCTTGGCGCAGATGGGGATGACTTGGGCCTTGGGGTTGCGCAGGGCGATGTGCTCCCGGCAGCGGCCCAGGTCGAAATCGAAATATGGAAGCACATCCATCTTGTTGATGACCACTACGTTGCAAACCGAGAACATCAGCGGGTACTTCAGGGGTTTGTCGTCGCCTTCCGGGACGGAGAGGATCATCGCATTGCAGCAGCTGCCGGTGTCGAATTCGGCCGGACACACCAGATTGCCCACGTTTTCGAGGATTACCAGGTCGACGCCATCCATCGGCACGTTGTCGAGGCCCTGGCGCGTCATCTCGGCGTCGAGGTGGCACATGCCGCCCGTGTGGAGCTGGATGGAGGGAATGCCCGTGGCCTGCCGGATCTTCACGGCGTCGACGTCGCTGTCGATGTCGGCTTCCATTACGGCGATGCGGAGCTTGTCCTTGAGCAGGTTGATGGTCCGGATCAGGGTCGTGGTCTTCCCGCTGCCGGGCGAAGACATCACATTGAGGAGATACACGCCTTTCTGCTTGAGTTCCCGGCGGAGGGCGTCGGCGTCCTTGTCATTGTCGGCAAAGATGCTTTTTTTGATTTCGATGACTTTCACTTCGTCCATATCGTGTGCAAGTTATCAAAAATCCACCTGAAATCCAAATCTGCCCGAGGATAACTTTGACGGTTATTTCGTATTTTTGTCGCAATTTTCATCATTGCAGCCATGATTATCGTCAATGCCAAGGTCATCTTCCCCGGGGAAATCCGCGAAGGTCTGGCCATCGTCTGTGAAAAAGGAATCATCCAGGATATCCTGCCGGCCGCCCAGCTGGGCGAAAACGTCGAGACCTTCGATGCCGGCGGCCTGTATCTGTCACCCGGTTTCGTCGACATCCACGTCCACGGCGGCGGCGGTTTCGGTTTCATGGACGGCACGCCTGAAGCCATCAAAGGTGCTGCCAGCTTCCATTTGGCCCACGGCACCACCTCCATCGTTCCGACGACGCTCACCAGCCCCGACGAAGACCTGTACCAGGTGTTCGATGCGTTCCGGCAGGTCAAGCAGAGCCATCCGGCCTTTACCCTGCTGGGCCTGCATCTCGAAGGCCCGTTCCTCAATCCGGTCAAATGCGGCGGTCAGGATCCGGCGTACCTCGCCCTGCCCGACATTCCGCGCGCCGAGGAGATCCTCCGCCACAGCGACGATGTCATCCGCTGGAGCGTGGCGCCCGAACTGCCGGGCGCCCTGGCCCTGGGCAAGATGCTCGCCCACCGCGGCATCGTGGTATCGGTGGCACACACCGATGCTTCCTTCGACCAGGTCGAGGCGGCCATGTTTGCGGGCTATTCGATGATGACGCATTTCTATTCGGCGATGTCGGCCTGCTACAAGGTGGGCTGCTACCGGGTTCCGGGCGCCGTGGAGGCCGGCTATCTGCTGGACGGCCTCTCGGTCGAGATGATTGCCGACGGCAAGCATCTGCCCAAGGAGATCCTTCGCATGGTGTGGAAATTCAAGGGGGCTGACCGGGTCGCCCTGTGTTCCGACGCGCTGGCGCCCGCCGGCCTGCCCGAGGGAAGCGTCTTCTACAACGGCCGTCCGCCGCATGGCGCCAAGTCGGTGATCCACGACGGCGTGGGCAAACTCATCGATCACTCGGCGCTTGCCGGCAGCATCGCGACGGCCGACCGGCTCGTACGGGTGATGTACAAGGAAGCGGCCGTGCCGCTTCCGGATGCCGTCGAGATGATGACGCTCTCCCCCGCCAAGATGGTCCGTGCGCACCGCAAGGGCTCCATCCGCCTGGGCAAAGACGCCGACTTCGTCCTCTTCGACGACGACATCAACGTCAAAGCCGTCTATTCTGCCGGCAAAAAGGTTGATCTCTAATCATTTACCTCCCTCTTTCTGTTCCGCCGGGGACAGAAAGACATAAAAAAAGCGATTGCGTAGAATTGCGCAATCGCCTTTTTTACAGCAGCTTCCGACGTGTTATTTCACTTCGATGTGCCGCGAAGCGGGGACCCGTTTGACTTCCTGGAGCTTCGGGAGCTTGATGTGCAGGACGCCGTTGACCATTTCGGCCTGGATGGCTTCGAGATTGATGTTCTCCGGGAGCGTGAAGCTCTGGTGGTAGGAAGTGTAGGAGAATTCGCGACGCAGGTAGTTCGTGCCTTTCTCATCCTTCTCATCCTTCTCTTCCTTCTTGTTCTTCTTCTCCAGCGCGATGACCAATTCCTCATCATTGTCGATGCGGACGGTGAAGTCTTCCTTGTTCATGCCGGGAGCGGCGATCTCGATTTCAAATTCCTTGTCGGATTCCTTGATGTTCACGGCGGGGGATGCAAACTGACGGGCCGGCATCACGGCGAAATCGTCATCGAACAGGTTGCTGAAAATGCTCGGCAGCCACTGGTTTCTTCTTTCAACTGAATACATGGTTTCAATCTCCTATATTTTAAATTTAACAATCTTTCAAATGCGTTACGCCGGAGAGTATGGCAATCCCCATAAATCGCTGATAATCAGACAAGTTGTCAGGAATTTGCGACAAAATTACGGGTTGCTGCGCACCGAGCCGTTGCGGTAGGCCTCGAGGAGCTGGTACAGGTCGTCGATCTGCTCCTTGAGCAAGGCGCCCTGGTCGGTATCGCGGACGTAGCGGCGGTTCTCCTCGAACTCCAGAACCTTTGTTTCCGACAGGATGTCGAGTCCTTGCCGCACAGCCAGTTCGCGCGAGGTAAAGGGCTCGTGCTGGACCAGCTTCAGGCTCTGCGAATTGTAGATCAGCGTATAGCCGGCAATGCCCGTCTCCGGCTGGTAGGCCTTCGAATAGCCTCCGTCGATCATCAGCAGGCGGCCATCCGCCCGGATGGGACTCTCGCCCTTGAGGGTCTTGACCGGAATGTGGCCGTTGATGATGTGGGCATGCTTGAGCTCCTTGACGCCGAATTCCCGCAGGATCTTCTCGCAGATGTCCGCCCGGTTCTTCAGTTCCTTGTAGGCACCGCTGCTCTCCTTCCAGGTTTCCTTGTCGGCGATGAAATAGCGCTCGAAAGTGGCCATCTTGTCCTTGTCGTAGGTCGGCGCCACCGGCCCGCACCAGAGATACCAGAGGAAATCCTGCCCCGCCTGCCGGCGCGGCGTCTCTTCGCGCGTATAATAGGCGTTCCGCACCATCTGGTCGATCTTGTCGAAGAGTTTCTTCCCGCTGTAGGGCTTGCCCTGGATCATCATCGACTTGAACGTTCCGTCAGGATTCATCGGCATGGAGCCGTGGTACATCAGATTGGAATTCCGCACCAGATAGGAAGAGCCGTGGCTCAGGAAGCATCCGATGTGCCGCCGGAGTTTCTCGCTGGTCTCGAAACTGCGCGTCAGGCCTTCCAGCACGGCCAGTTCGGCCGGAGTGAAGGCGTAGGGATCGTTCGGGTTGATGGTCGGGAAATGCTTGTCCGTCAATTCGTATTCCTTGCCGCCAAGCCGGATCGTCCCCTTCTTGAAATCGATGAGATGCAGCAGGTTGCGGTCTTGCATCCCGAATTCGGGATTCCGGTCAATGACGAGTTTCTCCTGTTTGAACTGGATGATGGCGATGGCCTTGTGCAGCTTGGCCAGCAGGGCCCGTTGCGATTCGGAAAGCCGCTCGTAGCCATTCTCCCGCGGGCGGAACATCGTGCAGGGGTCGTCGGCATAGGTCTCCATGGCGAAGGTCGTGAGCGGCAGCAGATTGATGCCGTAGCCGTCTTCCAGCGTGGCGAGGTTGGCGTAGCGGAAGCACATGCGCAGCACGTTGGCCACGCAGGCCCGGCTGCCCGCCGCGGCCCCCATCCAGACCACGTCGTGGTTGCCCCACACCATATCGTAGTTGTGGTAGTTGCAGAGCGTCTCCATGATCAGGTGCGCGCCCGGCCCGCGGTCGTAGATGTCGCCCAGGATGTGCAGCGAGTCGATGACCAGCCGGTGGATGACGTTGCAGATGGTGGCGATGAAGTGGTCGGCGCGACCCGTGGCGATGATGGTGTCGACAATCGACATCATGTAGCGGCGCTTGTTCTGGTTGTCCTCGATCCACTCGTGGAGCAGCTCCTCCACGATATAGGAATATTCTTTCGGAAGGGCCTTGCGGACCTTAGAACGCGTATATTTCGACGAGCAGACGGCCATCACCTGGATGATGCGCATCAGCATCACCCGGTACCATTCCTGCATCCGGGCGCGGCTGCGGAGCGAGTTCCGCATGAGCCGGAGCTTGTCTTCGGGATAATAGATCAGGGTGCAGAGCTCGCGGATCTCCGAATCGCTGAGCGTGGCGCGGAACACCATCTCGACCTTCTGCCGGATGACGCCCGACGCGTTGCGCAGCACGTGTTCAAAGGCCTCGTTCTCGCCATGCAGGTCGGTGATGAAGTGCTCGGTGCCCTTGGGCAGATTGAGGATGGCTTCGAGGTTGATGATCTCGGTGCAGGCAGCCTGCTCGGAGGGGAAACTCTTGGCCAGCAGGCGCAGGTATTTGAGGTCGCGTTTCATCAGTGGGCTTTCGGGGATTCATATTTGACTTTGCCGCTTCGCCAGTTGCCGTAAATCTCGCTGACGCTGGAAGCGGTGATAAAGCCGTCGATGTTGTTCTCTTTCATGAAGTTGAAGAGATCGGAGTATTCGTGCTTGGTGAGCAGGGCCACGATCTCGATTTTTTCTTCGCCCGTATAGCCGCCTTCCAGGTGATAAAGGCTGCAGCCGCGCACCAGCTTCTCGGTGATGAACTTGCGGATGATTTCGTGGTCCTTGCTGATGATGCACACTTTCTTGCGCTTATTGAGCGCGTCGGTGAAGTAGTCGACCACCACTCCGTTGATCCAGGTGCCGATCAGGCCGATGACCACCATGCGGAACGGGTTGATGGCAAAGGCCGAGCAGCAGATCAGCGCACCAGCAATGGTCACCGACATGCCGATGTCGAAATGCAGGTACTTGTTGACGATCTTGGCCAGGATGTCGAGGCCGCCCGTAGAGGCGTTGATACGGAACAGGATGGACTGGGAAATGCTGAGCAGCAGCACGAAGCAGAGGAGGTCGAACCACGGGTCGTTCATCACGGAGACGGCGCCCGGCTCCATCAGGGCCTGATAGGGCATGATCTTCTCCCACATTTCGAGCAGGGGGCCCAGAATCAAGGCCGTATAGACGGTCTTGGCACCGAACTCCGGGCCGATCAGGATCCAGGCCAGGATGAGCAGCACGGCATTGATGACGGTCACGATCAGCGACACTTTCACGCCGCCCAGCAGTTCGGAGATGACGATGGAAAGACCCGAGATGCTGCCGATGATCAGGTTGCTCGGCATCAGGAAATAATAGACGGCAGCGGCGCCGACGGCCATGCCCAGGGTCATCACGATCAGTTCTTTCCAGAACTTCCAGGTGGCCAGCGGATGAAGAATCTGACGGAAAGATTTCATGGTTTCGCTTTGGTTTATCTTCCAAAATTGCAAAAATTCTTTGACATTTCAAACGGATTGGCGTATTTTCGTGCAATTTTTAAAGAAAACCATGAAAAAACTTCATATTTTCATTCTATTGCTTCTGCTGCCCGCCTGGGCCGGGGCCCAGGAACAGGCCGTCGAATCCGCAAAGACCCATGCCGTAGACCGTCTGTATTTCGACATGCGCGGCTCCTTTTTCCAGGAGTATGGCGACGGTGAGTACAGCAGCCAGATGATCGGCGAGTACCTGAACTTCAACCTGATGGGCCACATCACCCCCACCATCGACTACCGGATTCGCCAGCGGCTCAACAAGAAAGTGTTCGACGAGAGGAACATGTTCAACGCCACCGACTTTATGTATGTCAACTGGCAGGCCACGCAGAAATTCAGTCTCATGGCCGGCAAGCAGGCCGTGCTGATCGGCGGCTACGAATACGACGCCACCCCCATCGACGTGTACTACTACAGCCAGTTCTGCAACAATCTCTACCAGGGTTTTACCTTCGGCGTGTCGGCGGCTGTCAAGCTGGCCGAGAACCAGCGGCTGGAATTCCAGTTCTGCAACTCGCCGCTCTCCCTCGGTTTCCAGAACGTCTACGCCTACAACATGGCCTGGCGAGGCCAGATCACGCCCTGGTGGAATACTCTTTGGAGCGTCAATTTCGTGGAAAACATGGACAAGAAAATGGTGAATTACATCGCGCTGGGCAACCACTTCCAGTTCGGCGGCCTGCTCTTCGACATCGACGTGATGAACCGCAGCGGCTTTGGGCAGCGCCGCTTCTTTATGAGCGACTTTTCGGTGATCTCGAAGATCATCTGGAGCGTCGGGAAATGGAACCTCTGCGCCAAGGCCGGCTATGAAAAGAACGATGCCGACAACCTGGATCCCGACGGGCGGGCCTACGACCTGGTCGTCGCCCCGGGCACTGAATACCTCTATGCCGGCTGCGGCGTGGAATGGTTCCCGCTGGGCTCCGACAATTTCCGCATCCACGCCGTCTATTACTGGGACAACGCGGAGAAGCACAACAACTTTCTGGTGGGCATCACCTGGCGGATCGATGTTATCGGAAAATGATTAACTTTGTAAGAAATACCCCGAATCCCATGTATACCGAGAAAGACTTGCAACAAATCGCCGCGCGGGGCACGGACCTGCGTCGCATCGAAGAGCAGATTGCTCATTTCCAAAAGGGTTTCCCCTGGATGAAGATCGTGGCTGCGGCCACACCCGGCCTGGGCATCCGCGTGCTGGACAAGAAAGCGGCGGAGGAAGCCGTAGCGTACTACCAGAACGCCGAAGTCCACGGCAAGTGCAAGTTCGTGCCGGCTTCCGGTGCTGCATCCCGTATGTTCAAGGACCAGTTCGCCGGCCTCGAAAAACTGGAAGCCGGGGAAGACCTGCCGGCCGATGCGCCCGGTAGCCGGCTGGCAGCCCACATCAAGGATTTTGCCTTCTACGATCCGGATCTGTTCGGTGAGCCCGTAGACAGCGCGGAATACCGCCGCGATACGCTGCGCAAGCTGCTCAAGTCCGACGGGCTGGCTTATGGCGACAAGCCCAAAGGTGTACTGAAATTCCACCGCTATGCCGACGAAGTGCGCACGGCCCTGGCCGAGCACCTGGTGGAAGCGCAGGCCTACCTGCGGGAGTCGGGCAACCGCTGCACGCTGGTGGTCACCATCTCGCCCGAGCACCGCGCACTCTTCGAGGAAGTGGTCGCTGAGATCGTGCCGATCTACGAACAGCGCTACGGCGTGAAATACGACATCCGCTTCACCTACCAGGACAAGGCCACCGACACCATCGCCGTCAACACCGACGACACGCCGTTCCGCACGGCCGACGGTTCGCTGCTCTTCCGTCCCGCCGGTCACGGGGCCCTGATCCACAACCTGAACCAGGTGGAGGCCGAGCTGGTGTCGATCAAGAACATCGACAACGTGGCCCACGAAAAACTGCTCCCGATCACCTCTCTGTATAAGCAGGTGCTGATGGGCGAGGCCCTGAAACTGCGCGACACCATTTTCCATTTCCTGCGCCGGCTTGACGGGCAGCCCGACGCGGCGTTGTGCGACGAGATCGAGCATTTCCTCGAAAACACGCTCTGCGTCCGCATGCCGAAAGAAGACAATCTGCAGCGCCGCATCGCGCGGGCCCGGGCGAAGCTCGACCGGCCCATCCGTGCCTGCGGCATGGTCCGCAACGAAGGTGAGCCCGGCGGTGGTCCATACGTGATCGAAGGGAAAGATGGCTGCACTTCGCTCCAGATTCTGGAAAGCGTGCAGATCGACAAGGACAATCCGCAGGCGATGGCGGCCATGAAGGGTGCCACGCACTTCAATCCGGTCGATCTGGTGTGCATCCTGCGCGACTACAAGGGGGAACGTTTCGACCTGGAGAAATATGTCGACCCGGAGGCGGGTTTCATCAGCTCGAAGAGCTATCAGGGCCGTGAGCTCAAGGCCCTGGAGGCGCCGGGCCTGTGGAACGGCGCCATGAGCGACTGGAATACCATCTTCGTGGAAGTGCCCCTCGAAACCTTCAACCCCGTCAAAACCGTCCTCGACCTACTCCGTCCGGCTCATCAAGCCTGAGTCGTTTTTCATCGGCTTATGCTTGGCGCTCTGGGTGCTTGTGTGCTTTTTCTGGATGTAACGCGCTTTCGCTCATGCTGTCGAAAAAGGAGCTCACCCGGTCGCTTGACGGCGAACTCCTCCTTATACGGGCCCGAGGGCCCGTAACG
>CACZWU010000048.1 GCA_902784965.1 uncultured Bacteroidia bacterium | reverse complement strand
TGGGCTCGTTCCCATGCTGCCGAGTCGGTCACTTCGCTGAACATCGGCTATATGCATGAATTCGGCGACTGGAAGGCCGGCGTCTTTGTTTCGCCAGGTGTCGGAATAGGTATCCGGCACAACCGGTATCTGGCAGGGTCACCGCTCTATCTGGAAGACGGCACAGACTATACGCCCGTCGGTGGTACGCGTCATACCGACAACATGTATGCGAACGCGGGATGGCGCATGGGCATCAGTGCAGGCATCTGGTACAGGGTCTTTGGCCTGACTGTCGGTTGGCACTACCGCAGCATCGCTCCCGGCAACCAGAATGTCTTCCACGCGGGAATCTCAATACGATACTGAGTGCGTGTACCACGCGTAATCAGGAAAGAACCCGATAGAAACTGTCTCTTTCCACCGCTTTCCAGCCGGCGGCGGTGGCGCGGGCGGACAGTTCGGCGACGGTGAGGGTGGGGCGCTGGTCTTCGGCGCCGGCGAGGGAGTAGATGCGGGTGGAGTCGTTGATGGTGCCGTCGAGGTCGTCGGCGCCCCAGGCCATGGCTTCGAGGGCCAGGTCTTTGCCGAGCATGGGCCAGTAGGCCTTGATGTGCGGGATGTTGTCGAGGGCCAGCCGCGCAATGGCGAAGGTGCGGAGCACTTCTTCGTCGGAGACTTCGCCCAGGCCCGAGAGGGCGTTGTCGCGGGCCCTGAATTTCAGTGGGATGAAAGCATTGAAGCCGCCTGTCTCGTCCTGCAGGGCGCGGAGCGCCAGCAGGTGGTCGATGCGGTCCTCGCGGCTTTCAATGTGCCCGAAGAGCATTGTGCAGTTGGTGGGGATGCCCATCCGGTGAGCGGTGCGGTGAATGTCGAGCCAGCGCTCGCCCGAACATTTGTCGGGGCAAATCTGCGCCCGGACGGTCGGGGAGAAAATCTCGGCGCCGCCGCCCGGCATGGTCTGCAGGCCGGCTTCCTGCAGCCGATGCAGGCAGGTTTCGGCCGTCAGACGGTTGTAACGGCACATGTCGTCGATCTCGACGGCTGTATAAGCCTTGACGGTGACGGGGCGTTGCGGCGTGCCGTGTTCGCGGGCGAAGCCGTGCACCCTTTCCACGATCTGCCGGTAATAGTCAAAGGGCTTGTCGGGCTGGACGCTGCCCACGATGTGGATCTCGGTCATGCCCGGCTCGAATTTGCTTTCGCAGTAGGGGATGACCTCGTCGAGCGCCATGCTCCAGGCGCCGGGCTGCGATGCGTTGTCGCGCCGGTAGGAGCAGAACTTGCAGCGGTGGGCGCAGATGTTCGAGGGCTCGAGGTGGAAGTTGCGATTGTACCAGATACGGTCCCCGTTCAGGTTTTTGCGTACAAAAGAAGACGCCGCCTGCAATTCGGGCAGGGGCGCCTCATAAAGTTCCAACAGTTCTTTCCGACTCGTTCTTACCAAAGGTCTTCGGAAGAGACGGTCAGTTTCTTGCGGCCGTGACGACGGCGTGCAGCAAGGACGCGACGTCCGTTGGGCGTGGACATTCTTTCACGGAAACCGTGTTTGTTGCGGCGCTTGCGCTGGGAAGGTTGAAATGTACGTTTCATATGATTGGATTTTTATTTCAGTTTTGGGAGCGCAAAGATAACGCTTTTCCTTTAATATACAAATTTTTATTGCGATATCATCACAATCTTTTTCTCTTCGAACCAGGGATCTTCGAACCAGGTGGAAATCCGGACCTGGAAGAACTTACCGGGGTCGAGGTGGCGGCGGCGGGCGCAGTCGGCGATTTCGGCCTCCAGGTCACCGCCCTTGAGGTAGAAGACGGCCTGGGAAAACTTGCCCTTCACCCAGGGGTAGAAGGTGGACAGGTCGGTGACGGCGCGGGAAACCACGAAATCGAAACGGCCCGGCAGCGATTCGGCTCGGGCCTGGACGCAACGCACGTTTTTCAGTTCCAGCCCGTCTGCAACGGCCTGTGCCACTTTGATTTTCTTCCCAATGGAATCGCACAGCACGAACTGGCTCTCCGGGAAGAGAACCGCCAGCGGGATGCCCGGGAATCCGCCGCCCGTGCCCACATCGAGGATCGAGCTGCCTGCGGGGAACTGGAACAGCTTGGCGATGGCCAGCGAATGGAGCACGTGGTGCGTGTAGAACTGGTCCATGTCCTTGCGCGAGATTACGTTGATGCGCGCGTTCCATTCCCGGTACAGCGCTTCCATGGCTTCGAACTGCGCTTTCTGGCGTTCCGTCAGGGTGGGGAAGTATTTAGTCAGTGCTTCCATCGGAGGGATTGTTCACCATTTTTTCCAAGAGTTTGCGCGACCGGTTGATGCGGGTCTTGACGGTGCCCAGCGGCAGGTTGAGCGTCCGGGCGATGTCTTCGTACGCAAAATCCTTGATGAAGCGGAGTTCGGCCACCTGGCGGTAGCCTTCGGGCAGGTTCTGGATGCTTTCCACCAACTCGCGGACTGCCTGGACGATGATGAAGTCTTCTTCGGGCGAGTTGCCCGCCATCACTTCGAGTGCCTCGCGTTCCGATGAGATGGGGACGGAATTGATGGTGGCCCGGCTGCGGCGCAGGTGGTCGATGGCTTCGTTCTGGGCGATGTTGTAGAGCCAGGTGGAAAAGGCATACTGGGGATTGTAGCGCTCGATGTTCATGAACGCTTTTTCGAAACTGCGCTGGCAGATATCCTCAGCATCTTCCACCACCGAGACATATTTCAAGATGTGGGTCATCAGGGAACTGCGGTATTTTTCGAGCAGCTGCGCAAAGGCACCCTGGTCGCGTTGCAGTGCCAGTTCCACGAGGGCATTGTCCTCAAGCTTAGTGTGCTTCTCTCCAGTTCTTGCCATAGTTGCATTCGGTGATCAGCGGGACGGAGAGCGTACACACGCCTTCCATCTCCTGTTTGACGAGCTCCACGATCCGGTCGCGTTCGTCGGCGACCACGTCGAACACCAGTTCGTCGTGGACCTGGAGTACCATCTTGCTGCGGAGCCCTTCGGCTTTGAGCCGGTGGCTGACGGCGATCATTGCGAGCTTGATGATGTCGGCGGCGCTGCCCTGGATGGGCGCGTTGATGGCGTTCCGCTCAGCCAGGCCGCGGGCGACGGCGTTCTTGCTGTTGATGTCGGGCAGGAAACGCTTGCGGCCGAAGAGAGTCTCGACATAGCCCTTCTCGCGAGCTTCGGCGATGACCCGGTCCATATAGTCCTTCACGCCGGGATAGTTCCTGAAGTAGGCCTCGATGAAATCGCGGGCTTCGGTCCGGGAAATGCCCATTCGTTGCGACAGTCCGAAAGCCGAGATGCCGTAAATGATGCCGAAGTTGGCGACCTTGGCGTGTCGGCGCTGTTCGGCCGTCACGTCTTCCGGAGCGATGTGGAAGATGCGGGCGGCGGTGGCGCGATGGACGTCGGCGCCGTGGGCGAAGCCGGCCAGCAGGTGCTGGTCGCCGCTCAGATGGGCCATCAGCCGCAGTTCGATCTGGGAGTAGTCGGCCGACACGATCCAGCCGTCAGGATCGCTGGGTACGAACGCTTCGCGAATCTTCATGCCGCGTTCGGTGCGGATGGGGATGTTCTGCAGGTTCGGCTTGACGCTGCTCAGCCGCCCGGTGGCCGTCAGGGCCTGGGTGTAGGTGGTGTGGATCTTCCCGTCACGGGGGTCGACCAGGGCCGGCAGCGGGTCGATATAGGTCGAAAGGAGTTTTTTGACGGCCCTGAACTCCAGGATCTTGCCAATGATGGGATGGCGGTCGGCCATCTCGGTGAGGGTTTCTTCGTCGGTGGGGTAGTTGTCGCGCTGGTTTTTCTTGGCGCGGGGATTGAGCCCCAGCTTCTCATAGAGTACGACGCCGATCTGGCGGGGCGACGACAGGTTGAGCGTGGGCTCGCCGGCCAGTTCGCGCGCTTCCTGCTCGATTTGCACCAGCTCTTTCGAAAGCACGCGGCTGTATTCGGCCAGCAGCTGCGGGTCGATCTTCACCCCGTCGGCCTCCATCTGGGCCAGGATGCCGATCAGGGGCATTTCAATCCGGGAGTAAAGGTCCCACAATTGCTGTTCCTGAAGTTCCTTGCGGAGCATCGGCTCAATGAGGCCGGCTGCCACGCACTCGCGGGCGGCGGCGCGGTCGTCGAAATCGAACAGCATCATCTGGCCGTCCCGGTCGGGTTCACTCAGTTCTGCATCGAGATAGTGGGCGGCGAGGATATCGAGTTTGTGGCTGCGTTCCGGATTGAGCAGGTAGTGCATCAGTTCGATGTCGTAGAGCGGTCCCTGGAGGACGGTGTGCTTGAGCCCGAATCCGCATTTCTCCACGGCCGGGTCTGAGAGCAGGGGAGCGGCCTGGGCCAGTGGCAGGCTGCAGTAGGTGTCGCCGCAGGCCAGGATCACGGGGTCTCCCAGGCGCACGGCCACATGACCGTTGCGACGGGCTTCCTGCAGGAGGGTCGTGGCGGATACCGACTGGCAGCGCAGGGTCTCGCGTTTCTTTTCGGGAACCGGTGCCAGCTTCGGCACGAGACCGCGCAGGGAGTTGAATTCATAGTGGTCGAACAGCGCCGCGACCTGCTGTGCGTCGGGCTGGCCGAGCTGCAGGCTCGTTTCGTCCGCGGCGATGTCGACGTCGGTCTTGATGGTGACCAGGGTCTTGCTCAGGCCGAGATGGGGGAGTGCGTCCCGGAAGGCGGCCTGGAGCTTCGGCGTGAGCTCATCGAGGTGATCCACGATGCCTTCCACGCTGCCGTATTTGGCTACGAGCTTGCGGGCGCCCACTTCGCCGACGCCGGCGACACCCTTTACGTTGTCGGCCGCGTCACCCCAGATGGTAAGAATGTCGATGATCTGCAGGGGATCGTCGATGCCATAATGGCTGCAGATGGATTCTTTCGTCACGATTTCATTCTCACCGCCACTCTTGCCGGGCTTGTATTGAAAGACATGGTCGTCGATGATTTGTCCCAGGTCCTTGTCGGGCGTTACCATGTATACGTCGCATTCGGGAGCGGCGAAACGGCGGGCCAGGGTGCCGATCACGTCGTCGGCCTCGAATCCGGGCTTCATCAGAACGGGGATGTTCAGGGCGCTGACGATTTCTGTCAGGGGCTCCAGGGCCGCCTTGACCAATTCGGGTGTGGCAGTGCGGGTGGCCTTGTATTCCGGATACAATTCGTGCCGGAAGGTCTTGGCCGGCGGGTCGAACAGGACGGCCAGGTGCGTAGGCTGCTCCCGGGCGATGAGTTCGAGCAGATATTTGGTGAAGCCGAAGAGGATGGAAGTGTCTTCGCCTTTCGAATTGATCATCGGCCTGCGCAGGAATGCGTAGTACATCCTGAAAATCAGGGAGTGACCGTCGATCAGGTAAAGGTTCTTCATATCTTGCAAATATACTATTTTTTTCGAAAGGCGTGCAAATAAAAAATTTTGTTGAAATAATGAGCGAAAATTATGGGATTTGCTTATGATTTGTTATATTTGCAAAGAGAATGAATTAAAACTCTTAAAACATATGGATATTACCCCGCTTCTTTCCAACAATGCCTTGAGCATGCGTCGCTCCCAGATCCGCGACCTGCTCAGCGTGGCAACCCGTCCCGAGATCATCTCTTTCGCCGGTGGTTTCCCCAATCCGCAGACCTTCCCGCTCGACGATTTGAAGACCATCATGCAGGACGTGCTCGACCAGGAGGGATCCGCAGCACTGCAATACGGTTCCACTGACGGCGTGATGTCGCTCCGCCAAGAGATTTCCAAACTTTATAAAAGGGAAGAAGGGCTCGACGTTCCCGTCAAGAACATCATGATCACCACGGCCTCCCAGCAGGCACTCGACCTGGTGTCGCGGGTGTTCATCAATCCGGGCGACGTCATCGTCTGCGGCCTTCCTTCCTACCTGGGTGCCCTCCAGGCCTTCTGGTCGTATCAGGGCCAGCCCTACGGCCTGCGGCACAATCTGGGTCTCGACGAGGCCTGCAACGTCCTCTGCGCCACGGGCAAGAAGCCGAAATTCCTCTATTCGATCCCGGACTTCCAGAATCCTTCCGGCGAGACGATGACCCTCGAGGAGCGTCAGTATGCCGTCGAAGTGGCCCAGAAATACGATCTGCTCATCGTGGAGGATACGCCTTACAAGAACATCCGTTTCACAGGCGAGAGCGTTCCTTCGATGTATTCCATGGATCCCGAACGGGTGGTGATGCTCGGCACCTTCTCCAAGACTTTCGTCCCGGGCTTCCGTCTGGGCTGGGTGGTGGCGCCCGACAACGTCATCGACCGTCTCATCGTAGCCAAGCAGTCGGCCGACCTTTGCACTCCGGCTTTCTCACAGCTGGTGGCTGCCCGCTACCTGGCTTCCGGCGCCTACGATGAGAACCTGAAGAAGACCTGTGCCCTGTATCATCGGAAAAAAGATCTGATGATCAAGGCATTCGAGGAGTATATGCCGGAAGGCGTGAAATGGACGAACCCGGACGGTGGCCTCTTCCTGTTCCTGAAACTGCCCAAGCAGTATGATACGCGCGAGCTCTTCGACATCGCCATCAAGGAGAACGTTGCCTTCGTTATCGGCGAGGCCTTCCATTGCGATGGATCGGGCAAGCACACGATGCGCCTGAATTTCTCCTTCGCTACCGACGAAAAGATCGTCGAAGGTGTCAAGCGCCTGGCCAACGCCATCCGGCAGCTCTACGCGAAACACGCATAACCGTTGCTGACCGACAAAACGAAGTCCGGCCTGTACCGTGGCCGGACTTTTTTGTTGTTCATTTGCGTAAAAAATTGTATATTTGTATGATACGCAATCATTCGCCTATGAAACAGATGGTACTCCTCATATCCTGCCTGCTGTGGGTCCTTCCCGCAGAAGCCCAGACGGACACCCTGCAAGAACCGCTGAAACAGCATCAGTTCTCCATCAGCGCCCAGCACTGGACACGTGGCGAGTTCCGCCATGGCGCATTGACGTCGAAGCCGAAAGAAAATTTGGCCCTTTTTGTCATGAGCAGCACCCAGCTTACGCTGGACTACCAGTACAAGGGACTGGAAGTTTGGAAGAAGGCTGGTTTTCCCTGACGCACAAACGGGGCCTGTTCTTCAAGCTGGGCCGCCAGAAATTCAACTACGACGACCAGCGTATCATCGGTTCCGATGACTGGGTCATGTTCCCCAGCAAGCACGATGCCCTCAAAATGGGCTTTGAAGGCGGCAAGCACAAGATCCATCTCATCGCCGCGTACAACCAGAATGACGAAAATACAGAAGGGGGTACTTATTACATAGATGGCAGCCAGCCCTACAAAATGATGCAGACCGCCTGGTACCATTTCGATCCGTGGCCCCAGCTGGGCATTTCCGCGCTGATCATCAATACGGGTATGCAGGATCTGGCCTTGCAGGATGAGGACGTTACCCGCTTTCAGCAACTGTTCGGCGGTTTTGTGGACTGGCACCCGGGCCGTTTCGATTTTGAGGCTTCCTACTACCGGCAGACGGGATTCAGCGAGCACAATCTTCCCATCCACGCCTGGATGACGAGTGCGGAGGCCTATTGGCGCTGTCATCCTGCCTGGCGTCTGAATGCCGGGTATTTCCATATGAGCGGTGACCGCTTGTTCTATGTGCCGCCGGAAGGAGGAATCGGGATGGCAAGAAAGACGGAAATTCGCGGTTTCAACCCGATTTTCGGTTCTCACCATAAGTTCTACGGCGCCATGGATTTCTTCTATGTGACGACGTACTATGGCGGCAACACGCCGGGTCTGCAGGATGTTCACGCGAGTATGAAGTGGACACCTGTCAGCAAGTTTGAACTGAATGCCGCCTACCACTTCCTGGCAACAAGCATTGAAATAGAAATTCCGGGATACAAGAAGGCGCTGGGCCACGAGCTGGAGTTTTCTCTCTCCTGGGAACTGGTGAAAGATGTCTCCCTGCAGGCCGGGTACTCTTTTATGAAAGGTACCAAGACGATGGAATTGCTCAAACGCTCCACCGACTTGAACAAGAACCGTCTGCATTGGGCCTGGATCATGCTTGTCGTTACGCCGGAGTTCTTCAAAGTCAAGTTCTGACGCTTTCGAAAAATAATGTATCTTTGCGTCGGATTACCCGCGGTCGTCGCGGGAGCGGCGGGAGACTTCCCGCAGACCCTGCGACGCGGCTTTCTCGAGCAGCATCGGAATGTCTTCATTATAGAAACCGCTCAGCAGGATGCGGCCGCCCTGCGGCTTGAGGGCGCGGACATACGAAGCCATGTCGGCGAGCAGGATGTTGCGGTTGATGTTGGCCATGATCCAGTCGTACTGGCCGCGGATCAGGACGGAGGCATCGCCCAGTACAGTGATGATCTTGTGCGGGACGCGGTTGCGGCGGGCGTTGGCCCGGGCTGAACGCACGCAGCGCGGATCGATATCCACGGCGTGGACCGGGATGGCGGCGCCCAGTTTCGCTGCCACGATGGCCAGGATGCCGGTACCGGTACCCATGTCCAGGACGGCTTTTCCTTTCAGGATTTTCCGGTCTTCGAGCAACTGCTCGACTATCATCGAGGTGGTCTGGTGATGGCCGCTTCCAAAACTCATCTGGGGATCGATGACGATGTTGTAACGGGTTTTCGGCAGGTCTTTGTGGTAGACGGCCTTGACCGTGACTTCGCCGCCTACGACAACGGGCTCGAAATCGCTCTCCCACACAGCGTTCCAATTCTGCTCCCTGACCAGTTCCACGGTATGGGACAGGCGGAAATCCGCCCCGTCGAACGCACTGAGCATCGTCTTGAGCATCGGCTCGGAAAACTGCTCTTTCGGAATATAGGCGTTCAGGAAGGGTTCTTCCACGGTGAAACTGTCGAAACCCAGGTCGGCGATTTCCGCCTCGACAATTTCCGCCCGTTCTTCACTGAAAGGTTCGATCTTGATATGTACGGCGATGTAATCCATGTTGCAGATAAATATACTACTAAGTTAGCATTTTTTGTGCAAACTAAAAAATATGATTAAATTTACAAATCATTGATTGTACAATTCTTACCGAATAGCCTATGAATAAGGGAATCTCCCGGGCTCTCGTCGTCTGCGTTCTGCTGTCTGTCTGCTGGATGGCGCAGGCGCAAAAGTTTATCTTTACGCCGCAATGGACAGCCCAGGCACAATTCGCCGGATATTATGTCGCCTACGAACGGGGCTTCTACCGCGACGCTGGCCTCGATGTCGAAATCGTTCACCCGTCGCTTTCACGCTCGGCACTCAGCCGAATCCGTGACAATGAAAGCCAGGCGACGACCCTGCAGCTCTGCCAGGCGCTTGAAATCATTGACAGCGGCGTCCCGTTGGTCAACATCCTGCAGACCTCCATGAACAATGCGCTGGTCATCGTT
>CACZWU010000047.1 GCA_902784965.1 uncultured Bacteroidia bacterium | reverse complement strand
ACGACCCAGCACCTGATCGGTCGCATCAATAACGTACCATTCTTTCTTGACGGTACCGCTATTGGCGGAAATGGTCTTGTAGCTTAAAGTGTCCACTTTGTTGATTTTTAGGTTAATACTGTAAATTTGTTGCGATTCCCCGCTTTTTTGGGGGCTGCAAATTTACGAATAATTTTCTCACTGGCAAATTATTTTTGCGAAGGCCGCCGCTTCCTCAGGGGTCTGGAAGGCCATTTCGACCGGAACATAGAACAGGCGGCTGCGCACGGCATCATCGAGGCGGGTGCAATGGAGCAGGCGCATCGCATCTTTTTCCGTAGTCAGCAGCAGGGTCCGGGGATGGCGGCGGGCATAGCGCACGAGCGCGCGCTGGTCGGCCCGCGTAAAGCGGTGGTGATCGCCGAATTGCTCGTGGTCGATCGAGTCGTAGCTGTCGGTCAGATAGGCCAGCAACGGCCGGTCGTCGGCAATGCCGGAGAAAACATAGACTTCTTTTGAATAGAGATAGTGGCGGTCGGCCTGCTCGGGGAAGACGGGCTGCATCTCGCCGTAACGGAGCGACGAGACAAGCATCGGCTGGTCGTGGCGCAGGCGCAGCTGCTGCCGCAGTTCCAGTCGCTCGAGCGCTTCGAGCTGATGCGGGGTCTTGGTTACAATCACCGCATCGGCGCGACGGATCTGCTCAGGCAGGTCGCGCAGATGGCCGATGGGAAGCAGGTTGTCATGAAAGATGGGCCGGTTGAAATCGACCAGCACCAGATTCAGGGAAGGCTGCAGTTTGCGGTACTGGAAACCGTCGTCGAGCAGGATGAGGTCGGGACGTTCCCCCTCAGGCAGGGCCAGCAGCTGCCCCACGCCATGGTTGCGGTCTTTGTCGACCGCCACCGGGATGTCGGGGAACTTGCGCTTGATCTGCAGCGGCTCGTCACCGCAAACCAGCGCTTTGTCGTCGGCCTTCACCATCCGGAATCCCCGGCTGTGCCGCTTGTAGCCGCGCGAAAGCACCGCCACGTGGTTGCGCCCGTGAAGGAGCCGGATCAGGTATTCCACCATCGGGGTCTTACCCGTGCCGCCCGCAGTGAGATTGCCCACTGAAATCACGGGAACCGGGTGGCGCACCGCCCGGCGGCGGCCTTTGTCATAGGCAGCATTGCGCAGGCGCAGCGCCAGCCAGTACGGAAAGAGAAAAACACGGCTCAGTATCATCCCCACACCTCCGCAATTTTGTCGAGCGTCGCATAGAGCTCCGCCGGATCGGTTGAGGTCACCAGCTTGAGGCGGGTTTCCTTGAAATTGTCGAGCCCCTTGAAATAGCAGCTCAGGTGACGGCGCATCTCCAGGATGCCCACCTTCTCCCCCTTGATTTCGAGTGATTTGGCCAGATGACGCTTGGCCAGGTCCACGCGTTCGCGCACGCTCATGGGCGGCAGCAGTTCACCCGTGGCCAGGTAGTGCTTCACTTCCCGGAAGATCCAGGGATGCCCGAAACTGGCCCGGCCGATCATGATGCCGTCCACCCCATAACGGTCGAAAGCTTCCTTCGCGCCTTGGGGCGTGGTGATGTCCCCGTTGCCGATGATGGGAATCCTCATCCGGGGATTGTGCTTGACTTCGCCGATCAGGGTCCAGTCGGCCGTACCTTTATATAACTGCGCGCGTGTGCGTCCATGAATGGTCAACGCGGCGATACCGGCGTCCTGCAGGCGCTCGGCCAGCTCCACGATGATCTTGCTGTCTTCGTCCCAACCCAGGCGGGTCTTCACGGTCACCGGCAGTTTGACAGCCTCCACCACCCGGCGCGTGATCTCGACCATCTGGTCGGGATAGCGCATCATGCCGCTGCCGGCGCCGCGACGGGCGATCTTGTTGACCGGACAGCCGAAATTGATGTCGATCAGGTCGGGATGCGCTTCTTCGGCCCGCACGGCCGCTTCCACCATGGCATCGGGAATATGGCCGTAGATCTGGATGCCGATGGGACGTTCCGCGTCGCTGACCTGCATCTTGGCGATGGTCTTGGCGGCGTCACGGATCAGCCCGTCGGAAGAGATGAACTCGGTATACATCATATCGGCCCCGAACTCCTTGCAGACGTAGCGGAAGGAGGGGTCGGTGACGTCTTCCATCGGTGCCAGCAGCACCGGCCGTTCACCCAGCTCTATGTTTCCAATCTTCACGGCTGCAAAGATAATAAAAAGAGCCGCTCTTGCGAACGGCTCTTTAGATGGATGCCATCAGGCACTAGTCACCAATATCGTCCATGCCGGGCCAACCCGGGTTCTGATAGAGGGTGTAGTCCTTGCCGACAGCCTTGCTCTTGTCCTTGTACTGACGGAACACGTCGGTGCAGATCGGCTCGAGGTAGTTGCGGACGTCGACGTTGAGCGGGTCACGGTCAGCGATGTTCTGCGGGATGAGGAAGCCTTCCATCTGGTCGGCGTTGCCGGAGACGTAGACGTTCTTGTCATCGAAGGTACCGTCGAAGAAGATGCGGTCGCCGAGGACGATCTGACCGTTGTCGGTGTAGCCGGCGATGTGCTTGACGCTCACCTTGCCGACATTGGCTTTCACGAGCAGGTTGTATTTACGCTTGGTGAGCTGCTGGCTCTTGTCGAGTTCGACCCAGCCACCGACCAGGAGGTCAGGGTTGTTGGCGCCGAGCATGAGTTCCATCTGGCCCCAGCGGCGGATATCCAGCACACGGTACTGCTCCATGAAGAACTCCATGCGGCGTTCGCGGCGGATCTCCCAGATGATCGGGCTGACGAACTTGCCGGTGACGGCATAGGAGTGGCAGGCCTTCTGCGGGGCTGCGGTACGCTCGGGATCGAAGAGCTCGTTGACCCAGCTGAGCTGCAGCGGAGCGGTCTGCTTCACGCCCTTGGCCTTGGCCACGTCGTCGATCGGACGGGTACGGATGGCGTTGATCGACTTGTCGAGGTCGCTCTGCGTGATGGCCGGACCGCCGAAGTGCTCGGCGAGCTCAGCCTTGGCCTCGATCCAGTTCAGCACGGTCTCGGAGTAACGGACGCAAGGGTAGCCGTTCTCGTTGGTGCAGGAGGCGTAGCAGGCCGGGCAGGCCGGAGCGCCGTCGACACCGTAGGTCAGACCGGTACGGTCGATGAACTTCTCGACGTAAAGGCCGGTGGCGGAAGAACGCGGTTCATCCCAGAAGGTCGACTCGAAACGGGCGTCGCGGGTGACCACCATGTCCTGCATTCTCCAGCTTTCGACGTTGGGAACGGTCGAGGAGGTGTAGGGCTTGCCGTCCTGGCAGATCCACGCCTTCAGGGTGGAGAGGTTGCCGGCCATCGACTGGCCCTCGCCGCCGCCGTTACCGCCGGCGTAGGAGGCGATGCAGTGCTGGTTCGAAGACTGGATGGTCTTGTTGTAGGTACGGTAGAGGATCACTTCCTTGGCCGTGCCGGTCAGCGTGGTGTAGAGGTGGCCGAAGAGCTCGTGGCTCGGCGTGTTGAACGAGTACTTGCCCGTGTTCATCACGTATTCGGCGAACTTCTGCGCAGCCTCGAGATATTTCTTGGCGTGGCCGTCGATGTCGGTGCAGGTCTTCATGGCCTCGTCGGTCTTGTGGTAGACATACCAGGTGCCTTCGAAGAGCATGCAGCGGGAAGCGATGGTGCCGACAACGTCCTTGTTCACGTAGTCAGTACCGTCATTGGCGCGGACGTTGTTGAGGGCGTAGTTGAAGTCCTCGAGGCAGGCGTCCATGACCAGGGTGCGCGGGTCGCGGTCCTTGTACATGTCGTCTGCATCGTCGGTGGCCACCACGTGATCGTAGTACGGCACGTCACCGAAGGACTGCACGAAGCGGCAGTACTCCCATGCGCGGAAGAAGCGGGCGACGCCGTTCCAGTGGTTGTACTGCTCGTCGGTCAGGCGGCCCTCCTCCTTCATCGTGGCCACACGGTCCATCAGGAGGTTCCACTTGCGGATGTAGGCGAAGTTCCACGGACCTGCGCCGCGGCGCTGCAGCCAGTAGCCACGATAGCCGAGCTCGGCGCGGTACCAGTTGTCGGAAGGGATCGAAATCAGGATGTTGGCCTGCGTACCGGAGGTGGTGCGGTCGTCGCTCATCTCATAGGAGTAGCAGGCGGGAGCGTACACGGAACCCCAGTTGTCGGAGTAGCCGTTGAAGTAGGAACCGTAGGCGCCGTTGACGAACAGGCGGACGTTGTTCTCAGTCGTCCAGTAGGACGCATCGTCCATGGTGGTCAGGGCGTTGCGGTTCAGGAACTCATTCACGTTGCAGCCGGTGAGAGCCAGCACTGCGAATGCCATCAGAATATATGATAATCTTTTCATTGTCGTCATGTCCATGGGTTAGAAGGTAAGCTGCACACCAATCGAGGCACTCTTGAATGCCGGCGCACCGACACCCGTGAAGCTCGAGTTGTAGTTGCTGGAGTTCAGGTAGGAATAACCTGCGACTTCCTCGACGTCGATAGGAATGCCTTTCAGGTGGTCGAAGGTCAGGAAGTTCTCGAGGGAGACGTAGAAGCGGAGCTTTTCGATGAACGCCTTGCGGGTGAGCTTCTGCGGAAGCGTGTAACCCAGAGTGACGTTCTTCAGTCGCAGGTACGCCATGTTCAGCATGTACTTGTCGTTGTCCGTCATGTTGAAGCTGCGGCTGCGGCCGAGGGAAGCGGCGCGCGGATAGAAGGCGTCGTAGTTGGCGTCGATGACGTTGCCCGCGGCGTCCTTGGTCTCATACCAGAAGTCCTCGCAGAAGCGCTGTGCGGAGCCACCATCACCCGTGATGTTGAAGCCCGGGACAGTCAGCCAGGAATAACCCAGCATGTCGCGCTTGCCGATGCCCTGCCAGAACATCGAGAAGTCGATGCCCTTCCAGGACAGGTCGGCGCGGAAGCTGTACTCGTAACGCGGCGTAGTGTTACCGATGACGGTCATGTCACCATGGTCGTCGACCTGGAGCAGACCGTTGTCGATGATGCCGTCGCCGTTGATATCCTTGAACTTCACGTCACCAGGACCGGAGATCAGGTTACCCGAAGCGATCTTGCCCTGGGTAGCGTAGTTCTTGCCGTCGGCAAACTTGTAGTACTGGCCGTACTTGTCGTTGGCCTTCACCAGCTCGCCGTTCTGCCAGAGGAAGTCGTCGTTCTGGAACAGGCGGTCCACCTGGTAACCCCAGATCTCGCCGTATACCTTGCCGTTGTACCAGCCGCTGATCGAGTTGGCGGAGCCGTACTCGTCGATGATGGTCACGGCGTCGGCGACGGCGGCGGTGAGGTTCACGCTCAGGCCGTTGTCGAAGAGGTGGCCGTAGTTCAGCGAGAGTTCCCAACCGTCGGTGTGCAGTTTACCGAAGTTGCCCTGCGGAGCCGTTGCACCGATGTTGTAGCTGAGGCCTTCCATGCCGACGATCATGTCCTTGGTCGTGCGGCGGAACCAGTCGAAGGTCACGTTGAAGGAGTTGAACAGCGAGAAGTCGATACCGAAGTCGAGGGTTTCGATGCGCTGCCAGGAGATGTCGGAAGCCACGAGGCCCGGAGTGCCGAATGCATAGTCACGGATGCCGCTGTGCTGCCAGTAGTCGGTGATCAGGCCCATCTGCGGGATGTAGAGGGAGCTGGCCACGGACTGGTCGCCGATCGAACCCCACGATGCGCGGATCTTCATGTTGCTGAGCACGCCCTTCGCACCTTCCATCCACGGCTCCTCGGTCACACGCCAACCGGCGGAGAACGAAGGGAACCACTGCCACTTCAGGTGTTTCGGGAACTTCGAGGTACCGTCGTAACGGAGGTTGGCCTCGAACAGGTAGCGCTCCTTGTAGTTATAGTTGATACGGCCGAAGAAACCGAGGGTCGAGCTCCAGGAGGCGTCACCACCCGAAGTCTGCGTACCGGTTGCCAGGGCGAACTGCGGGTTGCTGATGTCGAGCAGGTCCTTGCGCTGGCCCCAAACGCCCGTGTACTTGTAACCCACGGAGTTCATACCGAGCATGAAGTTGAAGCGGTGCGCGTTGGCGATGTCCAGTGCATAGTCAGTGTACACGTTCCAGGTGTTGCGCTCCGAAGTGTAGGAATCCTGGTAGATCAGGTCGTAGCTCGAAGTGTAGTCCTGCTGCTGGAGCTGCTTGGCGACGAAGCTCTGCGGCAGGCCGTTGTAGGCATACCACTCGTTGTTTGCCATCGTCGTGCCGTCCACGTTGACGGCGGCGCTCCAGGAGTTGCCGGCCCAGTAGCGGATACCGGGATCGCGTTCCTGCGAGTTGTTGTTGGAATAGGTGTAGTCGACGATGATGTTCCAGTTCTTGACCGGGGTCACCGTCACGCCGGCGTTCACGCTCACGTAGTTCTTCTTGATGGTCGCCTGGTTGGCGGTCTTCAGCTCATAGACACCCGTACGGATGTTGTTGCCGTACTCGTCCTTGTCGACCAGCGGATAGGTAGGTCCCCAGCGGTAGAGGTAGTACCAGACGTCGGCCGTGGTCGACGAGGTGGCGTAGGCCCAGCTCTTGGTGGAGTTGGTGTACATCATGCCGGCGTGGACGTTCACGAAATCGTTGATCTGCGTGTCGACGCGGACGTTGGCGTTGTAACGCTTGTACCAGTCGTTGTCCGTCACTTTCAGCATACCGTTCTGGTGGAGGTAGCCGAGGCTGATGTTGAAGTTGGTCTTGCCCTTGCTGCCGGCCACCGAGATATTGTGGCTGTTGGTCGGGGCGTTCTTGCGCACGTAGTAGTCGTAAGGATTATAGGTACGGACACCGATCTTGCGGTTCGAAGCGTCCACGTACCAGTCACGGCCGTACACCATCGGGTCGTCTGCACCGATCGTCTTGCCGTATTTCTCCTTCCATGCCACGGCGGCCTCGTAGCCGGCGCGGTCGATGAGCCAGAAAGCGCCCACCGGGGTGTAGGTGCCGAGACGTTCGGCGGCCTCAACCGTGTAGTGCAGACCGTCGACATCGGCAATGCCGCCCATGTTCACGAGGTTCTGGAACGACACGTTGCCGTTGTAGGTCACGCGCACGGTCTCTTTCTCCTTGGCACCCTTTTTCGAGTTGATCAGGATCACACCGAAGGCGGCCTTCGCACCGTAGATCGAAGCGGAGGCGGCGTCCTTCAGGACGGAGATCGACTCGACGTCATCGGGGTTGACGTAGTTCAGCGACGGGATCTCGACGTTGTCGAGGAGGATCAGCGGCGCTGCCGAACCGTTGTAGGAACCGACCTGGCCGCGGATGCGGATGATGGCGTCGGAACCGACCTCAGTCGATGCGATACGCACGTTCAGACCAGGCGTTGCGCCCTGGAGACCACGTCCGATATCAGGGATAGGACGGCTGTCCAACTGCTGTGACGCATCGATCGAAGCGACGGCGCCGGTCAGGTTCGCTTTCTTCTGCTTACCGAAACCGACGACGACGGCGTTTTCGAGCATCAGGGCGTCATCGTCCATGATGACGTCGACGACCTTGCGGCCTGCCACGGCGACCTCCTGGGTCTTGTAGCCGATGCAGGTGAACTGAAGGGTACCATTGGCGGGCACGTTGATTGCATAACCACCGTCCACGTTCGTGGATGTTCCGGTAGTCGTGCCAAGGACGACCACGTAGGCACCTATGATCGGCTCGTTGTTCTTGTCCACCACCTTACCGGTGACGGTCATGTTCTGAGCCAGCAGCGACCCTGCTGAGAGGACCACTGCGCACATAGCCGCGAGAAAACGGCCAAGTTTTTTTGAAACGAACATAGATGAAATTTTAGGTTATAAAACGAAACCACTGTCTTACAGCCGA
>CACZWU010000046.1 GCA_902784965.1 uncultured Bacteroidia bacterium | reverse complement strand
CGATTCCGTCGACGTCGAGATGCGCATCGTCGAGGGCAAGCCCGCCACCTTCAACAACATCATCGTCAACGGCAACACCATCACCAACGAGAAGGTGGTCCGCCGCGCCGTCTTCACGCGTCCGGGCTATCTGTACCGCCAGACCGATTTCGAACGCTCCGTGCGTGAGATCTCCTCGATGGGCCACTTCGACCCGGAGTACGCCGTCGACCCGGCCAAGGGCTACAGCCTGATTCCGAATTCCACCAACAATACCGTCGACATCGCCTACAACGTGCAGGAGAAGGCCAACAGCCAACTCGAACTCTCGGGTGGCTGGGGCAACCGCATGTTCGTGGGTACGGTGGGCGTGAGTTTCAACAACTTCTCCACGTCCAACTTCTTCCGCAAGGAAGCCTGGCGTCCCGTCCCGCTCGGCGATGCGCAGACGCTCTCCCTGCGTTTCCAGACCAACGGCTCGTACTACACGGCCTTCACGGCCAATTTCGTGGAACCCTGGCTGACCGGCAAGAAGCCGACATCCCTCAACATCTCGGCCTACTTCACCCGCCAGACCAACTCGTACTCCACCTATTATTATCAGGTGCTCAACGACGACCAGTACATGGAGGTCTATGGTGCCGCCATCGGCCTGGGCACCCGCCTGAAATGGCCCGACAACTACTTCGTGCTCTACAACGCCATCAACTGGCAGTCCTATAACCTCCAGGACTGGAACTACTACTTTATCTACAAGACGGGACGTTCGCACAACATCAGCTGGTCGACCTCGCTGTCGCGTAACTCCACCGACCAGTCGATCTACCCGCGCCAGGGTGCCGACCTGAACTTCACCATCCAGCTCACCCCGCCGTGGTCGCTGCTGCGCAAGGGTGGTTCGAGCATCGACTACAACAGCATGAGCGTCCAGGACCACTACCGCTGGATCGAATACCACAAGTGGACCTTCAAGGGCTCGGTCTATACCCGGCTGGTGGGCGACCTGGTGCTGATGACCCGTGCCCAGTTCGGTTATCTGGGCTACTACAACAAGAAATGGGGCTATTCGCCGTTCGAGGGCTTCATCCTGGGTGGCGACGGCATGTCGGGCTACAACACCTACGGCAACGAGGTGATCGGCCTGCGCGGTTACGACAACTATTCGCTGACGCCGTATGTCGACGGTGCTTATGCCGGCAACGTGTACGACAAATTCACGGTGGAGCTCCGCTATCCCGTGATCATGCAGCCCAGTTCCACCATCTTTGCGCTGCTCTTCCTGGAAGGCGGCAACAGCTGGTCCGACATCCGGAACTTCAATCCGTTCCAGATCAAGCGTTCGGCGGGTGTCGGCCTGCGAGTCTTCCTGCCCGTGGTCGGCCTGCTGGGCATCGACTGGGGCTGGGGCTTCGACAACGAGCCGGGCAAGGACAAGAGCCATTTCCATTTCCTGATCGGACAACAATTCTAACCTGATAGCCATGAAGAGAACCCTTATCGCCCTCGTTGCGCTGCTCGCCTGCCTCGGCACGGCCCGCGCGCAGAAGATTGCCTATGTGAACACCGAGACGATCCTGGGTGAGATTCCGGCCTACCTGGCTGCGCAATCCCAGCTCGACGCGCTCTCGGACAGATACAAAGCGACCATCGAGACCGAACTCGGCAAGATTGAAACCCTCTACCAGAACTACCAGAGCGCCCGCCAGTCGATGACGGCAGCCCAGCGGCAGAATGCTGAGAATGAAATCATCTCCAAGGAGCGCGTGGTGCAGGAAAAACAGAAGATCTACTTCGGCGAAGACGGCATCATGGCCCAGAAAGCCGAAGAATTGCTGGCCCCCATCCGCAAAGACGTGAACCGGGCCATCGAAGAAATCGCCAGTGCCGGCGGATACGACCTGGTCATCGACCTGGCTGCCGTACAGGGGGTGGTTTACAAGAATGAATCACTCGACATTACGCGCCGTGTGATTGAACGTTATTTCGAAAATCTCTAACTTTGATAATCCAAAATTGAAAGAAATGAAAAAAATCGTACTTCTTGCTTTTTGTGTACTCTCGTTCGGTGCGCTTTCCCAGGCGCAGAACCTCAAGTTCGGACACATCAACACCAATGAGCTGATCAGTCTGATGAGCGAGCGGGATTCCGCCATCGTCAAGTTGCAGGCCTATCAGAACGACCTGATCGAGACGCTGGAAGGAATGGAGACCGAGTACAACAACAAGGTGAATGAGTATCAGCGGAAGAGCAACGAATGGGCACCGGTGGTGCTTGAGACCAAGCAGCGCGAGCTTCAGGAGCTCGGCCAGCGCATGCAGCAGTTCCAGCAGACCGCCCAGCAGGAGATGGCACAGATGCAGCAGGTGCTGATGCAGCCCGTCATCGAGAAGGCCCAGAACGCCCTCACCAAGGTGGCCAAAGCCAACAACCTGGTGTATGTCTTCGACCTGTCGTCGGGTGCGCTCATCTACTATGACGACACCGTGAGCCTCGACCTGCTCCCGCTTGCGAAGAAAGAACTGGGTATCCCTGCCGAAAAGGTGGCCCCGACCCAGCTGGGTGGCGAGAACGAGCAAACCAACTAACCTTATATACCTAATTTTAACCTATGCAACATAAAGTAATCGACACCCAGGATGTTGTAATTAGGTTTTGTGGAGATTCGGGCGATGGAATGCAGCTGACGGGCACTTTGTTCGCAGATGCCTCGGCCTTGTACGGCAACGAGATATCCACTTTCCCCGACTATCCGGCAGAAATACGTGCTCCGCACGGCACCGTCTCCGGCGTTTCCGGCTTCCAGGTCCATATCGGATCGGGCGAAGTCAATACGCCCGGAGATTTTTGTGATGTGCTGGTGGCCATGAACCCTGCCGCCCTTCGCGCCAATGCGAAATGGGCCAAACCGACTGCAACCATCATCATCGACACGGACACGTTCGATGAAGCGCTCATCCAAAGAGCGGGTTATGCCACGCTGGACCCGGTCACGGAACTCCGGATCGAGGACCGCAATATCATCTACTCACCCATCACGACGCTGACCAAGGAGAGTCTCAAGGACAGCGGAATGGACCAGAAGGCCATCGTGCGTTGCAAGAACATGTTTACGCTCGGCATGTGCTTCTACATGTTCAACCGTCCGCTCGAGTACACCTATGCCTACCTGGAGAAGAAGTTCAAGAAGAAACCGGCGCTCATCGAGCCCAACAAGAAGGTGCTCTTCGACGGTTTCAACTATGCCGCCAACATCCAGGCCATCGCCAACACCTATACGGTGAAGCCGGCCAAGCAGGAAAAAGGTGTCTACCGCAACATCAGCGGCAACCAGGCAACGGCCTGGGGCCTGATCGCCGCCTCCGAGAAGAGTGGACGTCCGCTCTTCTGCGGTTCCTATCCGATCACCCCGGCCACGGCCATCCTCGAGGAACTGGCCATTCACAAGAACCTCGGTGTGAAGACCCTGCAGGCCGAAGACGAGATCGCTGGCATCTGCACCGCCATCGGTGCCGCCTATGCCGGCAACTTCGCCGTGACCACCACCTCCGGCCCTGGCCTCTCGCTCAAGAGCGAGGCACTCGGCCTGGCGATGATCACCGAGCTTCCGCTCGTGCTGGTCGACGTCCAGCGCAGCGGCCCTTCCACCGGTATCCCGACCAAGACCGAGCAGACCGACCTGGTGCAGGCCCTCTATGGCCGCAACGGTGAATGCCCGATCGCTGTGATCGCAGCTCACTCGCCGAGCCATTGCTTCGACGCCGCCTTTTATGCCGGCAAATACGCCATGGAGCACATGATGCCGGTGATCCTGCTGACGGAAGGGTTCCTGGGCAACGGCAGCGAGCCGTGGAAGATTCCTTCGATGAAGGACTATCCTGCCATCAATCCGCCCGTAATCGACCAATGCGAAGGCGCTTTCAAGCCTTTTGAACGGGATCCCGAGTCCTATGCCCGCAAGTGGGCGTTCCCGGGCAAAGCCGGTCTGGAACACCGCGTCGGCGGCCTGGAGAAGAACACCGCCGGTGTCATCTCTTCCGACCCTGAAAACCACGCCAAGATGGTCGCCGAGCGCGCCGAGAAAGTGGCCCGCCTGGCCAACTATATTCCCGAGCAGAAGGTCATCGGCCCCGAAGAGGCCGAGGTCCTGATCGTGGGCTGGGGCGGCACCTTCGGTCACCTCTACACCGCGCTGCACGAACTGCAGGCTGAAGGCAAGAGCGTGGCCCTCTGCCACTTCGACTTCATCAACCCGCTGCCGAAGAACACCGCCGAGATCTTCGCCCGCTACAAGAAGATTATCGTGTGCGAACTCAACAGCGGCCAGTTCGCCGACTATCTGCGCGCCAGACTGCCGCAGTACAGCTATCTGCAGTACAACAAGGTCCAGGGCCAGCCTTTCATCGTGAAGGAGATCGTGGACGCCGTCAATGGAATTCTTTAACGGGAGGAAGCATCATGAGATATACAGCACAAGATTTCAAGAGCAACCAGGAAGTCCGCTGGTGCCCGGGTTGCGGCGATCACGCCGTCCTGGCAGCCATCCATCGTGCCCTTCCGCAGGTATGCGAACAGCGCGGCTACAGCAAGGAGCGCCTGGTGTTCATTTCGGGCATCGGTTGTTCGTCGCGCCTTCCGTACTATATGAATACCTACGGTTTCCACAGCATCCACGGACGTGCCACGGCCATCTCCACCGGCGTGAAGGTCGCCAATCCCGAGCTGTCCGTGTGGCAGGCCTGCGGTGACGGCGACGCCCTCGCTATCGGCGGCAACCACTTCATCCATGCCATCCGTCGTAACATTGACATCAACATCATCCTGTTCAACAACCAGATCTACGGTTTGACCAAAGGCCAGTACTCGCCGACTTCCAAGCTGGGCCAGATCACCAAGACCTCGCCCTACGGAACCGTCGAGAATCCCTTCACCCCCGGATCGCTCGTGCTCGGCGCACGCGGCACCTTCTTCGCCCGCAGCCTGGACAGCGAACTGGCCCTGAACCAGGAGATCTTCGTCGCCGCTGCCGCCCACGACGGATGCTCGGTCTGCGAGATGCTCACCAACTGCGTGATCTTCAACGATGGCGCCCACAGCACCATTTCCGACCGCGAGTACCGCGCCGACCGCACCATCACCCTGCGTCACGGCGAACCGATGGTATTCGGCAAGGACAAGGACAAAGGCCTGATTCTGGAACACGGCAAACTCAAGGTGGTCAAGATCGGAGAGAACGGCATCACCGTCGACAAACTCCTCGTCCACGATGCCCACGCCGAGGATACTGCCATCCAGAACCAGCTCATCAATATGAAGTATCCCGACTTCCCGGTGGCCCTGGGCGTGATCCGTCAGGTGAATGAACCGACTTACGACGACCGCGTCCGTGACCAGCTCACGCAGGTCAAGCAGGCTTCGCCCATCACCTGTATGGACGAGCTGCTCCACAGCGGCGCCACTTGGACCGTGGAATAAACGGCAAATCAAAACCAACAAACCCTATAGTTTAACAATTTTTTAAATAATTAAAAACCAACTATGAAAGTAGCTGAAATTATGGCGAACCTCGAGCGGAAACATCCGGGTGAGAGCGAATATCTCCAGGCAGTCCGCGAGGTCCTCGACTCCATCGAGGAAGTGTACAACCAGCATCCTGAGTTTGAGAAGGCACAGATCGTCGAACGTATGGTCGAACCCGACCGTATCTTCACGTTCCGCGTGACCTGGGTCGACGACGCCGGCAAGGTGCAGACCAACCTCGGTTATCGCATCCAGTTCAACAGCGCGATCGGCCCGTACAAGGGCGGTCTCCGCTTCCACAAGGCTGTGACTCCTTCGATGCTGAAGTTCCTCGGCTTCGAGCAGACTTTCAAGAATGCCCTGACGACCCTCCCGATGGGTGGTGCCAAAGGTGGTTCCGACTTCGACCCGGTGGGCAAGAGCAACGACGAGATCATGCGTTTCTGCCAGGCCTTTATGACCGAACTCTGGCAGTGCATCGGCCCGGACCAGGATGTCCCCGCTGGTGACGTCGGTGTCGGTGGCCGCGAGATTGGTTTCCTCTACGGTATGTACAAGAAGCTCGCCCGTCAGTACAACACGGGTGTGCTGACCGGCAAGGGTGCTACCTGGGGCGGTTCGATCCTCCGTCCTGAGGCTACCGGTTTCGGTGCCCTCTACTTTGTGCAGAACCTGCTGCACAAGGCTGGCAAGGACATCAAAGGCTGCACCGTGGCCCTCTCCGGCTTCGGCAACGTGGCTTGGGGTGCCGCTACCAAGGCCCGCGAGCTCGGTGCGAAGGTGGTCGCCATCTCCGGTCCGGACGGTGTCTGCGAGATTCCCGACGGCATCACGCCTGAGATGATCAACTACATGCTCGAGATGCGTGCTTCCAACCGCAACAAGGTGGAAGATATGGCTACCAAGTTCCCGGGCAAGGCCAAGTTCACCGCCGGCAAGAAGGCCTGGAGCGTGAAGTGCGACATCGCCCTTCCTTGCGCTTTCCAGAACGAGCTTTCCGAAGACGATGCGAAGGAACTGAAGGCCAACGGTTGCTGGTGCTGCTGCGAGGTGTCCAACATGGGCTGCCAGCCGGGTGCCATCCACTTCTTCCAGCACAACGGCATCCTCTTCGCTCCGGGTAAGGCTGTCAACGCCGGTGGCGTGGCTACCTCGGGCCTCGAGATGACGCAGAACGCTTCGCACATCAGCTGGAGCGGCAAGGAAGTCGACGAGAAGCTGCACTTCATCATGGACTCTATCCACGAGGCCTGCGTGAAGTACGGTACCCAGCCGGACGGCACGATCGACTATGTGAAGGGCGCCAACATCGCCGGCTTCATGAAGGTCGCGACTGCTATGCTCGAGCAGGGAATTATCTAATTAACTGGGGCTCTGCCCCAAACCCCGCGCCTCCCGGCCTTAGTACTTTGCTAAGGCTGGGAGTTGTGCGTATGTGAGCGGGGTTTAGCAAAGTACCGGCCTCCGGCGGTCCGCTGGTGCGGACTTATTAGTAGCCGATTGATGCATCAAAGAGGGTTGGCCGATGAGCCAACCCTCTTTTTTACAACCCACCCGCAGCTTCGCCGTTACAGGGCGTTGTTGATGACGTCTTGCGGAATGGTCTGCTTGCGGTAGGTGGATATCTCCTGGGGCGTGGAGGTGGAGGTGAGCGTCAGTTGGGTACGGGAATCGTCCATGATCACCTCATAGGAGGAAGCCCAGGCCTGTCCGCCCGTGTAGCTGCCGGTCAGCAGCTTGTCGGTGAGTTTCCAGGTGCCGGTGAACTTGCGGTAGCGGCCGGTGCCGAGCATCTGGTACATCTCGAAGTTGCCGCCCGTCTGGAAATCGATATAGACGTCGACGGTCTGGCCGCCGATGCTGACACTCTTTGTGGAGAAATGCGAGATCTGCCACTGGCCGTCGATCACCAGCGGATCCTCCTCGGGTTCGTGGTGGCAGTTGGCGGAAAGGAAGGGGAGTGCGAGCAGCAGGATTGCTGCGATTGCATGGAAACGTTTCATTATAACCATCCTCCATTGGAACTCTTGAGGTTCCGCGCTATGATTGAAATATCGTGGTGTATGGCCATGCCGCCGATCTTGTCGCCGCCACCGACCTCCGTGCCGCCGCCCACGGCCTTGACCGTGATCTTGGCGGCGCCGATCTTGGTGGGATGGACCCACAGGCGACCGTATTGGACATAGGGCTCTTCTGCCAGGCCGAGGGCGTTCTTCACCTCATCGGAGACTTCGATGTAGTATTTGGTGTTGTTGCCTTCGCCTTCGGTGCGGCCCAGATAGGTGAGGTTGATGGAGGCCGTGCCGAAATAGGGCGAGATGTCGAGCCACTGGTTCTCACCGACCTTGGCGGTGAGGCAGGGGATGCCTTCGATCTGCATGCAGAGCAGCCAGGCGTCAATGGCGCCGCTGCCCATCTGTTTGCGGTATTCGTACAGGTTCAGCTGTTTCCGGGAGGAGACGGCATAGGTCTTCGTGCCGTTGAGCCGCGTGTCGAAGTCGCGGGCGGAGGTCACGAGCAGATTCTTGAATTCCTGGACCGTGAAATGCTTGCCCAGTTTGCGCGCGTAGGCCAGACCGAGTGCGGCAACGCCGGTTACGTGCGGGCAGGCCATCGAGGTCCCCTGCATATAGCCATAGGCTTTGCCGTCGTTGAGCTCGGGCGGCAGGGTCGACAGGATCAGGGCGGCGTAGCTGGTCCACGGGGCCAGATAGGCCTCACCGCCCGGGGCGGTGATGTTGCAGCCAGGGCCGTAGTTGGTGTAGTAGGTCGGCAGGTAATCGGGTCCGAAGGCCGATACGACGTTGCCATCGAGCACGTCGTTGTTCTTGCAAGCCTCGAAGTAGTGGATGGCGTCGGCTTCGGCTCCGCCCTGCTTCATATAGGCGTTGTCGCTCTTGAACGCGCCGGCGCTGTAACCGTAAGAACAGGAGATGAGCGAGGCGCCATTGTCGGCGGCATATTTGATGGCTTTGGCCGTGTTGGATACGGTAGCGCCACGGGATCCCGGGTGCTGTTCGTCTTGGTTGCCGGTAAAGATCTGGCAGCTCATGATGCGGACGCCATCGCCTTTGCCGGAGCCTCCCGCCACGCCGGAGACACCCTGTCCATTGTTGTTGACGGCGGCGATGGAGCCGGCGCAGTGGGTACCGTGTCCGGAGTTGCCGATGGAGAACAGGTCGTATTCGGCCGTCATATCGACGAAGTTGAATCCGTTGATATCGTCGATGTAGCCGTTGCCGTCGTCATCGACTCCCGGTTTTCCGTTCCTTTCCTTCTCGTTGAACCACATGTTGGCGGCCAGGTCGGGATGGGTGGCCTGTACCGCTTCGTCGATGACGGCTACGATGATGGCGTTGTCGCCCGTGGTCAGGGTCTGCCAGACAGGCTCTACGTTGATGTCACCGCCCGCATAGGCGGTCGTGGCGATGGACGTGTTGCCGTGGTTGGCGTATTGCCACTGGTCGCGCAGCATCGGGTCGTTGAAAATGGCGTCGGCCTTGGTCGCCGGCGTGACCGGCCCGGTGTAGGGATAGGTGATGCAATCGGAGGTCTTATGGAAGAAACTGTTGTATTCGACGGTGCGGACAGCGTCCAGTTCCGCGAAGGAAGCCGCCATCTGCTCTTTGTCGAGCGCATCGGGGAACGCTATCAGATACCATTGATCCAAGCCGAAACGCTGCTCCAGTTCCTCCTTGCCGGGGGTGCTGGTAAACAGCCGTTCCACGCTGACGGCTCCTTTGGCGCGCAGCAGGTCCATCAGTCCGGCGTCCGGCGCCTGGCTGAGGCGGAGCAGCAGGGTTCCGGAATCAGAGTCCAGGGACTGGTTCGCCACTTTTGTCAAAACCTGGGTGGAAGGGGTCGGAACGGCAGGACCGTTCGGATCGAGGTTTTCCACACACGATGCCGGCAGCAGCAGCGCAGCCGCCAGCATCAGCATTGAAAAGTATTTTCGCTGTATCATAAATACAAATATACGGTTTTTCGGGCAAAGTTCCCACAATCGTACCAAGAAAAAGGCCCGGGCTGTTCACCCGGGCCTTCTCAGTAAGTATCGTTCTCGGAACTAGTCTTTGACGAGTTCTCTCGAAGCTTTCTGGGCCTTGTGGCTGATCTTGGTCACTTCGGCCTTGGCAGACTTGATGGTGCCGCGCTCAAACTTGTCCGGACGCACCTTGTAGAAGAATTCTTTCTGAGGTGCAGAGTTCTTCTGGAAGTGGTTGCTGGCCGGAGCGGCTGCCGGAGCGGCATTGGCATTCGGCAGGACAATCTGGAAGGCGCCGTTGGCGTTGACGCGATACAGGCTCGATCCGAGCTGGCCGAGCAGACCGCCGGCCGTCGGGAAGGCGATCACGCCATCGGTGAGGGTACCGATGGAGAACGGTTCGCCCTGGTACATCGACGTGATGCTGAAGAAGCCATAGCTGTCACTCAGGCATACGCCGTAGTCCTGAAGGTCGATGCGGACGTCGGCAGGGTTCTGGGCGTCGATGATCAGGTCGCTGTTGCGCCAGTCTTCACCCTCGTATTCCATCTCTTCCTCTTCGCTGATGCCAAAGATGGCGGCGCAGAGCGGGAGTTGGTAGCCGTTGACCTTGTACAGGCCCGGATGGCTCACTTCTTCATAGACATCGCAAGGCACCGTGTTGGGCTCGACGCCGTTGAAGAGGGTGCAGATATCGTCGGTCAGCTGGCCCTTGCCGAGGTAGTTCCACTCGTACGGCAGCGGTTCGGTAGCCCAGTAGCTAGCGGTCCAGGCTTGTTCCAGGCCGTTGGTAGCCCATACGACCACGAGATATTCGGTGTCCGGGTTCAGGCCGTCGGCGACGGTGAAGTAACCGCCGTTCTGGTTGATTTGTGCCAGGACGTCTTCACTCACAGCGTGATTGTACTTGATGTCGTTCATGACGGCTTCCTGCTGCTTCACGAAGGTGTCGTATTTGTAGATGGCCACGTGAGCATCGGTCAGATCCTCACCCTTCACCCAGTAGGCGAAGGAGGTCTGCGGCGTGAAGCCTTCGTAGCGCTCGGGCACTTCTTCGGTGCCGACGTCGACCATGACCTTGTAGGTCTCCTCGTCTTCAGCCGATACGTAGTTCAGCAGCACGGAGGTGTATTCCTGCTTGTTGCCTTTGGCATCGAGGGTAACGGCGACGAGGGTGTAGAAGCCCGTTTCGCCGAGGTTGAGGCTGAAGTCAGCGTATTTCTCGCCTTCGCCTTCCTCAAATTCGCTGATGTACTCGGCATTGTCGTCTTCCTGGATGTTGACTACCTTGTTCTCGACCTGTGCCGGGGTCAGTTCGCCCGGATAGGCGCAGAACACGACCTGGTCGACGTCAGGACCGACGGTCAGGTACACGGGCACTTCGCCTTCGTCGCTGAAGTCGGTCTCACCGGAGATGGAGTAGTCCACGCGGGTGTAACCGTCTACGATGGCCACCAGTTCAAACGGATCGGGGCTGAAGCCGCCCAGACCGGGGATGTAGTAGCGGGCATTGAAGTAGAAGCCACCGTTGCCGTCGTAGTAGGACACCGGATAGCTGCCGTCGAGGTCGCCGTAATTGGCGGCGAATTCCAAGAAGGTGCCGAGGCTTTCGCCGCGCTCGATCCAGTAGGTGTAGTAGTCGTACAGGAACACCGGAGACACGGCTTCTTCGACCGGTTTGGAGGTCCAGTCGTTGTAGTCGAAGCCGAAGTACTGCTTCGGAATGGCCACGAGCTGGTAGCCGTCGCTGTTGGTGTTCTTGGTGTACCAGGTGAACTGGATGGTAGCGTCTACGGTGTCACCCCAGATGCCGTTGCCTTCGTCGCATTCCGCCACGCAGGTACGGACGCCGTTTACCTCGTAGTACTTGATATTCGCGGTGTGGACCTCACCCCACCAGCCTTCATAGAAGGTGGCGTGGCCGAAGTCGACCCACTGCACGCTCATCACCGAGTAGTCGATGGCGATGGGCTGGTTGAGATACTTCGAGACATACTGGGGATCGTCGAGCTGGAGACTCAGGTTATAGGTCTTGCCATCCTCGATGGTCGGGAATTCCACCGTCAGGGTCGTTTCTGACTGACCGTCGGCAAAGGTAAGCGGGCCGACGTTGAAGACGTTCTCCGAGGCGACGGCGGTCACAGGGACCGTGATGGCGCCGTTGGTGTTCTTACGCATCACCGTAAAGTTCGCAACCTTGGCCATCGTCGGGTCGAGCGTATGGCTGCCCGTGGCTGCCTGCGACGGGAAATACACGCCGTAGCATCCGGCTACGTCCTCTTCACCCGGAGTGTACGGATCGACCTGCGGCTGGCAGGCGAAGAGGAAGGGGAGAACAAACAGAAGGGAAAGGAATATCTTTTTCATAATCTGTTCCATATTAAAAGGTTAGTCGGTGACACCGTCACGGAGCGTAGGATTCTCGTCGGTGACAGGCTGGTGACCGCCCGTATTGTCAACAATACCGAAGTTGGTGTTGAGCTCGCCCTGCGGGAAGCGCATCAGCAACCAGGGATCGTCGGCGGGGAGGTTGAAACGGAAAGCGGCGGCAATGTTGCCCTTGTCGTCGTGGAAACGGACAAGCGGTTTGTTGAAGCGTTTCATGTCGGAGACAAAGAAGCCTTCACCCCAGAGTTCGACGCGGCGCTGGAACCAGATCTCGTCGAGCAGGGCGCGGCCACTGCGCGAAGCGGAGTAGCTAGCGTCGCGGTAGGTCTGGACGAAGTCTTCGAGGATCGCAGTAGCACTGGCGTTTTCGCCCATGCGGGCCTTGCACTCGGCCTTGATCAGGATCATCTCCTCAGCACGCATCAGCACCATGTCTTCGTCGTTGGAAGTGGTACCGATCGAGAAGCAACCGAACTTGACGTTCGTGTAGGGGAGGTAGGGGAGTTTGGCGTCACCACCGTCGTTGGCGTTGGCTACATCGTCGAAACCGGGCCATTTGAGGCCGTCGAGCAGCGACGATTCAAGGTTCTCGTCAACCCACCACTGCTTGCGGATATCGGAAGCGGGGATCTTGTCCCACAGGATCTTGTTGATGCAGGTGTACACCTGGCAGGCAGGTGCGTAGCCCCATGCGGAGAACGAACGCAGCCAGGAAGAGGTCGTGGCGTAGCGGTAGTTCATCGCGAGGTCGGTGATCATGTCATATCCCCAGATCCAGTTATGGTCGTTGATGTCATAGAAGGCCGGAACGGACACTTCGGCGAGGGTGGCCGGAGTGTAACCCCTCATAGCGGCCTCTGCATCGTCGTAAGCCTGCTGGTACTTGCCCATTTCCAGGAGGGCGCGGGCGCGGAGGCCGTGGGCCACGTTGCCGTCGACGTACATCTTGGAGGTACGGGAAGCGCCTTCGAGTTTATCGACGGCATAGTTGAGGTCCTCCATGATCAGCTCATACACTT
>CACZWU010000045.1 GCA_902784965.1 uncultured Bacteroidia bacterium | reverse complement strand
GACGAACCACAACCTCCGTGCATTCGCATTCCCTTCACTCACAATCGGTTATCGATTCTAATCTGACGAAAGTCAGTACTGATAAAATCAAGGGCAACCACTTCGGTTGCCCTTCTTTTTTATATTGTGCCGGCTATCGCTTCTGCAGGCGGTAGATGGGCTGCCGTACGGGCAGGGGCGACGCCAGCGACCAAGCCGATGACGAGGGCAGCGGCCATGCCCGAAAGGGCTGCCCGCAGGGAAAGAACAAGCGGCAAGCTGCTGCCGGCTGCCGCCCATAGTTTCACGATCAGCAGCATCCCCTGGACTCCCGTCAGGCCCGCCAGACCGCCGATCAGTGACAGGACGGCCGCCTCGCCCAGAAACTCCCGGACGATGTCGCGCCGGCGTGCGCCCAGTGCCCGGCAGATGCCGATCTGCGGCCGCCGCTCTTCCACGGAGACATACATCATGTTGGCGATGCCGAAGCCGCCGACCAGCAATGAGAAGAAGCCGACGATCCAGCCGATTTTCGACAGGAGGGAGAACACTTCGTTGATTTCGTCGAGCAAGAAGGAAAGTCGGTTGAGCGCGAAATTGTCGGCCTGCAGCGGCCCCAGCCGGCGGCAGTTGCGCATCAGCGCGTGCACGGCTTCGGCATCGGCGCCGCCCAGCAGGATGCTGCTCCGCACGACCTCTTCTTCCCTCAGGGTCCGGGCCGGTACCAGCCGCACCCGGTCGGCATCGACCGTACTGACGGTGTTGGCGCCCGCCTTCGCGAAAATCCCGATCACCTCGTAGCGCATGCCCTCGATCCAGAGTGCCTCGCCCGGACGGGGCCGTCGCTTGTCGGCCCGCTCCACTTCAGCGCCAACAATGACAACAGGAGCTCCTTCGGAGAGCTCGCGTTCCGTGAAGCCCCGGCCTTCGGCCAGGGGCAGCTGCACGAGCAGGCGCCACTGCCCGGCCACGCCCACGCGTTCCTGCCCGTAGCGCACGAAAGCCGCCTCGGATAACGCATCTCCGGCCCCCTGCTCTTCCAGATAGCGGTATTCCCGCCAAGTAGGCTCAGGCCGCAGCGCATATTCCCACCAGCGGAAGTGCCCGTCCTCGTCCAGGTCGGGTTCCAGCGGCACGCGCTCGACGAAGAGGACGTCGCCGCCATAGGCCGAAAAGCCGTCCCGGACACTCTGCTGTACGGCATCGACCAGCGTCAGCGCCGCCACAATCGAAAAAATTCCCACTGCAACGCCCAGCAGCGACAGCCGCGTGCGGAAGCGGTCGGCCCTCAATTCCCTGAGGGTCTGCGCCAGGTAATCTCCCATCCCGTCAGTCTCCTTCTCCTACAGTCCTATTTTTTTCTTGAGACCCCGCAGCGTGTCGAACGCATCAAGCGGGGACATTTTGTTGATATCGATACGTGTGAGTTCTTCCTTGATGTCGAGCAGCAGCGGGTCGTCGAGCTGGTAGAGCGACAGCTGCACGCCCTGAGTCTCGGCGGCGCGCTTCTCGCCCGAAAGGTCGGGTGCGGCGGCCTCCAGCTCGCGGAGCTTCTTCTCGGCCCGGTACACCACGTCGGAGGGCATGCCGGCAAGCCGCGCCACATGAATGCCGAAACTGTGGGCCACGCCGCCCGGGCAGAGTTTCCGCAGGAAGAGGATCTGTCCGTCGACCTCTTTGACGGAAATGTGGTAGTTGTGTACGCGGGGATAGAGATTCTCCAGCTCGTTGAGCTCGTGGTAGTGCGTGGCGAAGAGGGTCTTGGCCCGGGAATGCGTGTGGATGTGCTCGACGATGGCCCAGGCGATGGACATGCCGTCGAAGGTGCTGGTGCCGCGGCCGATCTCGTCGAGCAGCACGAGCGAGCGGTCGGAAAGGTTGTTGAGGATGGTCGCGGTCTCGAGCATTTCGACCATGAAGGTCGATTCTCCCCGGGAAATGTTGTCGGACGCCCCGACCCGGGTGAAGATTTTGTCCACAATGCCCATTTTCAGGCTTTTTGCGGGCACATAGCATCCTGTCTGGGCAAGGAGACAGATGAGGGCCGTCTGTCGCAGAAAAGCCGATTTACCGGCCATATTCGGGCCGGTAAGGATAATGATCTGTTGCTGCTGGGTATCGAGGTGCAGGTCGTTGGCCACATATTCCTCGCCGTCGGGCATCAGCTGCTCGATGACGGGGTGGCGGCCCTGCTTGATGTCGATGGAGAAGGAGTCGTTGAGCACGGGGCGGCAGTAGCCCTGGTCGAAGGCCAGGACGGCGAAGCCGGCGAGCACGTCGAGCTGGGCGAGCGTCCGGGCGTTCTGCTGGATGGCCGGCACCCGGTCCTGGATGGCGGCGACCAGTTCGCCGTAAAGCCGGGTCTCGAGGGCGAGAATCTTCTCTTCCGCACCGAGGATGGTCTCTTCGTATTGCTTGAGTTCGGCGGTGATGTAGCGTTCGGCGCCGACCAGGGTCTGCTTGCGTACCCAGTCGGCGGGCACTTTGTCCTTGAAGCTGTTGCGGACTTCGAGGTAGTAGCCGAAAACGTTGTTGTAGCCGATCTTGAGCGAGCCGATGCCGGTGGCGTCGCGCTCGCGCTGCTGGATGTCGAGCAAGATCTGGCGGCCTCCGTGCAGGGTCTGGCGCAGCTTGTCGAGTTCGGGCGACACGCCCGGGGCGATGACGTCGCCCTTGCCCAGGGCAGCCGCGGCTTCGGGCAGCAGGGTGCGGGCGATGTGCTCAGCCAGGTCGGCGCAGTCGGTGAGTGCTTCACACCAGGCTTCCAGCCCGGGGCGGGCGATGGTGGCGCGGATGGCGCCGCTGCCGCGGAGGGCGCGGGCCAGTTGCAGCGCTTCACGCGGCAGCAAGCGTCCCGCCGCCGCCTTGGCCACGATACGCTCCAGGTCGCCTACGTTGCAAAGTTCGTCGCGCACGATGTTGCGCATCTCGGCGTCGTCGAGGAAGGCCTCAACCGTGTCGTAGCGGGCGTTGAGCCGGGCGATGTCCTTGAGCGGCATCGAGAGCCACTCCCGCAGCAGGCGGCCGCCCATCGGCGTGCAGCAACGGCCGATGGCTTCGATGAGCGAGCGCCCTTCGGCCCCGGCCAGCGACTGGAACACCTCGAGGTTGCGGAAGGTGAAGCGGTCCAGCCACACGAATTCCCCTTCGTCGATGCGCGAGAGCGAACGGATGTGCCCCAGGGCGGTATGCTGCGTCATCTCGAGGTAATAGAGCGTCGCCCCGGCGGCAGCCAGGCCCTGCGTCATCCGGTCGACGCCGAAGCCTTTCAGGGAGCTGACGCCCAACTGTGCGCACACCTTGTCGCGGGCGTTCTCGGGCACAAAGGCCCAAGGGTCGAGCGCCGTGATGCAGAAACGGTCGCCGAAACGCTGCCGGAAGCCGTCGACAAACGAGCGTTCCACCAGCACCTCGTGCGGCGCCAGGGTGCCGAGCAGCACTTCGGCGTAGTCGAGCGAGCCCTCGGCGACCTTGAAATCGCCCGTCGAGATGTCGAGAAAAGCCATACCGGCCGTTTTGCCGCTGAAAGAGAAAGCGGCCAGCCAGTTGTTTTCGCCGGCCTTGAGCAGGTTGTCGTTGTAGGCCACGCCCGGGGTCACGAGTTCCGTGACGCCGCGCTTCACCAGCTTTTTGGCCAGGCGCGGGTCTTCGAGCTGGTCGCAGATGGCTACTTTGTAGCCGGCCTGCACCAGTCGCGGCAGGTAGTTGTCGATGGCGTGATGGGGGATGCCGGCCATTTCGATGAACTGGCCGCTTCCGGCCGACTTGCGCGTCAGCACGATGCCCAGAACGCGGCTGGCCTTGAGCGCATCGTCGCCATAGGTTTCGTAGAAATCGCCGACGCGGTAGAGCAGCAGGGCTTCGGGATACTGTGCCTTGATCTCGAAATACTGCTTGAGCATCGGGGTTCCCGGGGTGTTTTTCTCTTTCATTAGAAGCAAAAATACCGAAAAAATCGAAGCAGAATACTATCTTTGTAAGAGAATTTTCGGAAACCACCCCGAAAAAACGCCAGGAGAATCTGTAAAAACCCCATAAAAATGAAAAAACGCCTGCTTGTCTGCGGCCTCGTGGCCGCGCTGCTGCTGCCGGGCTGCAACAGCCCCGAAAAGGAATTTGAAAAAGATATGGAAGCATATATTGCTGAAATCGACGCGCCCGGCATCACCTGCGCCGTGGTCAAGGACAACCAGGTGATCTACCACCACAATTTCGGCGTGAAAGACCTCGCCACGAAGGAGCCGGTCGACGACGCCACGCTGTGGCGCATCGCCTCCATCTCGAAGTCGTTTACCGCCACCAGCCTCCTGCAGCTCGTGGAGCAGGGCAAAGTCTCCCTGACCGACGACGTGAGCGACCTGCTCGGCTTCAAGGTGCGCAACCCCAAGTATCCCGACGTGCCCATCACCCTGGAAATGCTGCTCTCGCACACTTCCAGCATCAACGACAGCCAGGGCTACTGGACCACCATCGACATCATCAACCCCGACATCAATACCTCGGCCGGTGCCTGCTACAACGACTATGCGCCCGGCAGCGGCGGCTATGAATACTGCAACCTCAACCTCAACCTGGCCGGCACCATCCTCGAGCGCGTGAGCGGCGAGCGCTTCGACCAGTATGTGGTGAACCACGTGCTGAAGCCGCTGGGCCTCTATGGCGGCTACTGCGTGGATTCGCTCGACAAGGCCCGCTTCGCGCACCTCTACGACTGGGATGCGGAGGCCGGCCAATACGTGGACAACTACGACGAGGCCTACGCTCCCCGCAGTGAGAAGGTGGCCAACTACAAGATGGGCCACGACGCCCTGATCTTCTCGCCCACCGGCGGCATGAAGATCAGCGGCCTCGACCTGGCCCGCTACATGACGATGCACATGAACTACGGCACCACGCCCGACGGCGTGCGCATCATCTCGGAAGAGAGTTCCCGCAATATGCAGACGCCCCGCTCCGAACCGGAGCACTACGGCCTGAATCTCTGGCTCGACGACCATTTCGTGCCGGGTGTCACGCTCGTGGGCCACACGGGCGGCGCTTACGGCCTGCGCAGCGCCATGTTCTTCCATCCGGACGAAAAATATGGTTTCGTGGTAATCTGCAGCGGCGCGCACTATCCCGAAGGGATGGACGACAACGTGCTGGAAGGCAGTATCATCCGGATGTACCGGCACTTCATCGAACAATAATGCAGCACGTCCGGCCCAAAAAAGCCCTCGGGCAGCATTTCCTCACCGACCAGGCTGTCGCACAGGCCATCGTGGCTTCGCTCCGGAGCCGCGGGCCCGTACTGGAGGTGGGTCCGGGCACCGGTGTGCTCACGCAGTATCTCCTCCAGGATCCCGATATCGAGCTGAAGGTCGTGGAGCTCGACGGCGAGTCGGTGCGCTATCTGCTGGAACACTATCCCAAGCTTGCGCCGAATCTTTATGAGGCCGATTTCCTGAAACTCGACCTGCACAAGCTCTTCCCGGGCCGTTTTGCCATCATCGGCAACTTCCCCTACAACATCTCGTCGCAGATTTTCTTCAAGGTGCTCGATTACCGGGAGCAGGTGCCCGAGGTGGTGTGCATGATCCAGAAGGAAGTGGCCGAGCGGATGGCGGCGGAGCCGGGCTCGAAGACCTACGGCATCCTGTCGGTGCTGATGCAGGCGTGGTACGACATCGAATATCTGTTTACGGTGGGTGAGGGGGCTTTCCTGCCGCCGCCCAAGGTCAAGAGTGCGGTGATCCGCCTCACACGCAACGAGCGCGGCTCGCTCGACTGCGACGAGGAGCTCTTCAAGCGCGTGGTCAAGACGACCTTCAACCAGCGCCGCAAGACCATCCGCAACTCGCTCAAGCCTATCCTCTCCCAGCTCCCGCAGCTCCCCGCCTACATCCCCTATCTCGATGCCCGTCCCGAACAACTCTCCGTCGACGAATTCGTTGAGCTGACAAATTCCTTACGTCCGGCGGGGCTCTCCTGAGGCGTGTTCAGAACCCTCGTTGCGCCGAGGGCGTCTGCAACGAGGAACACTGAACACTCCACCGTCAGGAGAGATATTGCGCAATCATGATGATCAGGATGGCGGTGGGGGCGATGAAGCGCAGGAGGAAGTAGAGCGTGTCGATGACCCAGTTCGGAATCTTGAGGGTGCCGCCGTTGGTAAGTTCGTCGTGCATCGCCTTCTTGCCGAGCTTCCAAGCCACAAAGAAGACCACCAGCAGGCCGCCGATGAGCATCAGCACATTGGCCGACAGATAGTCGAACAGGTCGAAGATCGTCCGGCCCAGAACCTTCCAGTCACCGAGGATACCCAGCGACAGCGAGCAGAGGCAGCCCAGCACCCAGATGCCCAGGAACACCGCAATGACGGCCGTTTTCCGTTTCAGCTTGAACTCTTCCATGGCCGAGGCGATAATCACTTCCATCACAGAGATCGACGAAGTGAGGGCCGCCAGCAACAGCGCAAAGAAGAAAAGGATGGCGATGAACCCGCCCATCGGCAGCTTGCCGAAAATGTAGGGCAAGGTGATGAACACCAGGCCGGGACCTTCGCTCGGGCTGATGCCGAAGGCAAACACCGCCGGCATGATGGCACAGCCGGCAATCAGCGCAAACAGCGTGTCGGCCAGCGCTGTCTCGACCGACAGCTTGAGGATGTGCTCGTGCTTCTTCACATAGGAGCCGTAGGTAATCACCATGCCGCTGCCCAGCGACAGCGAAAAGAACGCCTGGCCGAGTGCTGCCAGCAGCGTTTTTCCCGATACTTCCGACCAGTCGGGCTTGAACAGGTATTCCACGCCGGCCTCGCCGCCCGGCAGGGTCAGCGAACGGATGGCGATGCCGATCATGATGATAAAGAGCACCGGCATCATCACCTTCGAGAAGCTCTCGATGCCTTTCTTGACACCAGACACCACAATGCCCGCCGTCACTCCCAGGAAGATCGTGTGGCAGACCAGCGGAGCCCAGGTCGAGGAAGAAAAGGAGGAGAACATGGAGGACAGGCTTTCGTCGCTCGCCCTGGTAAATTCGAATTTGACGGCCTTGAACAGGTATTCCAGGCCCCAGCCGCCCACGACCGAGTAGAACGACAGGATCAGCGTGCAGCAGAGCACCGCCATCAGGCCGACGAAGCCCCAGTGTCCGTCCGGCGCCAGGATCTGGAATGCCTTGCGCGCACTGGCCTGGCTGCGGCGTCCGATGATGAACTCCGACAGCAGGATGGGAATTCCCAGCAGGAACACGAAAATCAGGTAAATCAGGATGAAGGCAGCGCCGCCGTTCTCGCCCACCAGGTAGGGAAAACGCCAGAGGTTGCCCAGGCCCACGGCGGAACCGGCCAGGGCGACCAGGATGCCGAACGAGCTGCTGAAGGATTCGCGGCCGGGGTTATTTGCGTTTTTCATACAGCAGGAAGGTATAATCGAGCCCGGAGGCCTCGTCGTGATAACGGATGCTGCGCAGCGTCTCGACCCATTTCTCGGGGTCGATGACCGGGAAGAAGGCATCGGCCGGCTCCACAACCGTGTGGATGCGGGTTACATAGACGCGGTCGGCGCGGTCGATCATCTGCCGGTACATCATGCCGCCGCCAATGATGAAGATCTCGCGGGCGCCGGCAGCGGCAGCCAGGGCCTCGTCGGGCGTTCCGAAGAACTCCGCGCCGGAAGCACGGTCGGCCTCGGTGAGGGGCTGGTCGGTGACCACCAGGTTGCGGCGGCCCGGAAGGCAGCGTTCGCTGAACGAGCGCCAGGTACCCAGGCCCATGATCACGGGATGACCCATCGTGATGCGTTTGAAATATTGGAAATCTTCGCGGATATGCCACGGAATCAGGCCGCGGTAGCCGATGGCGTTGTTTTCGGCGGCTGCGCCGATGAGGCTGATGTTGTCTTTCATACGCGTTTTTAAACGGTTATAAACGTTTTTACACGGCTACGGGCGCCTTGATGGCCGGCCACGGATCATAGCCTTCCAGGGTAAAGTCTTCGTATACGAAGTCGAAAATGCTCTTGCGCGCGGGGTTGAGCAGCATCTTCGGCAGGGGACGCGGTTCGCGCGACAACTGCAGCGCCACCTGCTCGTGATGGTTCGAATAGATGTGCGCGTCGCCGAAGCTGTGGACAAAATCGCCGGGCTCCAGGCCACACACCTGCGCCACCATCATCGTGAGGAGGGCATATGAAGCAATGTTGAAGGGTACGCCCAGGAACACGTCGGCACTGCGCTGGTAGAGCTGGCAGCTGAGTTTCCCGTCGGCCACATAGAACTGGAACAGCGTGTGGCAGGGCGGCAGGGCCATCTTGTCGACTTCGGCCGGGTTCCAGGCCGAGACGATGAGGCGGCGGCTGTCGGGATTGCGGCGGATCTGGTCGATGACCTGCGAGAGCTGGTCAATGCTGCCGCCATCGGGCGTAGGCCAGGAGCGCCACTGATGCCCGTATACCGGCCCGAGTTCGCCGTTTTCATCGGCCCACTCATCCCAGATCGACACGCCGTGGTCTTTCAGGTATTTGATGTTGGTGTCGCCGGCAATGAACCAGAGCAACTCATAGATGATGCTCTTCAGCTTCGGAGAGCGGAAACCGCATCTGGTAGCCGAAAACGCTGGTGGTGCCGGTGCCGGTGCGGTCGCCCTTGAAGGTGCCGTTTTCTTCAATGTGCCGCAACAAGTCGAGATACTGCTTCATAATTCCCCAAAATTAGCAATTTTTAGGGAAATAGTTGCAAAATGATGGGAAGATGGTCCGACAGGCCGCCGTTGTAGCGGGGTCCTGTGTAGGTACGGCGGGGTTTTGTGCCCAGCCAGGAAGGGTCTGGCTCCAGCAGGAAGGGCGGCGCGAAAACGTCCATCCGGGCGGAATCAGCCAGGGCGGGCGAAGCGAAAAACCAGTCGATCTGCTCCCAGCGGCCATGATAGCGGAGGGTGCCAGGCGCGGCGGGCGGGTCGGCCGGCGGCGGAGCGGCCAGGCCGGCCACGCGGGGCGCCGTGTCGTTGAAGTCACCCATCACGAGGATACGGCTGTCGGCGTCGATGCGAAGCAGCGAGTCGACGGCCCGCCCGAGCACCTGCAGTGCCGCCTGCCGCCGCTCATCCGTCGCTCGCCCGCCGCCCCGCTTCGACGGCAGATGCACGACGAAGACGTGTAGAGATTCCGGGGCAAGGCAGACATACAGGATATCCCGCGTGGCGAAGCCCGGCACGCGGAGCGAATCGACTGCTACGATCCGGAAGAAGTCTTTCCGATAGAGCAGCGCCACGTCGATACCCCGCTCGTCGGGGCTCTCGCGATGCACAAAGCCGTAGCCCAGATCCTCGAGCATCGTCTTGCGAACCAGCTGCGACACCACCAGCCGGTTCTCCACCTCAGCCAGGCCCACCAGCGCCGGCAGTTCGCCGGTCTGGTCGGCCACCGCCACGATGGTCTGCGCGATGCCGTCGCGCTTGGCCTCAAAACGCTTCCAGGTCCAGTGCCGTTCGGCGCCGGGCAAAAACTCATTGTCGTTCTTCAAAGGGTCGTCGAAACTGTCAAACAGATTTTCGACATTCCAGAACATCACCACGATGACCCCCAGGGTCACACCAATCTCCCGCCACATAATCGTCGTCATGCCGGACTTGATCCGGCATCTTTATATAAACTGAACGGCCGCCAGCTGCTTGCTGAAATCGTGAAGCCCCGTTTCTATTTTTCGAATGGTTTTTTTAGAGGGTTTTCGATAACCGCTGATGTAATGACCCAACTGCTTCTGGTTGACGCCCGTTATTCTTTCCAGCCCAGCCAGACTGAATGCATAGGCATAATCTTGAAGAAATGAAGGGATGTCATATTTAAAAGTAATCTCTGCCTCCACGAAATCTTCTCCCGCGTCTTCGACAAATTCCTTCATTTCCTGGTAACCACCCAAAAAGTCGTCCTTCGCTTCTCTGACGGTACTGCCTGTCCCGATGATGCCGTATGGATACTTCTCATCTTCGATGAAAACAGAGTAATTTCCATCGATTCCTTTTTCAATAAGTGCCGTAATGTTCATTTGCCTAGAGATTAAAGTTTAACGCCAGACCTTCTTTCAATGTCTCGCTGGGTTCCTGGTTTTGCCTCTTCGGACTCATGATAGCTGGTCTCGAAAAGTTTGAGCGTGATGGGACTCTTCCAAATAGGATGGTGTCGCCCGTTTCTTACGACGAAACAACCTGCGTCTCGTAGCTTTCGATGAATTTCTGAATACTTCATTTTTCATAAGTGGCGGGCGATCTGGTTTTGTTCACAAAGATAGCAGTTTTACTATCAAATACCAAATAAATTTTCGGTGCACTGACGAAAAAAAGAAGGGCAACCGAAAGGGTTGCCCTTGATTTTATCAGTACTGACTTTCGTCAGATTAGAATCGATAACCGATTGTGAGTGAAGGGAATGCGAATGCACGGAGGTTGTGGTTCGTC
>CACZWU010000044.1 GCA_902784965.1 uncultured Bacteroidia bacterium | reverse complement strand
CAGTGACCTGCAGTCCGTGCGCCTGAAAGCCACGTACGACGAGGCGGCCGGTTGCTGGCGCCTGAACGGCGTGAAGCGATTCATCACCAACGGTGACGCTGACCTGCACCTGGTGCTGGCCCGCAGCGAAGAGGGGAGTACCGACGGCCGCGGCCTGAGCTACTTCGTGTTCGACAAGGCCGACGGCGGCATGACCGTGCGCCGCATCGAGAACAAGCTCGGCATCCACGGTTCGCCAACCTGCGAGCTGGTCTATAAGAACGCGAAGTGCGAGATTTGCGGCGACCGTAAGCTCGGCCTCATCAAATATGTGATGTCGCTGATGAACGGCGCCCGCCTGGGTGTCGCCGCCCAGTCGATCGGCCTGTGCGAGGCTGCCTGCCGCGAGGCCGAGGCCTACGCCGCATCCCGCGAGCAGTTCGGCCATCCGATCCGGGATTTCGTGGCGGTCCGATGCGCGCCCGCACCGACGGTGTCCGCAGCCTGATGTACGAGACCGCCCGCTACGTGGACCTGGCCGCCAGTTCCAAGCCGGCCTCCCGCGTCGCCGACATCCTCACCCCGCTGGTCAAGCTCAACGCCAGCGAGTACGCCAACCAGTGCGCCTACGACTGCATCCAGGTGCATGGCGGCAGCGGCTTCATGAAAGAATACGCCTGCGAGCGACTATACCGCGACGCCCGCATCCTTTCCATCTACGAAGGAACGAGCCAGCTGCAGGTGGTGGCCGCCCTGAAGGGCATCGCCTCCGGCGCTTATCTGAAGCAGATTGAAAGCTACGACGCCCGCGTGAGCGCGGCGCTGGGCACCACGCCCGATGCGGTGCAGGAGAAATGCCTCGGCACGCTCCGCCAAGCCACCGTGCTCTACAATCGCTTCTACGAGATGGCCACCGTCGATGGCACCACGTCCGAGCGCTTCGAGCACTGCACCCGCGCACTGACCGAGGTCTTGAGCTACATCATCATGGGGTACCTCCTGTTGCTCGACAGCCATCGCGACGCCCGCTTCCTGAAGTCCTGCCAGTACTTCGTCCGCGAAAGCATCGGTCAGGCCTCCCGCCACGTCGCAGAGCTGGAAAACTGCTAGTTATCCGGCCTTCAGGCTTGCCCTTCCCGTCATGCCGGGCCTGACCCGGCATCTATATGCGTCTGGCCATGAAATCCTTGGATTTTCATGGCCAGACGTTGTCTGATCCGGTCTCTGGCCATAAAAATGGCCTGTTTTTATGGCCAGCGGAAGCCTATTGCGTGTTGAATCTGGCGATGGGGAGATGTCATGCCAAGTTGAAGGTCAAGTCTATAGTAATTGCGAAAAATTTCGCAACGAAAATTTTCGCAATCAACGTTCGTACAGCTGGTTTACCCACAGCTTGAAAAAAGGATCATCATAGACGTGCTTCCCGTTCTTAATGAGGATTCCAGCGCTGACCATCCGTTTCAGGATCTCATCGATTAATCCACAACCCCATGACGGGATCGGCCAGAAGGCATTGGCCGTCTTCGCAATAGACCAGGCCTTTCTCAAGCAGCGCTTTTTTGGTCGAGACGGAGGCGGCAGAAGATCCCAGTTTGTATCTGCTGATGACTTCCGCAGACGAAAAACCACTGTGGATGCCGCGAGCTACCGCTTTTAGGAACCGCATCTGGACGGGTGTCAGGTTTTCCGTCCGGCTCTCGAAAAGCGCCGTGTTCTGATCGATAAGTTCCTCGATGCCGGCATCAAGGTTCTGACCGGTTACTACGTTGTCTGAGAACAGGTAGACATACCAGCAAAGTTGCTGCACATAGGATGAGTGATAATCAACGACCTGGCAGATCTTCTCTATCTGGTCCTCAGAAATGGCTTTTCCGGCAGCCTTGAATTTGCCGGAGATGTATTCTTCCCAGTAGGAGAGCGGGATTCTTTTCAGGTAGAGGATGTCGCCGAACTTGTAAAACGGCTTGGACGGATTATCGAACAATCCTTCCATCATGTGTTTTTTGCTGCCGAATAGACAATAGGAAACCCGTTTCTGATGTTGCCATATAGTCCTTAGTAGCTTTTGGAAAGACAGGCTGTCGGCAAATTCCGTAATCTGCTGGAATTCGTCGATGCAAACGACGATGTGTATACCTTTCTTTTCAGCAATCTTTTCGGGCAGATTGAGAATGTCTTCCACTGTCTGCTGTTCGTCGTTCAGGCCAAACTGCACCTTGATTGGATTCAGAGGGTCGGGAGAAAGGTTCACGCCCAGATTGATTCGTCCAAGGAATCTTTTTGCATTGTCAATGAACTCGTCGACAGCAGATGCACTCTGTTTCAGGATGGCATTCCCGAGGATTTCGCAGAAATCTTCGGGTGTCTTGGCCATGAATACGTCTGCGAAGACACACAGTATTTTTTCACCGTCAGTCTCTCTGATGACTTTTTTGACGAGCGATGTCTTTCCCCATCGTCTGGGGGATATGATGAAAGTATTGATCCCTCCCGCGAAGTTCGCTGCTAGCCGAGCAGATTCTTTCTCTCTGTCAGTGAAGGCGTTATCCTCTACGGGCTTTCCGAAAACAAACACTTGATCCGTCATGGTGAAATAGTTTTCTGCAAATGTAAGTATTTATTTAGTAAGAAACAACTTACTAAACGGTTACTTACTAAGAAACTACTTACATTTCTAGGCTTGCGATCTCCGTCGTGCCGGGTCATCGGATTCTAAACCCTATGGAAAAGATCCTTGAATTATGCGAGTGGTGCTCGGATGTATTCGGCACCACTCTCCTAATCCTGCTGATTCTGATTTTCCTGCCGGCCATTATTGCGGTGGCTATGCTGCTGTTCATTGTTGCAGTTCCGATAGGAATCGTCTATAGTGTCGTCAAAGTCCTGTTCAGGAAAAGGTAACTCCTCAGGAGAATGAATGTAGTCAATTGCTCTCTCAGGAGATACCACACTATGTCCCAGTCGCTTCTCGACATCTTTTCTGGCGGCCTTCGCCACCTAGGCACCTTCTTGTGCCACTCCGGCGGTCTGAACGGGAAGGGGGTGGACAATTTGTCCCCACCCTTCCGATAGTACCGGATCACGGCGACGCATCTTAGAAATGTAATCTTTTGGGTTTTTGGATTCTGTCAGTACTGACACGACGTCCTTGACGGAGAAAAACCATTCCTCTTCGTCCTCTACCCAAACTGTGTGAATCTTTTGATTCTCGAAATCCTGAATTTTCTCCAAATCAGACATAGCTATTCTTTTTATCCCAAAGATAATCCAACTATTTCCTCAAAACAAATCTTTGCTATACGTCCCAATTACTGCTTTTTATAATCTCTCCCCGCCAACTTCAACGTGCGACCAACTGAGTCTTCATGTGCCACTCGTTCCCGGAAATGATGACAACAGAACGACTGATCGCATCTTGGTACACATACGTGCCGTCGATACTCTCTGCCTGAGCAGACGAAGAACGAGACCCGCAAGAGACCATCAATCCCGTCAAGGCCACAAGAATAAAGATGAAGATTGATCCCTGAATTCTTCTCATTTTTTTCAATTTCTTCAAATTTAGCCAATCCTTTTGGAATAATCAAATCGGCTTTGCCAGAATACGGCATATGGAATAGACAGATCAAATCAGTGCGAAGAAATCGTATCTTTGCGCCGTTAATCGTTTATGGCCAAAGAAAAACTAGCGGGACATCTGGCGGTCGGGGGTGCGTACGTCATCTTCGGGCTGAACCTTGTGTTCTGCAAGGATATCGCCAACAGTGCGCTGGTGCCGCCGATCGTGCTCTTCGCTTTCCGGGCGCTGGGGGCGACGGCACTGTTCTGGCTGATTTCCCTGTTTCTGCCGAAAGAAAAGATTGAACCCGGCGACTTCTGGAAGATCGCGCTGGCCTCGTTGCTGGGGCTGTTCTTGACGCAGTTCACCTTCCTGCTGGGCATCACCATGGTCAGTGCCATCGACGCGGCCATCCTGGGCACGCTGGGCCCCATCTTCACGATGATCTTCGCCTTCCTGTTCCTGAAGGAGCCGATCACGGGCATGAAAGCCGGGGGCGTGGCCCTGAGCTTCGGCGGTATCCTCTATCTGATCCTGCACTCGGTCCACGACGGCGGCGCCAGCGCCACCAGCCCGGCCGGCATCGTGCTCCTGCTGCTCAACAGCCTCTGCTTCGCCCTCTACCTGGCCTTGTTCCGGCCGGTCATCGCCAAATACAACGTAGTGACGTTCATGAAGTGGATGTTCCTTTTCTCGCTACTGATGTGCCTGCCCTTCGCGGCCAAAGGACTCCTGACCACCGACTACGCCGCCATCACCCCGAAAGTGGGACTGGAGATCGGGTATCTCGTTTTCTTCGCCACCTTCGTGGCCTATTTCCTGATTCCCTACGGGCAGAAACGCATCCGCCCCACGCTGGTCAGCATGTATTCCTACCTGCAGCCCGTCCTGGCCACCGCCCTGAGCATCATCCTGGGCGTGGACGCCCTCACCTGGCAGAAGATCCTGGCCACCGCCCTGGTTGTTGGTGGCGTGGTCCTCGTCAGCAAGAGCCGTGCAGCGCGATCCTAGTCAATGTAGTGGCACCAGCCGTGGGTGTCTTCGATTTCGCCGAACTGGATGCCGGTGATCTGCTTGTAGAGTTTCTGGCAGGTGGCGCCGACGCTGCCGTCGGGGCCGTAGCGGAAGCTGCGGGTGACGGTATCTTCTTCCAGCACGGGCTTGACGTCGATGTGCGAGATGGGCGTGATGACCACGGCGGTGCCGCAGCCCGCGGCCTCTTCGAACGTCGACAGTTCTTCGAAGGGCACCGGGCGCTGCTCGACCTTCATGCCCATGTCGGCCGCCACTTCGCGCAGGGTCTTGTTGGTAATGGAAGGCAGCACACTGTCGGACAGCGGTGTGACATAGGTGTTGTCCTTGATGCCGAAGAAGTTGGAGGAACCGAACTCGTCGACATATTCCCGGGTCGATGAATTCAGATACAGGAGCTCCGTGTAGCCCTGGGCGTGGGCGCGCTGGTAGGGCACGAAGGTCGTCGCGTAGTTGCTGCTGATCTTGTAGGATCCGGAGCCTTTGGGCGCAGCGCGGTCGTAGTTGCCCGGGATGACGGCGGCGCAGGACTTCAGGTAATCGCCGTAATACGAGCCCACGGGCGCGCACATCACGGCGAAGATGGCCTCCGGATAGGGCACCAGCTGCATCTGCGGATGCACGGCGAAGAGCAGCGGGCGGATGTACATGGAGGCGCCGTAGCCGTAGGGCGGCAGGAATTCCATATTGCCCTTGACGCACATGCGGCTCATCTCGAGGAAGAGCTCCTCGGGCGGCACGGGCATGCCGAGGTATTTGGCCGAGCGGACCATGCGGGCTGCATTCTGGTCGGCGCGGAACATGGCGATGCGGCCGTCCTTCTGCCGGAAGGTCTTGAAGCCCTCGAAGACGGAGATGGCATAGTGCAGGCACTGTGCATAGGGTTCGAGCGTAAAGGAGAAATTTTCGGTGGTGGTGGCCGGTGACCACTGTCCGTCCTTGAAATAGGACAGGGCGATGGTCCGGGTGCGGTAGGCGTCGAAGCCCAGGGTTTTCCAATCTATCATAGCGGTAAGTTTAATTGTTGTCTTTGATGTATCGGGCGATCCAGTCGCCGACCTGCGTCGTGGAGCAGGCTTTTTTGCCGTCGGCGAGGTCTTCGGTCACGATGCCCGCTTCGAGTGAGGCGGCGACAGCTTGCCGGATGGCTTTCCCTTCGGCGCTCAGGCCGAAGGCATATTCGAAAAGCATGGCTGCCGACAGGATGGCTGCCAGCGGGTTGGCGATGCCTTTGCCCGCTGCCTGCGGCCAGGAACCGTGGATGGGTTCGAAGAGGGAGGTGTGGGCGCCCACGGAGGCTGAGGCCAGCAGGCCCATCGAGCCGGTGATGCAGCTGGCCTCGTCGGTGAGGATGTCGCCGAAGGTATTTTCGGTGACCAGCACGTCGAAGGCCTTCGGGTCGCGGATCAGCTGCATGGCGGCGTTGTCCACGTACATGTAGTCGACCTGCACGTCGGGATGCCGCGGGGCCATCTCCTGGGCGATCTGACGCCACAGCCGCGAGGTTTCCAGCACGTTGGCCTTGTCGACCACGGTCAGGTGGCCGCGGCGGCGGGCAGCATAGGTAAAGGCCAGTTCCAGGATCCGTTCCACTTCCGTACGAGAATAGATGCAGGTGTCGTAGGCGGTGTTTCCACCGTCGCGGCGGCCTTTCTCGCCGAAATACATGCCGCCGGTCAGCTCGCGGATGCAGAGGAAGTCGGCTCCTTCCACCCGTTCCCGCTTGAGCGGCGATTTGTCGGCCAGTGCGGCGAATGTCTCCACGGGGCGCAGGTTGGCGTAGAGCCCGAGTTGCTTGCGCATGGCCAACAGGCCCTGTTCCGGGCGTACTTGGGCTGTGGGGTCGTTGTCGTAGCGGGGGTCGCCCACCGCGCCGAAGAGCACTGCATCGCTTTCCATGCAGAGAGTGTGGGTTTCGGCGGGATAGGGATTGCCGCAGCGGTCGATGGCGCAGGCTCCGACCCAGCCGGTACGGTAGCGGACCGTATGGCCGAAGCATACGGCAATGGCGTCGATCACCTTGACGGCTTCTTTCACGACTTCCGGGCCGATGCCGTCGCCCGGCAGAAGCGCAATGTTATACTGCATGTCGTTGGGTTTTTTCGTAGGTTTCAATCTTGTCTTTCTGCAGCACGAGATAATCGATGTCGTCGAGTGCGTTCATCAGACAGTATTTCTTGTAGGCATTCAGTTCGAAGCTTTCGCTGCGCCCCGTGGTCAGGTTGGTCACGGTCTGGGCCGGTACGTCGACCCGCACGCGTGCCTTCGGGTCGGCGGCGATGGTGGCGAAGAGTTCCTGAAGGAAATCGTCGGACACCACCACTGGTAGCACGAAGTTGTTCAGCTCGTTCTGTTTGTGGATGTCAGCGAAAAAGCTGGAGATCACGACCTTGAAGCCGTAGCCGGCAATCGCCCAGGCGGCGTGCTCCCGGCTCGAGCCGCAGCCGAAGTTGCGGCCGGCCACCAGGATCTCGCCCTGGTAGTTGGGATCGTTGAGCACGAAACCGGTGTCGGACGACCCGTCGGCCCGGTAACGCCAGTCGCGGAACAGATTCTCGCCGAAATAGCGCTCGTCGCGGGTCGTGGTTTTGAGGAAGCGTGCCGGGATGATCTGGTCGGTGTCGACGTTCTCCAGGGGAAGGGGCACGCAGGTGCTTTCTATGATGTTGAATTTCTGTTTCATAGCGTTCGGGGATCGGTGATGACGCCGGTGACGGCAGCGGCGGCGACGGTGAGGGGACTGGCCAGGAGGGTGCGGGCACCGGGGCCCTGGCGGCCTTCGAAATTGCGGTTGCTGGTCGACAGGCAGTATTTGCCGGCGGAGACCTTGTCGTCGTTCATGGCCAGGCAGGCGGAGCAGCCCGGCTGCCGGATCTCGAACCCGGCGTCGGAGAGCACCTGGTCGAGGCCTTCGGCCACGATCTGCCGCTGCACCTCCCACGAACCCGGCACGAGCCAGGCCACCACGCCGGGAGCCTTCTTCCGGCCGCGGACCACCGAGGCGAAGGCCCGGAAATCTTCGATGCGCCCGTTGGTGCATGCGCCCAGGAATACGTAGTCGACCGGCTTGCCGAGCAGCGGTTCGCCAGCCCGGAAGCCCATGTACTGCAGCGCCTTGGGCGCGGCATCGGCCGGAATCCTGCCGTCGACGGGCATGCCCATGCCGGGGTTCGTGCCGTAGGTAACCATCGGCGCGATGTCGGCCGCGTCGAAGGTGACTTCCCGGTCGAAGACGGCGTCTTCATCGCTGCGCAGCGTCCGCCAGAAGTCGACGGCCTTGTCCCAGGCCGCGCCTTTCGGGGCGTATTCCCGGTCTTTCAGATACGCGAAGGTCACTTCGTCGGGCGCGACGATACCGCCGCGTGCCCCCATCTCGATCGAAAGGTTGCAGAGCGTCAGCCGGCCCTCCATCGACAGGCCGCGCACTGCGCTGCCGGCATATTCCACGAAGTACCCCGTGGCACCGGAAGTGGTGAGCTGCTGCATCAGGTAGAGAGCCAGGTCCTTGGCCGTAACGCCGGGGCCCGGCGTTCCTTCGATGCGGATGCGCATCGAGCGGGGCTTGGGCTGCAGGATGCACTGGGAAGCCATCACCATCTCCACTTCGCTGGTGCCGATGCCGAAGGCGATGGCGCCCATGGCTCCGTGCGTGGAGGTGTGCGAATCGCCGCACACGATGGTCATCCCGGGCAGTGAGAGGCCGCGCTCCGGTCCCACCACATGGACGATGCCGTTGCGTGGATCCATCATCCCGAAATGGGTCAGCCCGAATGCGGCCGCATTGGCCGCCAGGGTCTCGACCTGCTTGCGCGACACCGGATCGGCGATGGGCTTGTCCTGGTCGTGCGTCGGCGTATTGTGGTCGGGCATGCAGACGATCCGGTCGGGCCGGAAGCAGCGGAGGCTGCGGGCCCGCAGGCCATCGAAGGCCTGGGGGCTGGTAACCTCGTGGCAGTAGAGCCGGTCCACGTAGAGTTGGTCGGGCCCCTCCTCCACATGCTGCACGACGTGCGCATCCCAGATCTTGTCAAAGAGGGTATTCATCTATTTCGCGAATTTGTTGATACAGTCGACGTAGGCCTCCACGGAGGCGGCCACGATGTCGGTGTTGGCACTGAAGCCGTAGTACACCTTGCCCTCGTGCTCCACCTGCATGTGGACCTTGCCCACGTCGTTCGATCCCTTGGTGATGTTCTGGATGGTAAATTCCTTGAGGACCATCGGGCGCTTGATGATTTCTTTCAGGGCATTGATGGCGGCGTCGACCGGGCCGTTGCCGACGGCCGCGGCCTCGAACTTCTCGCCGGCGATGTCCAGTCCGATGCTGGCCACGGGGCGGACGCCTATGCCACTGGTCACCTGCAGGAATTCGAGCTTCACGTGATGGTCCTGGCGGCGGTCGATGCCGGTAAGCACCAGCAGGTCTTCGTCGCCGATGTCCTTTTTCTTGTCGGCCAGGCGGAGGAATTCCTGATAGGTCTGGTCGAGTTTCTCGTCCGACAGCTTGACGCCGAGCGTCTCGAGGCGGGTGCGCAGGGCGGCGCGGCCGCTGCGGGCCGTCAGCACGATGGCGTTGCCGTCGAGGCCGATGTCTTTGGGATCGATGATCTCGTAGGTGCTCATGTCCTTGATGACGCCGTCCTGGTGGATGCCCGACGAATGGGCGAAGGCGTTGCGGCCCACGATGGCCTTGTTGGCCTGGACGGGCATGTTCATCAGGCTAGACACGGTCCGGCTGAGCGGATAGATCTTTTTGGTGTTGATGTTGGTTTCCAGGGGGATTTCCTTGTGGCTCTTGAGGATCATGGCGATCTCTTCGAGGGCGGTGTTGCCGGCCCGCTCGCCGACACCGTTGATGGTGACCTCGCACTGGCGGGCGCCGTTGAGCAGGGCAGCCATCGTATTGGCCGTGGCCATGCCCAGGTCGTTGTGGCAATGGGTCGAAATGATGGCTTTGTGGATGCCGTCCACGTGTTCCATCAGGTAGCGTATCTTGGCGCCGTATTCGTCGGGCAGGCAGTAGCCGGTGGTGTCGGGGATGTTGACCACCGTGGCCCCGGCCTTGATCACGGCCTCGACCACCCGGGCGAGGTATTCGTTCTCCGTGCGGCCGGCATCTTCGGCATAGAATTCCACGTCTTCCACGAAACGCTTGGCATATTTGACGGCCCGCACGGCCCGCTCGATGATCTCCTCGCGGTTGGAGTTGAACTTGTAGCGGATATGGCTGTCGGAAGTTCCGATGCCGGTGTGGATGCGCTTGTGCTTGGCGTATTGCAGGGCTTCGACCGCCACGTCGATGTCTTTTTCCACGGCCCGGGTCAGGCCGCAGATGGTCGGCCAGGTCACGGCCTTGGAGATTTCCACCACGGAATTGAAGTCGCCGGGGCTTGAAATGGGAAAGCCCGCTTCGATGATATCGACGCCCAGCTCTTCCAGTGCCTTGGCGATCTGGATTTTCTCGATGGTGTTGAGCTGGCAGCCGGGCACCTGTTCGCCGTCTCGGAGCGTCGTGTCGAAGATGTAAACTCTTTCCATTTTATAATCAGTTCAATTGAAAACATAAAAAAACCTTCCCGATGTGGCTCGGGAAGGTTTCAATTTATTACTTATCGCTATGCCCAATCTTTCCCGGCCGCGTCAAAAAATGACGAGGAGCAGCAGCAGGGACAGGGACAGGGCGAAATACGAATTCATGCGCAGTGCTTTTTCACTCGCAAAGTAACAAATTATAACTTAGAAAAGCAAAAATTTTTCTCGTCATGCCGGGCTTGCCCCGGCATCTTCTAGCTGATGAACAGCAATTCTCTATATTTCGGAAGGGGCCAGAGCTGGTTGTCGACCAGTTCCTCGAGTTTGTCGATGGGTTTCCGCAGCGCGTTGATCTCCTGCGCAATGCCATAATAGGCGACCGCCTTCTTGTATTCGTCGTCGATGGCGTTGGCCCGTTTGCGGCTCTGGCGCATGGCTTCTGCCTTGTCGCTGACCTCTTCAATACAGGCGCTGATGCGGTGCACCAGATCGAGTTCGGTGCTGCAACCTTCCTGTGAACCCAGCACCTGCTGATTGAGTGCCAGTTCCTTAAGCAGGCGTGTCTTGTACTCGATGGCCGCGGGAATGATGTGGTTGACGGCCATCCTGGCCATCACGCGGCTTTCAATCTGAACTTTCTTGCTGTAGGTGTCCCATTTTACCTCGTTGCGGGCAGCCAGTTCCTTCTCCGAGAAGACACCGGTACGGGTGAACATTGCCACCGATTCGGGACGGGTGAAGGCCTTGAACATTTCGGGGACGCGGGTTTCCACGTCGAGGCCGCGGCGGACGGCTTCCTGCTGCCATTCTTCGGAATACCCGTTGCCGTCGAAGCACACGGTATCGATGATCTGCCGGATGACGGGCTTGAGCGTATCCATCACGGCCACCTGTAGGGTCTTGCCGGCGGCGAGTTCCTTGTCGAGGGCCTGTTTGAAATCGAGCAGTTGTTCGGCCACTGCGGCGTTGAGTGTCGTCAGGGCCCCGGCGCAGTTGGCCGAAGAGCCGACGGCGCGGAACTCGAAGCGGTTGCCGGTGAAGGCGAAAGGCGAGGTGCGGTTGCGGTCGGTGTTGTCGACGAAGATTTCGGGAATCTCGATCAGGCCCACGCTGCGGCCCTTGCGGCCTGCAATCTCGATGGGCGTATCGGAGGGGACTTCCAGGATCTTGCGGAGCACGGCGCTCATCGTCCGGCCGAGGAAGGCCGAGATGATGGCCGGCGGTGCTTCGTTGCCACCGAGACGGTGGGCGTTGGTGGCGCTGGCGATGCTGGCCTTGAGCACGGCGTTGTGCCGCTGGACGGCCATCAGCACGTTGACGAAGAAGGTGAGGAAGAGCAGGTTACCGTCGGCATCCTTGCCAGGGGCCATCAGCATGCGGCCCGTATCGGTGCCCAGCGACCAGTTGCAGTGCTTGCCCGAGCCGTTGATGCCGTCGAAGGGTTTCTCATGAAGCAGCACCACGAAGCCATGCTTGTGGGCCACGTCATGCATCAGGTTCATCACCAGTTGGTTCTGGTCGTTCGACAGATTGGATTCCCCAAAGATGGGAGCCATTTCGAACTGGTTGGGCGCCACTTCGTTGTGACGGGTCTTGAGCGGAATGCCCAGGCGGTAGCTTTCGACCTCCAGCTCGCGCATGAAGGCCGCCACGCGGACGGGAATGGCGGCAAAATAGTGATCGTCGAGTTGCTGGCTCTTCGACGACATGTGCCCCATCAGTGTCCGGCCGGTGATCATGAGGTCGGGACGGGAGGCGTACAGATCCTCATCGACCAGGAAATACTCCTGCTCCCATCCCAGGTAGCAATTTACCTTTTTGGCATTGGGTTCGAAGAGCCGGACGAGTGGCAGGGCTGCATCGTTGATGGCCTTGATGGAGCGTTTGAGCGGGGTCTTGTAGTCGAGGGCCTCGCCGGTGTAAGCGATGAAGACCGTCGGGATGCAGAGCGTGTCCCACTGGATGAACACGGGCGAGGTCGGGTCCCAGGCCGTATAGCCGCGGGCCTCGAAGGTGGCGCGGATGCCGCCGTTGGGGAACGACGAGGCATCCGGCTCCTGCTGGGCCAGTGCCTTGCCGTCGAAGGTCTCGATCACGCCGCCGCGGCCGTCGAGGTCGATGATCGAATCGTGTTTTTCGGCGGTTCCTTCGGTCAGGGGCTGGAACCAGTGCGTCACGTGCGTCACATGGTTCTCCAGGGCCCACTCCTTCATGCCGCGGGCCACGCCGTCGGCTGTCTTCCGGTCGAGGGGTTTTCTTTCGTCGATGCATTCCAGAAGCGCCTGCAGCGTCTCGGGATCCAGGTACTTCCGCATCTTGGCGCGGTCAAACACGCGCTCGGCGAAATAGTCAGAAATGATTTTGTCGGGGATTTCCACGGCGGGTGCCTTCTTGACGAAAGCTTTCCTCACCAGATCGGTGCGGTC
>CACZWU010000043.1 GCA_902784965.1 uncultured Bacteroidia bacterium | reverse complement strand
AGGATCCACCTCTTCCCATTCCGAACAGAGAAGTTAAGCTCACGTGCGCCGATGGTACTGCTACACCAAGTGGGAGAGTAGGTTGCCGCCACCTTTGAGCCCCGGGCTAGAAAAAGCCCGGGGCTTTTTTTATGCCCGAGCGGGGCTCAGCGGCGGCGGCCTGTGCCGCCTTGTGTCTACCGAGGGGGCGTACCCCCTCGGCTCCCCTGTTTAGAGCCCCGAGCGTCGATGACGCCCGGTTTTTCGTTTGGCGGCATGGTGTTTTTATTCTTTAAAATTCAATTATTCAAGTTTCAATTATTTTATTTTAAATAATTTAATTTTGAATAATCTCTTGCAGAGAGAACAGGCGTCATATCGAGGATTTTTCAAAAATTCTTGCTAACTTTATCGGATAAAAACCGATAAACCGATGCGCCGTTTTTTCCTGACCCTTCTGCTTGTGCTGTCCGTGACGGCGGGCTATGCCTGTACCAACCTGATTGTCACCAAGGGAGCGTCGGCCGATGGCTCCGTGATGGTGACCTATGCGGCGGATTCCTATACGCGCTATGGCACCCTGGTCCATTATCCCGCCGGCAAGCACAAGGCCGGAGAGATGCGCCGCATCCTACAGTGGGGACAGGACCACTACCTGGGCGAGATTCCCGAAGCGCCGTATACCTTCAACGTAATCGGCAACATGAACGAGTACCAGCTCGTCATCGGCGAGACCACCTGGGGCGGCCGGCCGGAGCTCCGTGACCCGCAGGGGATTGTGGATTATGGTTCGCTGGAGTATATCTGCCTGCAGCGCTGCAGGAAGGCCCGCGAAGCCATTGAACTCTTCGTCCAGCTGGCCAATGAATATGGCTATGCTTCTTCCGGAGAATCGCTGACTTTTGCCGATACGGAAGAGGCCTGGATCCTGGAAGTCATCGCCAAGAAGCCCGACGTGGTGGACGGGGTGAACCGCAACAAAGGCATTGTATGGGTGGCTGTCCGCATTCCTGATGGATACATCTCCGCCCACGCCAACTGCGCCCGCATCACCACCTTCCCGAAGAACGATCCGGACAACTGCATCTACGCACCCGATGTGATTTCCCATGCCCGCGAAATCGGCATCTATTCGGGTTCGGACGAAGACTTCAGCTTTGCTGACACCTACTGCCCGCTTTCCTTCTCGCTGATGCGCAACTGCGAGGCCCGCGTGTGGAGTTTCTTCAACCGCTGGGGCGATCTCGACATGAACCAGTATCTCGACTTTGCGATGGCCGACAATCCCAAGAACCGGATGCCGCTCTACGTGAAGCCCAAAGGAAAGATGTCCGTACTCGACCTCTCGGCCATGATGCGCGATCACTACGAGGGAACGCCCTTCGACATGACGAAAGATATCGGCGCCGGCAGCAACGAGACGCCTTACCGCTGGAAACAGAACGACTGGACGGTCGACGGCGTGAAGTATTCCAACGCCCGGCCCATCTGCACCCAGCAGACCGGCTTCTGGTTCGTGGCCCAGTGCCGCGGCTGGCTGCCCGACACGATCGGTGGCCTGTTCTGGTTCGCGGTCGACGATGCCGGTACTTCGGCCTTGACACCCGTTTATTCTGTCTCTCGCGCCGTGTCATGGCATTACGCGCTGGGCAACGGTTCCATGGTGGAGTACTCACCTACGTCAATGTTCTGGCTCAACAACCGCATCGCCCAGTTCGCCTACCTGCGCTACAACCCGGTGGGACTGGAAGTACAGGATAGGATTGCGGAGCACGAGCAGGAGATGGTTCGAAAAGTGGCGGACTGCGACAGGCAGGCGCTGGCGATCAAATCGGAGAAGAAGCGGGTGAAATTCCTGACGGATTTCTCGGTCCGGGAAGCCGATGCCCTTTTCGACAAATGGGCCCTGCTCGACCAATATCTGCTGCTGAAATATATGGACGGTACCGTCAAGAAGCAGAACGAGGATGGCTCGTTCAAGACCAACGGCAGCGTCGATTACATACCCGTGTCGCCCGACTGGCCCGGTTACAGCGAAAAATTCAAGCGCGCCATTGTCAACGATAACGGAGATCTCTTGAAAGTCAGATAACTATGATCAGTCCCATCTATCAGTGGAATAAAGCCCGGGTCCGTTTTTCCAGCCGGCGCAGGAAGTTGACCAACCTGCCCTGGACACAGGGTGTTATCCTGCTGTTCTGCGTGATTGTCGCGATGCTGCTGGCCAACCTGCCCGCTACCCGTGACCTGTATTTCGAAATCCTCGAGACCCAATTGAGCATTTCTGTGATGATGCCCAATGGTCACGGATTCATCTTTCCGGCCGGGATGACGGTCGAGAAGTTCATCAACGACATCCTGATGGTGGTGTTCTTCTTTACCGTGGGACTCGAAATCAAACGGGAGATCGTCTGCGGGGAGTTGAGTTCCCCGCAAAAGGCCATCATGCCCGTCATCGCCGCTTTTGGCGGCGTGGTGGTACCCGCCCTCATCTATGCTTTGATCAACCACGGGACAGCCGCTTCCTCCGGATGGGGGATTCCGACCGCCACGGATATTGCCTTTGCCGTCGCCATCCTGGCGGTCCTTGGCAAGCGAGTGCCCATATCCCTGAAAGTCTTCCTGACGGCCCTGGCGATTGCCGATGACCTGATTGCCATCCTGGTGGTCGCGCTCTTCTATGGCGGAGACATCAACTTCCCCTGCCTCGGCCTGGCCGCGCTGTTCATCGCATTTGTCGTATGGTTGAACATTACGGGAGAAAAACGCCCGTGGTTCTATTTTATTCCCGCCATCTGCATCTGGATCCTTTTCTACTATTCAGGCATCCACGCCACGATGTCGGGCGTAGTGATGGCGCTGATGATTCCGATGAAACCCCGCTATTCCAAGGAGAGTTTCTTCAAGAAATGCAGGATATATTGGTTACGCCTGAAAGGGAGCGACGATACGCCGAACCCCGAAGGATTTCCCAATGAAACGCAGCAGCACATCCTGCGCCGGATGAGCAGCACGGCCAACGACAGTATCGGCATGAGCTACCGGCTGGAACACATTCTCAGTCCCTGGGTAAGCTTCGTGATCATGCCGATTTTTGCCCTGGCCAATGCCGGGGTGCGTATCAGCGACCCGGCGTATTTCAACATGTTCCACTATTCGCCCGAACTGGGCAGTGTCAGCATGGGTATTTTCCTGGGTCTGCTGCTGGGCAAACCCATCGGTATTTCCCTGGCCAGTTACCTGGCTGTCAAGTTGAAGGTGGGACAGATGCCGGCGCATTCGACGTGGAAGACACTTATCGCAGTGGCCTGTCTGGGCGGTATCGGCTTTACGATGTCGATTTTCGTGGATACGCTTTCCTTTACCAACCAACCCCTGCCCGTAACGGATATGCTGCAGGATATGGGCAAGATGGCTGTGCTGATGGGATCGATTTTCTCCGCGGTGTTGGGGTCCGTTTTGATCCTGCTGTTTTCCCGCCCGAAAAAATAAGGCTAATTGAGCTTCATACCGGCGAAAAGGATGGCGCCGGTACTCTTTTCACGGATCAGGTAAACGAACGGCCGGTCGAAGACTAACATAGGATTGCCGGCTGCATTCTTCCGCATCTCCGCCTCAGTAACGGCTGCAGCTTCGGTACCCTCTTCATCGATGGAAACATAGGATTTCTGCCGCATGTTGCTGACATAGAGCGGGGTGTTCGACATTCCGCCAAACTCGGCAGCGTAGGAAAAGGCTTTCTTCATGCCCAGAGCCTGCATGATGGGTACCAGCTGCTCGTCCGTATCGAACTCCACCTTGAATTTAGGGAAACGCAGTTCAAACTTCTGAAGATTGTTGGTATCCCAGCGGGCGATCCTTTCGGGCGTAAGGGCGTTCAGGAAGGCGGTAAAATCCTTTTCGGCAGGCATGATGGCCTCCATATAGAAAGCACCGTTGCCATAGGGAAGCCGGGCTACCGTCACATTTTCGTCCGCGTAACCGGTAAACGCATCGCTGGCGCCTGCACGCATGAACTGTACCGTCGTCTGCTGCCCGGAAGCAGCATTGAAAGTTCCCTGTGCCGTCTGGCCCTTGGTAAACTGAACCTGCCAGGTCCCCTTGAAATAGAGGGCATTGATCAGGATCATCTGCACTTGGGGGTCCAGTTCCTCGAACATTTTCGGGATCAGGCCTTTCGTCTTGTCGCTGCACCAACCGTTGATTTGCTTGAGCGTGCTGTTCTGCGTAAAATCCACCACATAGGAGTCTGCGTCATAGACTGAGGACATCCGCTTCTTGAAATCTGCTTTCACGTCGAGCCCTTCTGCCGCCCAGATGGAATTGGCCAGTGAAAGCGCGACGCTGCGGTCGGCCTTGAGGAGAGCAGACACCAGTGTAGCATAGCAATCATTCACCTGATCGATCGTAAAGCCGTCCATTCCGATGGCTTTGACAATCTCAGCATAGGTTTCCGCTTCGGCACCGTTGGCCAGCATACAGCAAAGCATCGATGCACTCATCGGCGAAAGAAACAGATTGGTCCCGGGGAAGGACTTGGCCGTCACCCGCAGGAAATCCAGTGCAAAGGCATCGCCCCTGGCCACCACCTCCTGCTGGCTCTTGGTCAGCACGATCGGTTCATATTCCTCGTTCCCCTGCGGAGTCTGGAACTGTTCGCACGACGCGGTAAACAGCAACGTCAGCAATAAAAAAGCAAATGTCCGTTTCATACCATATAGATGCACGAGAACCTCAAATGTTGCGTAAAGTTACAAAAAACGCCACGTATTTTATTACGTGACGTTTTTCATTCAGCGGGCCGTGTGCTGGCCTGGTGGAGCATTCAGTGTTCCTCGTTGCAGACGCCCTCGGCGCAACGAGGGTTCTGAATGCGCCTCAGGGAAGGCCCGCATTAAATCATCAGCGAAGCGACCAGCGCAAGGATGGCGTAGAACTCCGGCAGGGCGGCGTAGATCATCGTGTTGGTCTGGACGTCGTGACCTTGGCTGATGCCGATGATACCGTTGGCGCAGACCTGACCCTGGCGGATGGCCGAGAACAGGAACACCATACCGGCGGCCAAACCAACGGCGAAATACAGGAAACCACTCTCCGCCATGACTGCAGAGTCCTTCGGCCACAGTAGGAAAGCGACGAAGCCATACAGACCCTGCGTAGCAGGCATGGCCGAAAGAATCATATAGCTCGAAGACTTCTCCGGGTTCTTTTTCAGAGCGCCTTCAGCCGCATTGCCGGCAATCGTGGTACCGATGCTGGATCCGATGCCGGCCAGGCAAAGCATCAGTGCAAGACCGACATAACCGAGAATAACAGGTAACATAATGTAAAATTTTTAATATTTAATTTTATTTGTTTTCTATTTGATTGCTTAACGGAAGGTATTCCTGGCCCTTGCCCTCATATCCGCTGTTCTTGAAATACTCCACGAAGGTCAGACGGAGCGGGTGGACGAAGGCGCCCAGACAACTCATGGCGAAGTTCAGCGCGTGACCGATCAGGACGATCAGCAGGAAGAAGGGCCATTGCCAGGTAGGATTGTCGCCCAGGACCATCAGACCCAGGTTGTTGAAAGCTGCGCCCAGCATGCCGCCCGCCAGGCCCAGGGCATAGAGGCGGATGTAGCTCAGCACGTCGCCCAGGAGGCCGGTGGCCATCTGATAAGTGTCCCACAAGCCCGCACCGATGTTCTTCAGCGGATTTCGTCCGGGTTTGTTGAAAATGAAGATGCTCAGCACCGACAGCACGCCGATCGCGATGATGGCAATCTTAGTGGCCGTGGCGTTGAGGACCTGCGTCAGGGCCAGGCCGGCGACGATGAGGCCGCCGACAATCAGGATGACCCATCCCCATGTGGAGATGGCTGCCTTGAAGCCGGCCCGCTTCGTGATGCCGATGGCCTTGATGATCATGGCCAGACAGATGTGGAAGACACCGACGGCGATGGCGGCCACCATGGAAACATCGTACGGGGAGCCGCCGATTTCAACCTTGCCCGACAGCATCAGCTTGCGGATTCCTTCCGGAATCCACGACACCTTCGTCAGGTCGATGCCGAAGAAAGTGCCCAGCAGGATACCGATGAAGAAGGTACCCACGCCCAGTGTGGTAACCAGCCGCCAGTGTTTCTTCAGCCCGAGCAGGTCGAATCCTTCCTTGTAGTGCAGCAGCAGGCCCAGGGCAATGAGCAGCAGGCCATAGCCTGCGTCGCCCATGCAGAACGACCAGAACAACAGGAAGAAAGGCGCCAGGACCGGGGTAGGGTCGAATTCGTCGTAGACCGGCATGCCGTACATTCCGGTCAGGGTCTCGAAGTTTCGGGCAAACCAGTTGTTCTTGAGCAGGATGGGTGGATTGTCTTCCGCCGTGGCCGGTTCGGCGATATAATAGATGGATTTCTTGTCGAGTTCCGCCTGCAGCGCCGCGTCGTTATCGGTGGGGGCAAAGCCCGTCATCACGGCAATATAGTCGTCGGCCACCAGTGTGGAGCCGTGTTGGGCCAGGTAGCGCTGGAGTTCCTGTGCCTTTTGGGCGTGGGCCTGCTCCAGTGCGGGAATATCTTCTTTCCGGGCCTCCATGGCTTCTTCCCGGCGCGCGACAGATTCTTTCAGGGTCGAGATCTGTGTGGCCAGCTCTCCGATGGATTCTTCTGCTACCAGGGTTTCAGGCACCTGGAAACTGTTGGCACCTTCGGTGCCGCGGTCCACGAGGACGAAGCGGACGTTCTTTTCGTCGCGGTCAATCTCCTGGATGGCATATTGCTGTGTCCAGGCTGGATTGAATTTCTTGACAGGGACGGTATGGTAATGGAGCTGGCAGCCCGCTTCGCGCAGGGCCTTGGCCTTGACCGGGTCGATGTCGCCCCAGTGGAGTTTCTCCGCATGGGCCGCTTCGGCTGCGGCGAGTTTCTCACAGAGGGCATGGTGATCTTCGTCGCGCGAGAAATCGCAGCGCTCTACGGTTTCGATCTCTTTGCGGATGGCCTCGGCCTCGCGATACAGCTTGCCGGAAACGGCGTCGACCGGTTTGCGGGAGCGGGTGATGTCGAGTACGCCCAGTTCCTGAATTTCGCGAAGGAAGCTTTCCGTATCGCGGTTCAGGAGCAGGAACGTGTATTTGGTCATCTTCGTAATCATGCCTCTTCCTCCTCTTCTTCCTGATGACGGGTCTTGACGATTTTCTGGGAAGCTTTCGACAGGTTCTCCTCGTCTTCCATGAAACGTTTGATCTTGCGGATGGCCTCCTGGTAGCCCGGAATCTGCACCTTCTCGTAGAGGTTCACTTTCTGGGTGGTCTTTTTCCGCTGGAATTCCAGGATCCGGCTCTTCTCGGCGAAGACTTCGCTTTCGATGCCAAGCTGGGCGAGTTTCTTGAGGATGTCGACCCCCTCGCCATACCACATGGGCTTGACGAAGGCATCGAAGGGCTTGACCTCATAGATGACCTGCTTGAGCTCCGGCGTACGGACACCTGCCACCTTGACGGTGGTCAACTCCACATCCTTGACGGAAATCAGCCCGGGTTCGAATTCGTTCCACAGGCCGGCCATGTCGGCGTAGGCCCTGAGCGCTTTTTCGAGCTCGAATTGCAGACGATCCGACTCGGCTTTGGCCACAAGTACGCTCATGCGCAGGGCCGATTCCTTGTTCTTGAGGGTCGGCAGTGCCCGCTGGCGCACCTTGAGCTGTTTGCCCAGGTTGGTCAGGGATGTCTTGTTGTATTGAAATTTAATCGCCATACCTTATTCTGCAGGCCAGTATTTGTCGACAAACTCCTGTTTGATGCCGGTCTCGGCTTTGCTGAAGTATTTTGCAAAAATCTTCCAGCAGGTATCGAGCATTTCCGTCAGGCCGATGTTGACGTCGATCGAAAGAATCTCGGTGGCGTAGTCCTTGGCGTAATCGAGGCAGCGTCCGTCGTAGTCGGAGAGGTCGAAGCCGTTTTCCAGCTTGGTCTTGGCATTCTGTGCGTCGGCATAAAGGCGCACGGAGGCGTTCATTACCTGGGAATGGTCCTCCCGGGTCTGTTTGCCCTGCACGAGCTGCTTCAGACGCGAAAGCGAGCGGAAAGGGTCGATGATGACCTTGCCCGTATCGGTGTCGGCGCGCAGGTAGAGCTGGCCTTCCGTGATATAACCGGTGTTGTCGGGGATGGCGTGCGTGATGTCGCCGTCGTTGAGCGTGGTGACGGCGATAATGGTGATGGAACCGCCGCTGGGCAGTTGCACGGCCTTTTCGTAGATCTTGGCCAGGTCGGAGTAGAGCGAACCAGGCATCGAGTCTTTCGACGGAATCTGGTCCATGCGGTTGCTCACGATGCTCAAAGCGTCGGCGTAAAGGGTCATGTCGGTCAGCAGCACGAGCACCTTCTCGTTCTTGTTGACGGCGAAATACTCGGCGGCGGTCAGGGCCATGTCGGGAATCAGCAGGCGCTCCACCGGCGGCTGGTCGGTGGTGTTGACGAAGCTGATGATCTTGTTGAGGGCGCCGGCATTCTCGAATTCGTGGCGGAAATAGAGGTAGTCATCGTTGCTCAGTCCCATGCCGCCGAGGATGATCTTGTCGACATCGGCGCGCAGGGCTACCTGTGCCATCACGGCGTTGTAGGGCTGGTCGGGGTCGGCGAAGAAGGGGATCTTCTGGCCGGAGACCAGGGTGTTGTTGAGGTCGATGCCGGCGATGCCGGTCGGGATGATCTGCGAAGGTTGCTTGCGTTTGAAAGGGTTCACCGAAGGGCCGCCGATCTGCCGGCGCTCGCCCTCCACCTTCGGACCACCGTCGATAGGATCGCCATAGGCGTTGAAGAAACGGCCGGCGAGTTCATCGCTCACAGCGAGCGTCGGGGGTTCGCCGTGGAAGAGCACTTCCGCATTGGTGGGAATACCCTCGGTTCCCGAGAAAACCTGCAGCGTAATCAAGTCGCCCTTGATCTTGACGACCTGTGCCAGACGGCCGGACACGGTGGCCAGCTCGTCGTTGCTGACGCCCTGTGCGTGGAGCGTCACCGTTGCCTTGGTGATGGCTTCCAAGCGGGTATAGGTTCTTTGGAATGCTTTATTGCTCATGGTTCAAAAGGGTATTAAGCTGTTCAAGATACTGGTTGAACTGTTCGCTTCTGAACACCGAATAGTTCATCTGGCGGAGAACGTTGATGATCTCCTTGTATTTGGCACTGCACTGCTCGTAGTCGTCGAACTGGAACGGGATGTCGCAGATTTTCAGCACCAGCGAGAGCATGAATTCCTGACGTTCGAACGGGCAGAGGGAGTCGATCGGGTCAAAGGCATCCTGCTGCAGGATCACGAAGTCGATGAGCTCGCTCTTCCAGAACTGCTCGTGGTAGCTGATGGGCACGCCGTCGTCACCGAGGATATTGATCTGTTCGGAGATCTCCTTGCCGCGGCGGATGAGGTTCTTGGCACGGAGTACCTTGTCGACCCAATCCTTGCTCACGCGTTCCTTGAGGTATTCCACCACTTCGGGATATTCCAGATACTTGGAATAGGAATCAATGGGGTCGACGGCCGGATAGCGTTTCTTGTCGGCGCGGGCCTGGGCCAGTGAATAGAAGCAGCGGGCTGCCTTTTTGGTCGACTCGGTCACGGGTTCCTTGAGGTTGCCGCCAGCCGGAGAGACGGTACCGATGACGGTCACAGCGCCGGTCTGGCCGTTGCGCAGCTTCACAATGCCGGCGCGGGCATAGAAATTCGAGATAATGGCAGACAAGTCCACAGGGAAGGCGTCCTGTCCCGGAAGTTCCTCCATACGGTTCGACATTTCGCGCAGGGCCTGTGCCCAGCGGGAAGTCGAGTCGGCCAGCAGCAGGGCTTTCATGCCCATGGCACGGTAATATTCGCAGATGGTCATGGCCGTATAAACCGAGGCCTCACGGGCGGCTACCGGCATGTTCGAGGTGTTGCAGATGATGGTGGTACGTTCCATGAGGTGACGGCCTGTATGCGGGTCGATCAGTTCAGGGAACTCAGCGAAGATCTCCACCACCTCGTTGGCGCGCTCGCCGCAGGCCGCCATCACGATCACTTCGGCGTCGCCCTGCTTGGCGATGGCGTGCTGAAGCACGGTCTTGCCGCAGCCGAACGGGCCCGGGATGAATCCGGTACCGCCTTCCGCGATAGGGTTGAGGGTATCGATGCAGCGGACGCCGGTCTCCATGATACGGAAGGGGCGGGGTTTCTCGACATAGCCGCCTACGGCCACCTTGACGGGCCATTTCTGGACCATCGTCACGATATGTTCCTCTCCCTGTTGATCGGTCAGGACGGCCATCGTGTCGTCGATTTTGTAGTCGCCTTCCGGCGCGACGGACTTGACTTGGTATTCGTCTTTGAAGGAGAAGGGCACCATGATCTTGTGGGGCAACCAGCCTTCCTTCACCTCGCCCAGCCAGTCGGCGGCGTAGACGGTGTCGCCCGGATGGGCGAGCGGCGTGAAATGCCAGACCTTGTCGTGATCGAGCGGAGCGGTGTATTCACCACGCTTGAGAAAGACGCCGTCCATCGTGGCAAGGTTGTTCTGCAGGCCGTCATAGCTGCTGGAGAGCAGGCCGGGGCCGAGCTGTACTTCGAGCATGTGCCCCTCAAACTCCACTTTGTCGCCCTGCCGAAGACCGCGCGTGCTTTCATAGACCTGCACAAAAGCGTTCTTGCCCGACACCTTGATGACTTCCGCCATCATTTTCGTGCCGCCCAGGTCGATGTAGCAGATCTCGTTCTGTGCTACGTCGCCTTCAAAACGCACCGTCACCAGGTTGGAGATGATACCGGTAACTATACCTGTTGCTTTCATTCTATCTGTTTTGTATTTGTTCTGCGTTGATTCCTTGGAATGTGCCTTTTACTTCATTGACGAGCTGCTTGAAAAGCAACGCACCGGCTTTCGGGTCGAGCCGGTTCCAGCGGGCTGCGATATGGAGCCGCACCAGCAGTGAAAGGATGGTGTCGATGGTGAAGATATCGAATTCCACCAGTTCGATGGCCTTGTCCCAGCACAGCCGGTCGAGCAGTTTTTCCCGTTGGGCGAGGTTGTCCACCTTGAAGATGATCTCAGCCTTTTCAAGTTCCGGAA
>CACZWU010000042.1 GCA_902784965.1 uncultured Bacteroidia bacterium | reverse complement strand
GTAGTTGATCATCACGGCCTGCCAGCCCAGTTTCCGCAGGGTGTTCACGGCGTTGACGCCACACCAGTCGAATTCCACGCTGCTGCCGATGCGGTAGGCTCCGGAGCCCAGCACGATGACGGTATGGAAGCCGTAGACGGGCGCGATGTCGTTCTTTTCCCCGTTGTAGGTGAGGTACAGGTAGTTGGTGGCGGCGGGAAATTCTGCGGCCAGGGTGTCGATCTGCTTGACGCAGGGGTGCAGTCCCAGGGCCTGGCGCCGCTCTCTGACCTCGGCTTCGGGCCGGTGGAACACCCGTCCGACCTGGATGTCGGAGAAGCCCTGCCGCTTGGCTTTCAGGAAAAGTTCGCGGCCCACTTGTCGAGCTTGTCGAGGAACCATTTGTCAATATGGGTCAGGGCATGGATGCGGTCGACGCTGTAGCCCGATTCGAAGGCGGCGGCGATGGCGAAGATGCGGGTGTCGGTGGGGTGCTCCAGCGCCCAGTCGAGGTCTTCCTCCTTGTAGGGCTTGTTGCACACGAAGCCGTTGGCGCCCTGGCCGATCATCCGGAGCCCTTTCTGGATGGCTTCCTCGAAGGTCCGGCCAATGGCCATTACTTCGCCGACGCTCTTCATGCTTGAGCCGAGCTCCCGCGAGACACCCTTGAACTTGGCCAGGTCCCAGCGGGGGATTTTGCACACCACATAGTCGAGCGCCGGCTCGAAAAAGGCCGGGGTGGTGCGCGTCACGGAATTCTTAAGTTCAAAGAGTCCGTAGCCCAGGCCGAGCTTGGCGGCCACGAAAGCCAGCGGATAGCCTGTGGCCTTGGAGGCCAGGGCGGAGGAGCGGCTGAGCCGGGCGTTGACCTCGATCACCCGGTAGTCCTCGCCGTCGGGACTGAAGGCGAACTGCACGTTGCATTCACCGATGATGCCCAGGTCGCGCACGATGTCGATCGAGATCTTGCGCAGGAAGTGGAACTCGTCGTTGGTCAGGGTCTGCGAGGGCGCCACGACGATGCTCTCGCCGGTATGGATGCCCAGCGGGTCGAAATTCTCCATGTTGCAAACCGTGATGCAGTTGTCGTAGCGGTCGCGGACCACTTCGTATTCGATCTCTTTCCAGCCCTTGAGCGATTTCTCGACCAGCACCTGGGGCGAGAAGGTAAAGGCTTTCGTGGCCACGGCTTCGAGTTCCTGCTCATTGTCGCAGAAGCCCGAGCCGAGTCCGCCCAGCGCATAGGCGGCCCGCAGGATCACGGGATAGCCCACTTCCGCGGCAGCGGCGCGGGCTTCCTCCAGCGAGGACGCGGCGTGGGAACGGATGGTCTTGACGCCGATCCGGTCGAGGCGGCGGACGAAGCGGTCGCGGTCCTCGGTGTCGACGATCGACGAGACGGGAGTGCCCAGTACCTGCACGCCGTAGCGCTCGAGTACGCCGCTGCCGGCGAGGGCGACACCGCAGTTCAGGGCGGTCTGTCCGCCGAAGGAGAGGAAGATGCCCTGCGGGCGCTCCTTCTCGATGACCCGCTCTACGAATTCCTCGGTCACGGGCAGGAAATAGATTTTGTCGGCGATGCCCTCGGAGGTCTGTACGGTGGCGATGTTGGGGTTGATGAGCACGGTTTCGATGCCTTCTTCGCGCAGGGCTTTCAGGGCCTGCGAGCCGCTGTAGTCGAACTCGCCCGCCTGGCCGATCTTCAAGGCACCGGAGCCCAGGAGGAGTACTTTATGGAGGTTCTTGTCGGGCTTCATGGTCTTACAGCTTGGCGATGAATTCATCGAAAAGGAACTCGGTGTCCACGGGGCCGCTCGAGGCCTCGGGGTGGAACTGGGCCGAGAAGAAGGGCTTGGCCTTGTGCCGGATGCCTTCGTTCGATCCGTCGTTCATGTTGAGGAATAGCGGCTCCCAGTCGCTGCCCAGGGTGTCGGTGTCGACGGCGAAGCCGTGGTTCTGCGAGGTGATGAAGCAGCGGTCGCTGCCGCACAGGCGCACCGGCTGGTTGTGGCTGCGGTGTCCGTATTTCAGTTTGTAGGTGGCCGCGCCGGCCGCCCGGCCCATCAGCTGGTTGCCCATGCAGATGCCGAACACGGGTTTGTCACCCTGGAAGGCCTGCTGCAGGTGCCGGACGGTCGTCTCGCAGAAGGCCGGATTGCCCGGGCCGTTCGAAACGAAGAGCCCGTCCCATTCCAGGGTGTTGAAATCGTAGTCCCAGGGCACGCGCACCACTTCCACGCCCCGGTTTACCAGGCAGCGGATGATCTGGTGCTTCACGCCGCAGTCCACCAGCACCACGCGTTTGGTCCCGCTGCCGTAGCGGATGACCTCCCGGCAGCTGACCTGTGCGACCAGATTTTCCTGGTTCGGGTCGGGGAAGGTTTCCGGCACGGGGCATCCTTCCGGCACGATGGCACCGAGCTGGGCCCCTTCGTCGCGGAGCAACTGCACGAGCGCACGGGTGTCGATGCCGCAGATGCCGGGAACGTGCTGGTCCTGGAGCCACTGGTCGAGGCTGCGGGCTGCGTCCCAATGGCTGTATTTCTCACTGTAGTCGGAAATCACGAGCCCGCGTACGTGGATGTGCTCCGATTCGAAGCGGGTACACAGGCCCATGGCATCGGGCACTTCTTCCGGAATGCCGTAATTGCCCACAAGCGGAAAGCTCACGCAGAGGAGCTGTCCGCTGTAGGAGGGGTCGGTCAGGCTCTCGGGATAGCCGACCATGGCGGTCGAGAAGACGATCTCGCCTTCTGCCGGACCGTCGTAGCCGAAGCTCCGGCCGGCGAAGCTCCGGCCGTCCCGCAGGACGAGTGTGGCTTTCTTGCGCTCCATCGCTGCCGTCCTACCACCGGGCCGCGGCTTCCATCACAGCCGCGATCTCTTTCGTACACAGGTTCCCCAGGCTGCCGATGTGGGTGTGGCCCAGGTCGGAAGCTTTCATCGTGGCGGGTGCGGGCCCGTCGTAGTGGAAGCGTCCTTCATTCACCTCGATGCCCACTTGCTTGTACGCTTCCCGGAAAGGCGTCCCGGAGAGCACGCGGCGGTTTACCTCTTCCACGGTGAAAAGGGTCTCGTAAAGGGGATTTTCGAAGATATGGGGGTTGACTTCGAGGTGTTGCAGCATGTAGTCGGTCATCTGCAGGCAGTCGTGCATCCGTTCCAGGGCGGGGAAGAGGATGTCTTTCAGCAGCTGGAAGTCGCGGTGGTAACCGTGCGGCAGGTTGCTGGCCAGCAACGCGATCTCGTTGGGAGTGGCCAGGACCTGATTGCAGCGACCACGGACGATCTCCCAAACGTCGGGGTTCTTCTTGTGGGGCATGATGCTGCTGCCGGTGGTCAGTTCGTCCGGGAAATGGATGAAGCCCAGCGAGGGGTTCATGTAAAAGGCGCAGTCAGCCGCGAACTTGTTGAGGGTCAGGGCGACGTTTCCCAGCGCAGAGGCGACGGCCAGCTCGCATTTGCCACGGCCCAGCTGGGCGGCGATGCTGTTGTAGACAGGGCTGTCGAAGTCCAGCAGCCGGGTGGTCATCTCCCGGTCGAGGGGGAAGGAACTGCCGTAGCCGGCGGCGGAACCCAAAGGATTGCGGTTGACCACGCGGTAGGCGGCGCCCAGCTGCTGCATGTCGTCGGCCAGAGCTTCGGCGTAGGCGCCCAGCCAGAGGCCGAACGACGAAGGCATGGCCAGCTGCCCATGGGTGTAGCCGGGCAGCATCACTTCCTTGTGCTGCTCGCTCAGTTGCTGCAGGGTCTGGAAGAAGGTCAGCACCTCGGCGCGGACTTGCTGCAGCTCGTCACGCAGGAACAGTTTCAGGTCGACCAGCACCTGGTCGTTGCGCGAGCGTCCGGCGTGGATTTTCTTGCCCAGTTCGCCCAGCTGGCGGGTGAGCAGCAGTTCGACCTGGGAGTGGATGTCTTCCACGTCGTCTTCCAGTTCGAAGTCGCCGGTTTTCACGGTGGCGGCGATGGCGTCGAGGCCGGCGAGCAGCGTCCGGAGTTCGTCGGCCGTCAGCAGGCCGATGCTTTCGAGCATCCGGATATGTGCTTTGGATCCTTCGATGTCGTAGGCGGCCAGGCGCAGGTCGAGCTTGCGGTCGTCGCCCACGGTGAAGCGTTCGACGGCGTCGGTCGCGGAAACCCCTTTATTCCAGAGTGTTGCCATTCTCAAACCAATGCGTTGATGAATTTAATGTATTTGTTGATCGCGTCGTTGATTTCCTTGGCGAGGATGTACTCGTCGGCGTGGTGGCTTCGGGCAGAATCGCCGGGGCCCATCTTGACGGCATCGCAGCTCAGGATGGTCCAGTCGGAGGTGGTGGGCGACGAATAGGTCTCGAGGTCGAGGGCGGCGATGGCTTTGCGCAGGGGTGAATGCAGCGGCGTGGCCGAAGCCTTGTTGCGGAGGCCGCGGGGCAGGATCCGGCTGTGGCAGAGGGCCTGCAGTTCGTCGACGATTTCCTGCGGCGTATAGCATTCGTTCGGTCGGACGTCCACCACGAAACGGCAGCGGTCAGGAATCACGTTGTGCGCCGTCCCGGCGTTGATCTGGGTGACGTTGAGGCGGACCGGCCCCATTTCGGGTGAGACATGTGCGAAATGATGGTTCCGCAGGCGCTCGATATCCTCGAGGGCAATGTAGAGGGCGTTGACGCCTTCGCCGCGGGCGGCGTGGCCGCTTACGCCGATGGCCTCGCAGTCGAGCACCACCAGGCCCCGTTCGCTGGTCGCCGCCTTCATGCCGGTCGGTTCCCCCACGATGGCCCAGTCGGGCGTGGGGAGCCAGCCCGGCGAACCCGGCGCCAGGGAGAAGGGACCATGCGGGCCGAAGAGCCAGCTGATCCCGTCGGGACCGCCGCATTCCTCTTCGCGGACCAGCATCAGCACCAGATTGAAGGGAAGCTGCTGCTGGCAGAAATGACGGAAGGTGGCCAGCATGGCGACCACGCTGCCGCCGTCGTCGTTGGATCCCAGGCCCCAGACGATGTCGGGCGATGTCCCCGGATCGTACGGGTCGCGCGTATAGCCGCTGGCCGGAGGGACCGTGTCGAGATGGGCGATCAGGGCCAGGGTCTTCTTGGCCGGATCGGGGGTTGTGGCGGTGGCCACGACATTGCCTTGCGGCATTGTATAGGGCAGGCCGTTCTGGTCGAGCCACCAGGCCACCCAGGCTGCGACGGCCTCTTCGTTGAACGATTCGGAAGGGGCGTGGACGATTTTGCGCAGCAGGTCGATGCAGTCGTTGTTATTCATCGAAAGGAAGTTCTTGAGGGTGATTGCCATAATATACCCGAAGCGGGTTCGACAGCAGTTTGATGAAGCCCTTGGCGTCCTGGGCAGTCCAGCCGCTCTGGGTTTCGCCGTAGGCGCCCAGCTTGGATTTCACCAGGTCGCAGGGCGAGTCGACGCCGACGGTCGAGAAGCTGCAGGGACGCAGTTCGAGCGTCACCGTGCCGGTGACATTGCGCTGGCTGCTTTCCAGCATCGCCTCGATGTCGCGCATCACGGGTTCCAGGTACTGGCTTTCGTGGAGGAACATCCCGTACCAGTTGCCCACCTGGTCTTTCCAGTACTGCTGCCATTTGGAAAGGGTGAATTTTTCGAGATACTTGTGGGCGCCGATGATCAGCATCGGGGCTGCGGCTTCGAAGCCGACGCGTCCCTTGATGCCAATGATGGTGTCGCCCACGTGGTTGTCGCGGCCGACGCCCCAGGCAGCGCCGATCGCCTCTACGGCCTGGATGGCGGTCACCTTGTCGGTGTAGGCCTTGCCGTTGACGCTGCAGAGCTCACCGTTCTCAAATCCCAGCGACAGCGTCTCGGAGCCCGTTTTCTCCACCTGTTTCAGGTAAGCCGCATCGGGCAGGCCCTGTTTCGAGTCGAGGATCTCGCCGCCGCAGATCGACGTGCCCCAGAGTCCCACGTTGTAGGAATACTTCATCTTGGCGAAATCGGCATTGAAGCCGTGGGCATTGAGGTAGTCCACCTCTTCCTGCCGCGAGAGGTTGCCGTCGCGGGTGAGAGTGATGATCTCCACCCCAGGGCACATCACCTGGAACACCATGTCGAAGCGCACCTGGTCGTTGCCGGCGCCGGTGGAGCCGTGGGCGATGGCGGTTGCCCCGATCTGCTTGGCGTAGCGGGCCACAGCCATGGCCTGGAACAGGCGTTCCGACGACACGGAAATAGGATAGGTGCCGTTGCGGAGCACGTTGCCGTAGATCATGTATTTCAGGCTCTTCTCGTAGTACTCCTGCGTGATGTCGATGGCCTCGAAATGCGTGGCGCCCAGCTGGTAGGCGTGCTCCTCGTTGGCTTTCATCTGCGCAGGGCTGAAACCGCCGGTATCGGCACAGACCGCATGGACTTCGTAGTCCGTCTCGTGCGCCAGATAGGTCACGGCATAGGAGGTGTCGAGGCCGCCGCTGTAGGCGACGACCACCTTCTTCTTCTCCTTGGGATGGTGGATTTCCAAGTGCTCCTTCGGATCATAGAGCAGTCCCGTGCAGATGCAGACCCGGTATTTCTGCTCCTGGAGCACCGGGAAATTGCGGCAGCCCTCGCAGCCTTTCCAGAACTCGATGTCGTCGGTCAGGTCGTCGTAGGTCACGGGCCGGAAGCCGAACTCATAGTTCATCTTCATCACCGCCGCCGAGGTGGTCATCGAGAAAATCTTCGCGTCGGGGAAGAGCTTGCGCGAGAGGATGAAGGTTTGTTCCTTGATGCGCTTGGCCACGCCCAGGGAGCGGAATTTCTCAGGGACGATGAGGCCGGAATTGGCGACGAAACTCTTGCCGCCCCACGACTCGATGTACGAGAAGCCGGCGAACTCGCCGTCGTCGGTCAGGGCGATCACGGCCTTTCCGGCGAGAATCTTGTCGCGGATGTATTCCGGGGTACGCTGGGCAATACCAATCTTGTCGCCCAGCGAGGAAAGGTAGAGTTCGTGGCACACGGACTCGGCATAGGGGAGGTGGCTCTTGTCGGCCACCATGACGTTCACGTTGGTCATATGTTTCTTTTTATTCAGTCAGACGGTTGCGGATGCCCGGAATGAATCCTTCCAGGAAAGACAGGAGGCCGGCGTGGGAAGTGCCTTCGCGCAGCGCCAGCAGCAGGGTGTTTTCACCGGCCAGGGTGCCCATCAGGTCGGGGTGCTCGTGTTCGTCGACCAGCGCGCCTACCATGTTGGCGCAGCCCGGCAGGGTCTTGATGACCCCTATCTGCCCTGAGAAGCACAGGCTCACGATGCTTTCGCCGGCCCGGCTCTCCGACAGGAGGATGGCTTGTGCCGAGCGGGAAGGTTCGGGAAGCACGTAGTGGTATTGGCCGGCTGCGTCGTGCTGCTTGGTGATCTTGAGTTTCCGCAGGTCGCGCGAGAGCGTGGCCTGCGTGGTCTGAATGCCTTCTTTTGCCAGCATGGCAGCCAGTTCTTCCTGGCTTTCGACCTTGTGCGTCCGGATAATCTGTTGAATGATAGCCGTTCGATTATTCATGGATTATGCAACTATTCGTTTATTTATGCGCTTCTGGCGGCAAATTTAAGCATATTTATGCAGATAATCCAAATTTTTATGCAAAATTTTATCCGAAAGCCGCCGGCGGGTGTTTATACGTGCCGGCCGGGGCACGGGATTCAGCTTGCAGCAATCCGTATTTTTATTATCTTTGTAGGATGTAAAACCCATAAAGCAAGTGTTTTGAAAAAGAGCGAGACGGGAAGACGAGGGGAAGACCTGGCACTGGACTGGTTGCAGGCGCACGGATTCTGGCTGCGCGACCGCAACTGGCGGAGCGGCCACAAGGAACTGGACCTGGTGATGGAGAGTGAGCAACGGGTACACGTGGTGGAAGTCAAAACCCTGACACCGCCCCTGCTGATCCAGCCCTTCGAGAAGGTCGACAGCGCCAAGCAGGCGCGCCTGGCATCCGCCGCCAGCCACTACGTCGCCGAGCGGCATGTCACCAAGGAAGTGCAGTTCGACATCGTGTCGGTGGTACTCGACGGAGAGCACGTGGAAGTGGAATATATCCCGGAAGCTTTCTATCCGATTAAAAGAGCCTATTAACAGAAACTATATATGAATAATAATCATTATTGTATCATCATGGCGGGCGGTATCGGAAGCCGCTTCTGGCCTATGAGCCGCCAGGCCCGTCCCAAACAGTTCATCGACATCCTGGGCATCGGAAAAACCTTCCTGCAGATGACTTTCGAGCGCTATGCCCGCATCGTCCCCGCCGAGAACATCCTGATCGTCACGGCCGAACGATACCGCGACCTGGTCAGGGAGCAGCTGCCCCAGATGCCCGACCACAACATTCTCCTCGAGCCCTACAAACGCAATACTGCCCCCTGCGTGGCCTACGCCACCTACAAACTGTACCAGAAGAACCCCAATGCCACGGTCATCGTGGCGCCGGCCGACCATCTGATCATCGGCGACGAGCAGTTCAACGACACCATTCGTGCTGCGCTCACCGCTGCAGAAGAGAGCGACCGCCTCTTCACCATCGGCATCGAGCCCACGCGTCCGGAGACCAACTACGGATACATCCAGATCAACAAGGCCTTCTCCGAAAAAGTGGGCAAACACTTCTCCTACCAGGTCAAGACCTTCACCGAAAAGCCCAACGCCGAACTGGCCAAGGTATTTCTCGAGACCGGCGAGTTTTTCTGGAACTCCGGCATGTTCATCTGGAAGCTGCAGTCCATCAAGGATGAGCTGGAACGCTGCCTGCCCGAAGTGACCACGCTCTTCCAGGGTGGCGAGGACTTCTATTACACGCCGGGCGAGGCCGATTTCATCCGGCGTGTCTACGAAGACTGCCCGGCCATCTCCATCGACTACGGCGTGATGGAAAAGACACAGAAGGCCTGGGTGTTCCTGTCCGATTTCGGCTGGACCGACCTGGGTACCTGGGAATCAGTCTACGAGCAGGTCCAGAAAGACCAGAAAGGCAACGTGGTCAGCGCCGAGGTCCGGATGATCGACGACGTGGAGGGATCGGTGGTGCTGGAGACCAATCCCGAGAAACTGGTGGTGGCCCGCGGCTTCGAGCGGATGATGGTGGTCGACATGCCCGACGTGCTGCTGGTCTGCCGCCGCGACGACAAGACCATCAAGGACATCGTGACCGACCTGACGATGAAAGACAAAATCGACCGTTATCTCTGATGCCATGAAGGAGACCCCTTTGAAGATCAACGTCCATTCCGAGATCGGAAAGCTGGACGCCGTGCTGTTGCATACCCCGGGTGCCGAAGTCGAGAACATGACGCCGCGGATGGCCCAGCGTGCCCTCTACAGCGATATCCTGAACCTGTCGATCGCCCGCAAAGAATACGAGCAGATTGAGGGGGTGCTGTCGAAGGTCGCCAGGGTCTATCAGGTACGTGACCTGTTGGCCAAGGTGCTGGCCCGGAAAGAGGCGCGCCGGGCGCTGCTCTCCCGCATCTGCATCTCCGAGCAAGCCGGCAGCTGCTTCGACACGCTGATGGCCATGTCCACGCCGAAGCTGGTGCAGGCCCTCATCGAAGGTCTTCCCGCGCAGATCGACACGCTCACGGCCTTCCTCAACGAAGACTACTATTCGCTGTTCCCGCTCTACAATTTCTATTTCACGCGTGATTCTTCAGTGACCATCGGGAACAACGCGCTCATCTGCCGGATGGCCAACCAGGTCCGCGCCCGCGAGGCCATGATCATGGACGCCATCTACCGCGAGAGCGGGGCTTTCGACGGCGGTACCATCGACCTGTCGAACGTGGCGCCCACGCGCGGCCGTCTCTTCATCGAAGGCGGCGACGTACTGGTGGTGCGCGAAGACATCCTGGTCATCGGCAACGGCATGCGGACCAGCGCCGCCGGCATCGACGCGCTCACGCAGCAGTTCTGCGAGCTCTACCCCGTCGGGGTCAAGCATATCCTCGTGCAGCAGCTCCCGTCGGAGCCCGAGTCGTTCATCCACCTCGACATGGTGTTCACGATGCTCGACCGCGACAAATGCATGGTGTTCGAGCCCCTCATCCTCCACAACCGCTCTTACAAGACCATCCATATCACCATCGAAGACGGCCGGGTGCGCAGCATCTGTGCCGTGGCGGGCATCCTGCCGGCCCTCCGCAAACTGGGCCTGGACCTTGAACCCGTGGCCTGCGGCGGCACCACCGACAGCTGGGTACAGGAGCGCGAGCAGTGGCACAGCGGTTCCAACCTCTTTGCCATCGCTCCGGGCAAGGTGCTCTGCTATGCCCGCAACGAGGCCACGCTGCAGGAACTCGACAAACATGGCTTCGCCGTGCTGTCGGCCCGTGACGTGATGGCCGGCAAACGCAATCTGGCCGACTACGGCCGCTGCTGCATCACCATCCAGGGCTCGGAACTGCCGCGTGGCGGCGGCGGCGCCCGGTGCATGACGATGCCGCTTTCGCGAAAGGCAGTTGAATGGTAGCGGATAATCATTATCTTTGCCCTCAAAATTTTGAAGCGTTATGGCAATTTCCAGCGAGAAGATCGATCAGATGATGGCCTCCATCCAGGAGCTGAAGGCGGCCAAGGAACAGGAAATCGAGGAACTGCGCGTGAAGTGGCTCGGCCGCAAGGGCGAGATCACGCAGTTGTTCGACGAGTTCCGCACGGTTGACAAAGAGCAGAAGAGAGAATTCGGCCAGCGTCTGAACGCATTGAAGAATGCGGCCACGGCGAAGATCGAGGAGCTGCGCAACACCCTTTCCGAAATGGCGGGTCCCGCCGCCGCCTCGTTCGACCTCACCAAGCCGGGCGACCTGATGGAGCTGGGTGCGCGTCATCCCATCTCGGTCACGCGCGAAGAGATCATTTCCATCTTCAGCAAATTCGGCTACAGCGTGGCGGAAGGTCCCGAGATCGAGGACGACTGGCACGTGTTCAGCGCCTTGAATTTCCCGCCGGAGCATCCGGCCCGCGATATGCAGGATACATTCTTCGTGCAGCCCGACGGCGACAATCCCATCCTGCTGCGCACGCACACTTCTTCGGTGCAGGTACGCACCATGGAGCGGATGCAGCCGCCCATCCGGGTCATCTGCCCGGGCCGCGTGTTCCGCAACGAGGCCATTTCGGCCCGCGCGCACTGTATCTTCCATCAGGTAGAGGGCCTGTATATCGACAAGAACGTGTCTTTCGCCGACCTGAAACAGGCTATCCTGCTCTTTGCGCAGGAAATGTTCGGAGCCGACACGAAAATCCGCATGCGTCCTTCGTACTTTCCGTTCACGGAGCCGAGCGCCGAAGTCGATGTGAGTTGCAACATCTGCAAGGGCAAGGGCTGCAATATCTGCAAGGGTACGGGCTGGCTGGAGATCCTGGGCTGCGGAATGGTCGATCCTGCCGTGCTCCGCGCGTCGGGCATCGACCCCGAGGTTTACAGCGGCTTCGCTTTCGGTATGGGCATCGAACGTATCGCCATGCTCAAATGGCAGGTCAAAGACCTCCGCAATTACTTCGAAAACGACATTCGTTTCCTCCGGCAGTTTGAGGCCGCCATCTGAGTCGGTTCTCATCCGTTTTTTCGCCCTTCATCCTCACTGGAGGCCGCTGGTAAGGATGGAAAGCGTAAGATTCCGTATTATTGTCCCAAATAACCGCATTTTTCATAAGTGGCGGGTAAAAGATTCTGGCGAACTTTGCATTAGAAAACAGATCGCCACGATGAGAACCTTTATTTTCAAGTCATTATTGCTGTCCAGCCTGCTCTTTGCCGGGCTGTCTGCCAATGCCCAGGGGCCCTTC
>CACZWU010000041.1 GCA_902784965.1 uncultured Bacteroidia bacterium | reverse complement strand
TGGGCGACCCGATGGAACTGCTGGTGAGGGGGTTCACCCTCTCCCTGCGCAAGGCGGACGCTGCCCGGATCGAAATTGAACGGCTGGATGAAAGGACATCGGTTGAGCCCGATTCCGGTTCTGCGCCCAAAATGACGGAGACGGACATCCCGCATTCCCACCCGGGACTCGGCGAGGGAGGCAAATATCACGACAAGACCCACGAGAGCGCCCTTCCCGAGGGCACGCTGCTCAAATTCGCCCTGGTCGGCAACCAGAACTGCGGAAAGACCACCCTGTTCAACCAGTTGACCGGTTCCAACCAGCACGTGGGCAATTTCCCCGGTGTAACGGTCGACCGCAAGGACGGCGTCATCCGCCGCCATCCCGACACGCTGATCACCGACCTGCCCGGCATCTATTCGCTGGCCCCCTACACCGCTGAAGAGATTGTCTCGCGCAATTTCATCCTGCAGGAAAAACCGCACTGCATCATCAATATCGTCGACGCCAGCAACATCGAGCGCAACCTCTACCTGACAATGCAGCTCATGGAACTGGAGATCCCCATGGTGCTGGCGCTCAATATGATGGATGAGGTCCGCAACAACGGCGGCTCCATCCGCGTCAACGAAATGGAGGAAATCCTCGGCCTGCCGGTCGTGCCGATTTCCGCTGCCAAAAATGAAGGTGTGGAAGAACTCGTGGAACACGCCATCCACATCGCACGCTACCAGGAACAGCCCGCACGCCAGGACTTCTGCGACAAAGAAGATTATGGCGGTGCGGTGCACCGCTGCCTGCACGGCATCATGCACCTGATCGAAGACCATGCCCGTGCGGCCGACCTGCCCGTCCGCTTTGCCGCCACCCGACTGATCGACGGCGACCCGGCCATCGAGAACGCCCTGCAGCTGCAGCAGAACGAAAAGGAAATGATCGAGCACATCATCGTCCAGATGGAGGAAGAACGCGGCCTCGACCGCAATGCGGCAATGGCCGACATGCGTTTTTCGTTCATCCGGAAGCTCTGTGCCAAAACCGTCGTCAAGCCGCATGAAAGCCGGGAATACCGGCGCAGCCGCCGCATCGACGAAGTCCTCACCGGCCGATGGACGGCCATCCCGATCTTCCTGGCCATCATCTCGCTGGTCATCTGGCTCTCCATCGACGTGCTCGGCGCTCCGCTACAGGACCTGCTCGACAGCGGCATCCAGTGGCTGGGACAGCAGACCGATGCTGCCATGGAGCGTTGGGGCGTAGCCCCCGCCGTCCGCTCACTGGTGGTCGACGGCATCTTCGGCGGCGTCGGCACCGTGGTCAGTTTCGTGCCCATCATCATCATCTTGTTCTTTTTCCTGTCTCTCCTGGAAGACAGCGGCTACATGGCCCGCGTGGCTTTCGTCAGCGACAAACTGTTGCGTCACCTCGGCCTGACGGGCCGCAGCATCGTACCACTGCTCATCGGCTTCGGCTGCTCGGTGCCGGCCGTCATGTCGACCCGCACCCTGCCGTCGGCCCACGACCGCCGGCTCACCATCCTGCTGACACCTTTCATGAGTTGCTCCGCCAAGATCCCCATCTATGCTTTCTTCACTGCGGCATTTTTCCCGGGACAAGGCGGCCTGGTACTGGTCATCCTCTACCTGTCGGCCATCCTGGTCGGCATCCTCGTGGCCCTTCTGTCGAAAAAGATCCATCCCGACCGCGAACCCTCGCCTTTCGTCATGGAGTTGCCCAACTACCGGATGCCGGGCGCCAAGAATGTGGCCATGCTGCTCTGGGACAAGACCAAAGACTTCCTGCAAAGGGCCTTCACGGTGATTTTCGTCGCATCCATCGTCATCTGGTTCCTCCAGTCGTTTGATTTCCGCCTCCGGATGGTCGACGGCGAGGACAGCATGCTCGCACAGATCGCCGGGCTGGTGGCGCCGGTCTTCGCGCCGCTCGGCCTGGGCGACTGGCGCATCGTCACCGCATTGATCTCCGGCTTCCTGGCCAAGGAAAGCGTCGTCTCCACGATGCAGGTGCTCAATGTCACCGAAGCCCTGACCACCCTGACGGCCATCTCGATGCTGGCCTTCTGCCTGCTCTATACGCCTTGCGTGGCAGCCATTGCCGCCGTCAGGCGGGAACTGGGCGGCCGGCTGGCGGCCTGGATGGTCATCTTCCAATGCCTGGTCGCATGGCTGGTCGCATGGCTGGTCGCATGGCTGGCCTATCTGGTGGCCGGATGTTTCATCGGATAAACATGTGTACCCCATGAATCTGGCTACAATTATTGTGTTGTTGTTTATCGCCGGGGGCCTTTTCCTGGCCCTCTGGCTCCCCCGCCGCCGCGGCCGCCGTAAGCCATCGGCCTGCGGCTGCGGGACTGGGAGCAGCCAATGCGAAGGTTGTGCCTTTAATACGGGTTGCGGCCCTTCTACTCATTCAAGCACCCTTCTCCGGTCCAAAAAGCGGAAGCCGGCGGCTTCGAGCAGGTGAGGGGGCTGGATGTCGGGCTCGCCGGCCAGGTCGGCGATGGTGCGGGCCACTTTCAGGATGCGGGTGTAGGCCCGGGCGGAAAGGCCCATCCGTTCCAGAATCTTCTCGAGTGTCTTGCGACATTCTTCCGACAGCATGCAGAACTGGTTGATGTGCCGCGAGCCCATGGCGGCGTTGGTGAAGATGTCGGTTCCGGCAAAGCGTGCCGCCTGCACCGCGCGGGCCTTCGCCACGCGCGCCGCAATGGCGGCACTGCTCTCCTCTTGCCGGGATTCTGCTAAGTTACTCAGATTCAGGAGCTCCACAGCCGAGAGCGATTTGCACCAGCACTGGATGTCTATACGATCCATCATGGGTCCCGAGATGCGGGACAGGTAGCCCTCCACGGCACCCCGCGTGCAGGTGCAACGCCCGGGTTCGTCGCCGTAGTAGCCGCAGGGACAGGGATTCATCGAAGCCACCAGCATGAAATGCGCCGGGTAGTCGACCTTGTACTTGGCCCGCGAGATGGTCACCTTTCCGTCTTCGAGCGGCTGCCGGAGTGCATCGAGCATGCTGCGGCTGAACTGGGCGATCTCATCGAGGTAGAGCACGCCGTTGTGGGCCAGGCTGATCTCGCCGGGCGTGGCATTCTGTCCGCCGCCGATGAGGGAAACCAGGGAGGCACTGTGGTGCGGTGAACGGAAAGGCCGTTCCATCAGCAGTCCGTTCTTGAGGCCGCGCCCCGCCACGGAATAGACTTTCCCCGTCTCGATGGCCTCTTCGCGGGTCATCGGCGGCAGGATGGACGGCAGGCACGAGGCCATCAGGCTCTTGCCCGAACCCGGGGCACCCACCAAAATGATGTTGTGACCTCCACCAGCGGCAATCTCCATGCCCCGTTTGGCCAGCTGCTGTCCGCGGACCTGGCGGAAATCGTTACCGGAAGGGTGGAACACGGCAGTAGCGGTCTGCTTCCGCACGCGCAGATGGTCGCATTCCGGACGGTTGGTCAGAATACCGATGGCCTGGGCCAGGGTCGAGACCCCGTAGACGGCCAATCCGTCGACATCGGCCGCTTCCAGCGCCGATTCTGCCGGAAAAATGCAGCCGGCAAAGCCCTCGTCGCGGGCTTTCAGGGCCACGGGCAACACCCCGTTGACCGAACGAACCTGTCCGTCGAGAGCCAGTTCGCCCATGATCAGGAACTTTTCACAATCGACCACCCGGATCTGCTCCGAAACGGCCAGCAGGCCGATGGCAATGGCCAGGTCGTAGGCCGACCCTTCCTTCCGGATGTCGGCGGGTGCCAGGTTGACCACCAGCTTGCGGCCCGGAATCCGGAATCCATAGGAAGTGAGGGCCGTGATCACACGCAGCAGGCTTTCCCGCACCGCACTGTCGGGCAACCCCACCAAATGGATGCCGACGCCGACCGAAAGGTCCACTTCCACCGTCACGACGACCGCCTCGACTCCGATGCAGGTCGCACAAAAACACTTGTTCAACATCGCTTGTCCTTTCTTTTGTTCCGGAGCAAAGATACGGCGCCCGGAATGCAATAAAAAAAACGGTTGAAAGATTAACCGTTTTATTTATTTTCCCGAAAAAACCGAGAAAGTATAAATCTCCGAAACGACTGACTATCAGATCTTGAAGCGAAGTCCAATCTCAAAATTAGCCTGCAGCGGTTGTTGCGTCCGAATGCTGAACGGCTGCTTATTGTCGAAGAAATAGACCAGGCTCGGATCGAAGTACAGGCCCATCCGCGGGATGAACCAGTATTCAACGCCGACACCAGCCTTGGCTGACCACTGCAGACCGCCGACTTTCTCGTTCAGGGTATTGCTGCCGTAGACATACCTTTGGGATACGCATTTCTCCGCAGCGGCGGACGCCGAGGCATACACCCCGACGTGCGGCGTCTGGACGAAATGGTACGACAGCGTCACCGGGATGCCCAGATAGTGGAGCTGGTTGTACGCGCCTTCGTACATCACCTTGTCGACCAGCATGTCGTACTGGGAAACGAGGTAAGAGTAGTTGAGGCCCGTTCCGACCGAGAAACGCTCGGTGATGGGGAACTCCACCTGCAGACCGACGGTCAGCGGGACATAGAATTTCGGTGCGTTGGTGGCGGTGATCGGCTCTACCTGCGAACTGGCCTGCCCCTTCCCGCTCTGGGAGGAGGCGTGCATGGCGCTCGGAATGTAGAGAAGGTCACCGTCCGACGATACCGTGGTCAGATTGGATAATATGGAGATTTGTGATGTGTGTGTGCGATGAGGGCGGGATTCTTCTTCCCAGTAGTCTGCGGGCAGGTCGTCTTCGGTCAGCAGGCTGGGCGCGTCGACGGCGGGCTGCTCGACTGCAGGTTGTTCAACGACGGGCGTCTCGGCGACGGGTGTTTCTTCAGCGGGACCTTCCACGGCAGGCGTTTCTTCAACGGGCGTTTCTGTGACAGCCGGTTTCTGCGCCACGGCCACGGCCTGCTTCTTCGTGAAGGCGGCAATCTGCTGCTGGATGGGCGCGATGTCGGGCGTCTCGGAAGGGGCCGGCTCGTCGGGAATCTCTGCCGGCGTGACGACAGGCTGCTCCGTTCCGGCGATCTGGACGGGGGCCGTCACCTCGCCTTCGGTCCGGGGACCGCGGAAGACAAGCAGGGCCAGCGCCACGACGGCGGCCGCCGCCGCGACGGCTACCGAGAACCGGCGGAAGATGACCTGTCGGCGGCGGCGCTCAAGCCCCTTGCTAATGCCTTCCCAGACATCAGGCGCCGTTTCGGTCACCCCTTCCAGGCGATCGCGCAGCCGCTTGTCAAAATCATTGCTTACCATTATATAATTTTTTTATCTTTTCTTGCAACAGGGTCCTGGCCCGGCTCAGCTGGGAACGGGACGACTGCTCGGTGATGCCCAGCAGCTTGCCCACCTCGGCGTGTGAATAACCTTCCACCACGAACAGGTTGAAGACGCTTCGCAATCCCGCCGGCAGCGAACCGATCTGGTCGAGGAGTTCACGCGTGCCGATCTGTTCCAGCACGCCGTTTTCCACCGTTCCGCCCGTTTCGGGCGCCTGTTCGATGTCTTCCGTCCGCCGCAACACGTCGCTTTTGCGAAGCTGCATCAGCGAGGCATTGATGAAAATCTTCCGCATCCAGCCCTCGAAAGAACCCTCTCCCTTATAGGAACCAATCTTGTCAAACACTGTCAGGAACCCTTCCTGCAGTACGTCTTTTGCATCCTCCCGGCCCAGGTATCGCACGCACACCGGATACATCCGCGATGCATACTGCTCGTACAACTTCCGCTGCGCATTTCGATCGCCCCGGACACATCCTGCAATCAGCTCAGCTTCGGTATATGATGAAGTCTCTTGCATCGCTGCTCACTATAGATGCAGAAAAGGCATCAAATGTTGCGTCCCTTCCTGCAATTTTTTTTTGGTTTGTTTTTTGTTAGGGTTTTTACCACTATTTTTGTAACGAATTTAGAAAAAAAGATGGACAGTCCAAGAATTTTGCGCAAGATTGTGTGCCTGGCCGCCGCATGGCTGCTGGCTGTGTGCTGCCTGCAGGCGCAATCTGCCCGCTATATCGAAGCATTGAAGAATTATCAGCAGGGAGAAGTGGCGGAAGCTCTCCGCCTGTTCCAGGAAGAGGTCCGCGAGAATCCCAGCAATGACGCCGCCTGTTACTATATCGCTTCGATCTGCGCCAACGACAGCTCCCGCATCGACGAGGCGGAGTCCTGGCTCAAACGGGCCATCGACCTGTCGCCCGACAATTTCTGGTACCGCTATACCCTGGCCCTCTACTATCTCCGCACGGAACGGCAGGAGCTGGCCGTACCGATGCTGGAACAGCTCACCGCCGACTTCCCCAAGAAAAGCGACCTGTATTTCGACCTGATCAACGTCTATCTGTCGGAGAACGACATCGACAAGGCCCTGGCTACCCTCGATAAGATCGAAGCCATCCGCGGCAAGAACGAAGTGGCCGCACTCACCCGCACCGAACTGCTGCTCAAACGGCCTGACGCCAACCCTGACAGCATCTATACGGCGCTGGCCGACTATTTTGAAGATTGCCGCACCCCGCGCCTGGCCAGCGTACTGGGCGACTACTATGCCACCACCTACCGCGATTCCCTGGCCCTGGCCTATTACGAAGAGGCCCTCGCCCTGGAGCCCGACTATACCCCTGCCTGGTTCGGCAAGGCCGGCGTGCACCAGATGCTCCGGCAGTACGATGAGTTTTTCTCGAGCCTTTCCCACGTGATGAGCGATCCGTATGTGAATCCTGAAGCCAAGGCGGCCCAGGTGGAGCAGATGACGGCCAACCCGCAGTTCGTACGGACCTTCTCCTCAGACTTCGACCAGATGATGATCGACCTGCACACGGCGCATCCCACCGACAGCACCATCAATGCCCTGATCGGCGGCTACTGGTACCGGACGGCCCGTCCCCACCTGGCCATCGAGATCATGCGTCAGAACATGGAGCAGCATCCCGAAAGCATCAACGCGGCCATGCAGTATCTCTTCATGCTGTATTACCAGCAGTCCTGGCAGGCCCTCGCAGAAGGTGCCTCGGTGGGCATCCAGCGCTTCCCCGAGAGCCCCGACATGTTGCAGCTGCGGGCCATCGCCTTCTCCCAGCAGAAAGAATACAACGCCGCCCTTGAAGACTACCAGGCCATCTTGAAACTCCATCCGAAAGACACCACGGTCATCAAGGTTACCTGCTCGTCCATGGGTGACCTCTACCACCAGATGGGCGATTCCAAGAACGCCTACAAGAACTACGAGCGCGCCCTCAAGATCGACCCGGACTACAACCCTGTGCTCAACAACTACGCCTACTACCTCTCGCTGGAAGGCAAGAACCTCAAGAAGGCCAAGGAGATGAGCCGCAAGACCATCACCTCGGAACCCGACAATCCCACCTATCTCGACACCTATGCCTGGATCCTCCACCTGATGGGCCAGGACATCGAGGCCAAGGCCATCTTCAAGCACGCGATGCTCTATGGCGGCAAGGAGAGCCGTACGATCGTCGAACACTATGCCACCGTGCTGGAAGCCCTGGGAGAGAAAGACCTGGCCAACATCTACTACAACCAGGCGGCGGGGATGAAAGATCAGGAATGACAAGGACTGGACGATGAAACGCTGGCTGCTCATCCCGCTTCTGCTCCTGCTCGGCACGGCTGCCTTCGGGCAGCAGGACGTGTCGAAGCAGACCGAGCGCAAGCGCAAGATCGAGGAAGAAATCAACTTCATCGACAAGCAGCTCAAGACCATCTCCAGCAAGCAGAAAGCCACCACCGAGCAGCTTTCCCTCATCCGCAAGAAAGTCAGCGACCGGAAAAGCCTGATCAGCGACCTCGACAAACGGATCGCAGTAATTGAAGATGCGATGACCGGCAAGCAGCGCGAGATCAACCGCCTGCAGAAAGAGCTCGATACCCTGAGTATCTACTACAACCGTCTCATCTACAACACCTACAAGAACCGCGACACTCGCGTGTGGTTCCTGTACATCCTCTCGAGTGAAAACATCGGGCAGGGCTATCGCCGTTTCGCCTTTCTCAAGAGCCTGGCCGGCGAGGTGAGCAACCAGGCCGACAAGATGCGCGCCAAGCAGGCAGAGCTGGAGGAAGAGCGTGCGAAACTGGCCGAAATGCGCGCCGAAGCCAAGAGCGCCAAGGCAGAGCGCGAAGAAGAATACCGCAAGCTCAAAGCCGAGGAAAAGAAGTCGAACGACGACATGAAGCGCCTGGCCAAGAGCGAAAAGCAGTACCGCGCCGACCTGGCGGCCAAGAAAAAGGAAGTGGAACGGCTCAACAAGGAGATCCAGAAACTCCTCAAGAGCACCGTGGCCCAGCAGAAAAAAGACCAGACCCAGGTCGACACCGCCCTCTCGGGCGAGTTCGCCAAAAACAAGGGCAAACTTCCCTGGCCGCTCAAGCAGGGTGTGATCATCGAGCGCTTCGGCGTCCACAACCATCCGGTCTATCCCCATCTCAAACTACCCGACAACCCGGGTATCACCTTCTCCACCACCAAGGGCGCCGACGTCTACAGTGTTTTCGACGGGGAAGTTCGCAAAATCATCGTGATGCCGGGCTACAACCAGTGCGTGCTGGTGCAGCACGGCGAATATTTCACCCTGTACTGCAAACTCGGCAAGGTAAGCGTCAAGAGCGGCCAGAAAGTCAAGACCGGCGACAAGCTCGGCACCCTCGAATCCGACGGAAACGCCTCCGCCCTGCACTTCCAGCTCTGGAAGGGCACCGACAAGCAGGATCCCGAAAAGTGGTTGAAGAAGTAGTCAGCGGCAGCACCCTGTTACCCTATTTCAGCGCCTCCGGATTATCGTAGACCGGACCGGCGTAGATCTTCAGGTACAATTCCCGCAGTTTGTCGGCATCGAGTGACGGGTAGACTTCGATCGCGTGCTCCATCCTGGCGATGAACTGGTCCTTGGTGGCGGGATCGTAGCAGCCGGTGAAGCGGCTCGAACCGTTGAGCAGGTCGAAGCCGATGTAGTTGGTATCCCACAGGCGGTATTCGCGCCAGATCTGCGCATCGATCTGGGTGGCGATGGCGGCCATGTCCTCCCGCTTCAGCGGATCACTGAAGGCCGCGCAGTCGATGGGCGTGCCGAAAGCCAGATGTACGTTCCCTTTCTGCTGCGTGATGCCCGTGATGATGCTCTGCAGGTCCTCTCCCTGTGCCTTGACATAGGGTTGTCCGTCAAGCGTACGATAGCGCTCCACAGCCTTGAGGATATCGCAGGGCTCCCACTGGTAAGAAATGGACAGCGGGGTAATGTGCAGGGCCTCGACCTGGTCTTTCCGGTCGCTTTCCATGAGCAGCATCCGGACCAGGCCCGGTTCGGTATGGTCACGTCCGTCCTTGGTTCGGCCGTTGCGCTGGGCGATCCAAAGGGAGTCGCCGTGCGTCACCACATAGTTGATGTAAGCCGACAGGTGCATCGAAGAGCGCAGGAAACTGCGCACGTTGCTGGTCTTGCGGTCGGTACGGAACATCTTGTTCGACATGCCGAAATCGACCACGAACTGCGGGTTCATCAGATTGCTGCCGAAAGTGATGTGGCAGGTCGGTTTGCCATACTGGTTGAGGACGATCTGGTGAAGGTATGCATCCATCACAATGTCGCGGTGATTGGACACATAAAGCGAGCCATAGGATGCATCGATGGCCTCGGCACCGGATGACGTGAAGCGGGTCATGGTCTTGGCCACCAGGGCACTGCACAAGGGCACCATCACTTCGCGCTGGAACTGCTCGATGGTACGGATCTTCCGCAGTTTCGCACGGAAAGCATTCACGTCGATATTCTCGTCGAGAAAACGGAGGGCCGGCGTCAGAACGGGGTCGGAGGCCATCCGCTCCATGGCGGCGGGGATTTCCGAATCGTAATAGGGACGAATATCGTCGAATTCAGGAGGAAGCTGTATCATACTGCAAAGATAACAATTCGTAAAATGGAATTCTTTATTTTTTATATAAAAAGCGCTAAATTTGTATTTTTGAATATATATGACCCGATTATTATCGACAAATATAACTTCTCCGCTGGGCCTGACGACAGAGGAAAACTATGCGGCAGTCAAGCGCGGCGAAACCGGCCTGAAACGCATGGATGGCTGTCTGGGAGTTCCCGGGCATTTCTGCGTCGGCATTTTCCCGGAGGACCGGAGAGCGGCCCTTCACGTGGACGGCTTCAGCTGGTTTGAATCGCTGGTGCTTCATTCTGTGAAGGACGCGCTGGCCCGCAGTGCGGTCGATCCTTCTTCTCCGAGGACCATTTTTATTCTGGGCACCTCCACGGCCGGCGTCGAAGAACTGGGAGATGTTCCCGAAAAAGACAAAAACTATCTCGCACCCGGCGTAGCCGTGAAGAAAGTGGCGGACGAACTGGGATTCGTCAACGCTCCGATCACGGTCAGCAACGCCTGCATCTCCGGTGCCACGGCACAGATGCTGGCCGACCGGCTCCTCACCGCAGGTTATTACGATACAGCGGTGGTCTGTGGCGTAGATGTCCTCTCTGCTTTTGTCCTGGCCGGCTTCGACGCCTTCAAAGCCCTGTCTCCGACGGAATGCAGGCCTTTCGACATTGAGCGTCTGGGCCTCAACATCGGAGAGTGTGCCGCCACGGTGGTGCTGTCCAAAGAGCTTCACGCGGACACCGATGCCTGGTATATCATCGACGGATGTCTCAACAGTGATGCTTATCACGTCAGCGCACCCATCCCCAGCGGGGACGGCGTATGCCGCGCCATCAAAAAGATCCTGACCCCGGAGCGGAAATCCACGCTGGCCTGCGTCGCAGCACACGGCACGGCGACCATGTTCAACGACCAGATGGAATCGAAGGCGATCGAGGGCGCCGGCCTGGGCGACATCCTGACCACCACGGTCAAGCCGCACTATGGACACACGTTCGGCGCTTCCGGCATCGTTGAGTCGATCATCCTGATGTGTTCCCTGGATGACGGGATCATCCCTCCCACCCCAGGGTTTGAAGAGATGGGTGTCAGCGGGAAAATCAAGATCTGCGGCCATCCGGCACCGACCGACAAAAGGGCCTTCATCAAGCTGCAGTCCGGATTCGGCAGCTGTAACGGCGCGATGATCTACGCCAGGACACCCGAGCAAGCATCCATTCCCGGAAAAGCGGACTACGAGGTGGTCAAACGCCTTCGCATCACGCCCGACGGCCTGTGGATGGACGAAAAGGCCGTCCCGCTGGAGAACCGCGGTCTGGCGCTCGTCACGGAGATTTTCAAGAAGTATCTCGCGGACGGTTCCCGGTTCTTCAAAATGGACCTGTACAGCAGGCTGGCCTATGTCGGATCGAGCCTTCTTGCCAAGGATTCCCTGGAAAATACCGACCCGGAAGACCGGGCGCTGCTGATCTTCACGCAGAACGGCTCCGTCCTGGCCGACCGGAAACATCTTTCCACGTTCTCCGATCCCGAATCGTTCTTCCCCAGCCCGGCTGTCTTCATCAATACGCTTCCCAATGTCGTCCTGGGAGAAATCGCCGTCAAGAACGACATCAAGGGAGAAACCACGCTCGTGCTGCTGCCCGACAGGGATGAAGCCGCCATGGACCGGATCATCCAGGCGACCGTTTCTGCGACAAGACCTGCCGTGACGATCTGCGGTTGGGTGGACTGCGATGCCGAAGACTCCTTTATTGCAGACCTTAAAATGCTGAAACTTCAATGAAAACGATGAGTGGAACGGTCGCGGTGACCGGCATGGGCATTGTCTGTGCCATCGGCAACAACCAGCTGGAGGTTCTGGACTCCCTGAGAAACAAGAAGTCGGGAATCGGCCGGATGAAGTATCTCCCGTCGGTGCATACGGACATACCGGTCGGAGAGATCAAGCTGTCGACCGACGAAATGAAACAGATGCTGGGGATTTCCCGTGACAAGACGGTCAGCAGGACTTCCGTCATGGGAGCCATCGCCGTCCGCGAAGCGCTGAAGCAGGCCGGCATCCAGGATGTGGCCGGCAAGCGCGTGGCACTGATTTCTGGAACCACCGTAGGTGTGATGGATATCACGGAGCAGGTTTTCGAGAAAACGGGAACCGATCCTGAACTGCAGGGCATGCCCCACAGCCATGAATGCGGCCGGAGCACCGAGGAGATTGCCGAGTATGCGGGCCTGCGGGGCGCACGGTGCTGCACCATCTGTACGGCCTGTTCCTCTGCCTTGAATGCCATTATGATCGGCTCCGAGATGCTGAAGAACGACGAGGTCGACCTGGCCATCGCCGGCGGTTCGGAGCCCCTGAGCAAACTGCATCTGAACGGATTCAATACCCTGATGATCCTGGATCGGGAAAGATGCCGTCCTTTCGATGCAACGCGGGCCGGCCTGAACCTGGGAGAGGGTGCGGCTTTCGTCGTGCTGCAGAAAGACGTGCCGGGCCTGGCCTATGTCCGCGGCTATGCGAACCGCTGTGATGCCTTCCAC
>CACZWU010000040.1 GCA_902784965.1 uncultured Bacteroidia bacterium | reverse complement strand
AAGATAATATACAAAATCTAATAGCTATATGAAAAACATCAACTGTTTCATTCCTTTCCAGGACGAAGCGCAAGTGGCACAGACCGTGGCCAATCTGAAGGCGCAAGAGCTTGTCAATGAGATTTTCCTGCTGCATGTCGGTGAGAAGGCTCCGGCCCAGGTGCTCGGATGCAAAGTGATCGAGGTCCCCGGCCTCAACAGCACGGCCGCCGTCAAGGCCATCGCCGCCCAGGCCAAGACCACCTACACGCTCATCACCACCAAGTACACGACCCTGAGCCTGGTGTGGTTCGCACTCGAACGGATGGAAAACCTCATCGAGGATGCCGGCGCCGCCATGGTCTATGCCGACCACTTCAACCAGAAAGGCAATGAGCGCGTCAACGCCCCGGTGATCGACTGCCAGTTCGGCGCCCTGCGCGACGACTTCGACTTCGGCTCCCTGCTGTTCTACCGCACCAGCGCCCTGACCGAGGCCGTGAGCCGTATGGACGTGGACTATCAGTTCGCCGGCATGTATGACCTCCGCCTGAAAGTGTCGCAGAAAGGCGACCTGGAGCACATCAACGAGTTCCTGTACTACGACGTGGAGACCGACACCCGCAAGAGCGGCGAGAAGCTCTTCGACTACGTGGATCCGAAGAACCGCGCCGTCCAGATCGAAATGGAGCAGGCCTGCACCGCACACCTGAAAGCCATCGGCGGCTATCTCGCCCCCAAATTCAAGCACATCGAATTTACCGACGAGACCTTCGAATATGAAGCTTCCGTGGTGATCCCGTGCAAGAACCGCGTCCGCACCATCGGCGACGCCATCCGCTCGGCCCTCGCCCAGAAGACCACCTTCAAATACAACGTGATCGTGGTGGACGACAACTCCGACGACGGCACGGTCGATGTCATCAAACAGTTCGTCGACAACCCGAAACTCGTGTACATCGCTCAGGACAAGAGCTGGCACGCCATCGGCGGCAACTGGAACTCCGCCCTGCACCATCCCAAGTGCGGCAAGTTCGCCATCCAGCTCGACTCCGACGACGTATATGCCGACGAGAACACCGTCCAGAAATTTGTCGACGCCTTCTACGCCCAGAACTGCGCCATGGTGGTGGGTACCTACCGGATGACCAACTTCCACATGGAGACCATTCCTCCGGGAATCATCGACCACAAGGAATGGACGCCCGAGAATGGCAGGAACAACGCCCTCCGCATCAACGGCCTCGGCGCTCCGCGCGGATTCTATACCCCGATGCTGCGCACCATCAACTTCCCGACCACAAAGTATGGCGAAGACTACGCCGTGGGTCTGCGCGTGAGCCGCGAGTACCAGATCGGCCGCATCTATGAGCCGGTGTACAACTGCCGCCGCTGGGACGACAACTCCGACGCTTCGCTCGACATCGACAAGGTGAACGCCAACAACACTTACAAGGACCGCATCCGCACCTGGGAGTTGAAAGCGCGCATCGCCATGAATAAGAAGAAATAATGAGATGCCGGGTCAGGCCGGGCACGACGAAGACCCTGGCACAACAGATGGACGAGATGTTCTCCCGCGAGCTGGCGCTCGGCGGGAGAGCGTCCGTCAACTATGCCGCGCTCGAAAAAGTGACGCGCCGCGCGATGCCCGTCGACGGGCTCGACGCGGTGCTTTTTTTCAATCCGGGCCGCGTGGCCTCGGTGATGGCGCAGGTGGACGAAGAAACCCTCAGGCACCGTCCCTGCTTCCTCTGTCCCGACGGCATCGGCCCCGAGCAGCTGACCCTCGACTGGCAGGCGCCCACCGGCAACGACTACTGGATCCGGGTCAATCCCTTCCCGATCTTCGACCGGCACTTCACCCTCTCGGCCGCCCGCCACGAGCGGCAGCAGATTGAAGGCCACTATGCCGACATGCTGGCCCTGGCCCAGCAGGCACCCGAATACCTCTTCTTCTACAACGGACCGATGTGTGGCGCCTCGGCCCCCGACCACATGCATTTCCAGGCCATCCCTGCGGGGAATCTCCCCGTGGAACGTGCCGTCCGCCGGGGCGACGCCCTGCGCCTGCTGGGCAAGCGCGACGGGGTGGTCCTCAGCCGCCTGACGCAGTATGCGGGCGGCACTTTCGTCCTTTCGTCGACCGACCGCGATGCCCTGACGAGAACCTTCTATCGCCTGGTTTCGCTGGGCGAGATTCAGACCGCGCGCGAATGGGAGCCCCGGATGAACCTCCTTACCTGGTATGGGATCGGTGGCTGGACCACCGTGGTCTTCTTCCGGGCCGAATCGCGGCCCGACTGCTTCTTCAGCGACGATCCGGCCGAGCAGATCCTCATCAGCCCCGGTGCCGTGGAGATGGCCGGCGTAGCCGTCGTCTCGTCGCGCGACAGCTTCGACAAACTCGACGCCCCGCGGCTGGGCGAAATCATCCGCGAAGTCTCATTTGATGAAACCAAAACAGCCATTATGGAAGATAAACTCAAGCGCAAACAGGAGATCCTAACGGTCGGTATCGTGTCCCTTCCCGAACTGACCTTCACGTTCAAGACCCCCTATGTGTTCCTGGGCAACTACCTCACGGGAACCTATACCGCTACGACGAAAGGCGGGCAGATCATCTTCAACGGGATGACCTACGATGAACTGTATTTCCGCCATACCAGCGACGCGGGTTCCTTCGAACTCCAGAACGTCACCATCGGTGTCGATTTCCATTGGAACCGCCAGGAGACCCAGGTCTTCCCCGACGACCTGAAGATTATCGTGGAGAACGGCAAGCTGACCGCCGTCAACTGCGTGGGCATCGAGAACTATCTGGTGAGCGTCATCTCGAGCGAGATGTCGGCCACCAATTCCGAGGAACTGCTCAAGGCCCACTGCATCATCTCCCGCTCGTGGATCCTCGCCCAGATCCAGAAGAACAAGGCCCTCAAGGAAGCCGGCGTGGACTATTCGGCCTGTGTCGATACGCCCGAAGAACGCATCAAATGGTATGACCGCGAAGACCACGTCAATTTCGACGTGTGTGCCGACGACCACTGCCAGCGTTACTATGGCTTGAGCCGTGCCTCCACGCAGGCGGTGCGCGATGCCGTGGAGCAGACCTGGGGCCGCGTGCTGACCTTCGACGGCAAGATCTGCGACGCCCGTTTCTCCAAATGCTGCGGCGGTGTCTACGAAGAATTCAAGTTCTGCTGGGAGCCCAAGGAATTTCCGTATCTGGTGCGGCGCCGCGACTCCCGCACCCCGGCCGACTACCCCGACCTGACCATCGAGGAGAACGCCCGCAAATGGATCCTTTCCGAGCCCGAGGCCTTCTGCAACACCAAGGACGAAAAGATCCTCTCGCAGGTGCTCACCAACTTTGACCAGGAAACCAGAAACTTTTACCGCTGGAAGGTGGAATATACCGTGGAAGAACTCTCCGAGCTGGTGAAACGCCGCAGTGGCGAGGACTACGGCGAGATTCTCGACCTGATTCCGGTCGCCCGCGGCACATCGGGCCGCCTGTGGAAACTCAAGATCGTGGGCAGCAAGAAGACCAAGATCATCGGCAAAGAGCTCGAAATCCGCAAGACCCTCTCTCCGAGCCACCTCTACAGCTCCGCTTTCGTGGTGGAGAAGCAGGATGGCAAGTTCATCCTCCGCGGTGCCGGATGGGGCCACGGTGTGGGCCTGTGCCAGATCGGTGCGGCCGTGATGGGCGCCCAGGGCTTCAAGTACGACGAGATCCTGGCCCACTATTTCCCGGGCAGTGTGATTGAAAAGAAATATTAAGACACATCATGAATAACACCAAAAACGTTTCACCCTGGCTGTGGGTGCCCACGCTCTACTTCGCGGAAGGCATCCCGTATTTTCTGGTCAACAACATCTCTGTGATGATGTTTGCCAAACTGGGTGTGCCCAACGGGCAGATGGCGCTTTTTACGAGCCTGCTCTACCTGCCCTGGACCATCAAACCGCTCTGGAGCCCCTTTGTCGACATCATCAAGACCAAGCGCTGGTGGATCCTCACGATGCAGGCGCTGATGACCGCGGCCATGGTGCTGCTGACCATTACCCTGCCCAAGCCCGATGCGGCGCTGATCGCCTCGGGCCAGACGCCGATGAGCCTGTTTACCTTCACGCTCATCCTCTTCATCATCACGGCCTTCGCCTCGGCTACGCACGATATCGCAGCGGACGGTTTCTACATGCTGGCCCTGACGCAGAAGAACCAGGCGGCCTTCGTGGGCATCCGCAGCACCTTCTATCGCCTTTCCTCCATCTTCGGACAGGGCGTGCTGGTGGCCATCGCGGGCCTCATCGAGACCAAAACGGGCAACATCCCCGGTTCCTGGCGCATGACGCTGATGATCTCGGCCATTCTTTTCGCCGCCGTCACCCTCTACCATACCTTCTTTATCCCCAAGCCCGCCTCCGACACCTCGCACCTGAAGAGCGATACGGGCAACAAGGCCAAGGAGATCTTCCGGGAATTCGGCCGTACCTTCGCTACGTATTTCACCAAGCCGGGCGTCGTGCTGGTCATCGTATTCATGCTCCTGTACCGTCTTCCCGAGGCCTTCCTCATCAAGATGTGCATGCCCTTCCTGGTGGCGGCGCGCGATGCGGGCGGACTCGGCCTGCCGACCGCCGAGGTGGGCATCGTCTACGGTACCATCGGTGTGATCTTCCTTACGCTGGGCGGCATCATCGGTGGCGTGATGGCTTCGCGCTGGGGCCTCAGGAAGTCGCTCTGGCCCATGGCGGCCTGCATGACCTTCCCCTGCCTGACCTTTGTCTACCTGAGCATCGTGCAGCCCACCAGCCTGGTGGCCATCAGCATCGCCGTGGCCATCGAGCAGTTCGGTTACGGTTTCGGTTTCACGGCCTATATGCTCTACATGATGTACTTCTCGGAGGGCGAATTCAAGACGGCCCACTACGCCATCTGCACAGCCTTCATGGCGCTCAGCATGATGATCCCCGGCATGTTCGCCGGCTATATCCAGGAGTCGCTGGGCTATGTGAATTTCTTCTGGATGGTGATGGTCTGCTGCTTCGCCACGATCTTCGTGACCATTCTGGCGCGCCGCAACGTCGACCCCGATTATGGACGTAAATAATTGATAAAGATGAAAAGAATCCTTCTCTTCGCCATAGCGGCCCTGACGCTCTGCGCCTGCTGCCGCTCGCAGGCACAGACCTGCTGCACGAACGCCCCGGTGGTCAAGCCGGGCATAGAAGTGCTCCGCGACCGCGGCTTTGCCGGCCTCGAGGGCAAGAAGGTGGGCCTGCTCACCAATCCCAGCGGCGTCGACCGCCAGCTCCATTCCACCATCGACATCCTCTTCAAGGCGGAGAATGTAGACCTGGTGCGGCTCTTCGCGCCTGAGCACGGCGTGCGCGGCGACATCTATGCCGGCGGCCATGCCGACGATACCGTCGACGACGCCACGGGCCTGCCGGTCTATTCCATCTACGGCAAGTTCCGCAAGCCGACCCCCGAGATGCTCGAGGGCCTCGACGTGGTGGTCTACGACATCCAGGACGTGGGGACGCGCTCCTATACCTTCATCAGCGCCCTGGGCCTGATGATGCGCGCCTGTGCCGAGAATGGCGTGGCCGTGATGGTGCTCGACCGTCCCAATCCGCTGAACGGCCTCAAGGTCGAGGGCAACTACGTGGAGCCGGGCTTCTTCTCCTATATCGGCGAGTTCAAGATTCCGTATGTCTATGGCCTGACCGTGGGCGAACTGGCCGAGCTCATCAACGAGGAGGGGCTCAACTGCGGCGAGAAGGGCGACGAGCCGGCGCTCAAGTGCGACCTTACCGTGGTGCCGATGGAAGGCTGGACGCGCGACATGACCTACGAGCAGACCGGCCTGCCGTGGATCCTGCCGTCCCCGCAGGTGCCGCAGGCACAGAATGCCATCGGCTATCCCTGTGCCGGCATCGTGGGTGACTTCTCGGGCTCGTTCCTGAACATCGGCGTGGGCTACACGCTGCCGTTCCTGGTGTTCGCGGCCGAATGGGTCGACGCCGAGGCCTTCAAGGCCGAACTCGACAGCTACCAGATTCCGGGCGTGGCCTGGCGCACCATCCACTATAAGCCGTTCTTCGGCAACGCCCAGGGCAAGCTGCTGCACGGCGTGCAGTATTTCTTCACCGACTATGAAGCCGCTTCGCTGACCCTCATCAACTTCTACGTGATGCAGGCGGCGCACAAGCTCTACCCCGAGCACAACCCCTTCGACGGCGGTGTGAACCGCACCAACGACATCGTCTGCGGCACCGACTGGATCCGCAACACCTTCAGCAAGAACTTCCTCGTCTCCGACATCCAGGACTACTGGATGAAAGACGTCGATGCCTTCAAGGAGCTGTCGAAGAAGTATTACTTGTATAAATAAACAGAGGCCGGTTTTCGCCGGCCTCCTGCATATCATATAAGTACTCTCTATTTGGAATACAGGTCCACCAGGTTGAGGATTACTTCCGTGGCCTTTTCCATGCTTTCGACCGGGACGAACTCCAGTTTGCCGTGGAAGTTGTGGCCGCCGGCGAAGATGTTCGGGCAGGGCAGGCCCATGAAGGAGAGGCGGGCGCCGTCGGTGCCGCCGCGGATGGGCTGGACCTTGGGCTGGATGCCGGCCATCTCCATGGCCTTGATGGCCCGCTCCACGATGAAGTAATGCGGTTCCACCTGCTCGCGCATGTTGTAGTACTGGTCTTTCATCTCCAGTTTCACGATGTCGCCATACTTTTTATTAATAAAGGCGACAACTTCCAGCATCAGCGCCTTCTTCTGCTCGAAGAGATCGCGGTCGTGGTCGCGGATGATCCAGTTCATCGACGCCTCCTCCACCGTGCCGTTGAACGTGGTCAGATGGAAGAACCCTTCGTAATCCTGCGTGAATGCAGGTCGCTGCTCCACGGGCAGCATGCCGGCCAGTTCCATGCCCACGAGCAGGGCGTTGACCATCTTGCCCTTGGCGTAGCCCGGATGGATGTTGCAGCCCTGGATGTGGATCTTGACGCCGGCGGCGTTGAAGTTCTCGTACTCCAGCTCGCCGATGGCACCGCCGTCCATCGTATAGGCGTAGTCGGCGCCGAACTTCTTCACGTCGAAGAAGTCCACGCCGCAGCCGATCTCCTCGTCGGGCGTGAAGCCGATCTTGATGGTGCCGTGCTTGACCTCGGGATGGGTGAGCAGGTATTCAGCGGCCGTCATAATCTCGGCCACGCCGGCCTTGTCGTCGGCGCCCAGCAGGGTCGTTCCGTCGGTGGTGATGAGCGTCTGCCCCTTGTAGTCGAGCATCTCGGGGAAGTCGGCTACGCGCAGGGCCAGGCCCGGCACGCCCTTGAGCGGAATATCGCTGCCATCATAATTCTTGATGATCTGGGGCTTGATGTCCTTGCCCGAGGCGTCGGGCGCGGTGTCGACGTGGGCGATGAAACCCAGCACCGGCACTTTCTTGTCGATGTTGGCGGGGATGGTACCCATCACATAGCCGTTCTCGTCGAGCGAAGCGTCGGCAATGCCCATCTTCTTCATTTCTTCGACCAGCATCCGCGAAAGGTCGAGTTCCTTGAGGCTCGAGGGATGCGTGGCACCGTTTTCGTCGGACGTGGTCTCTACCGCCACGTAGCGCAGGAATTTATCGGTTACTTTTTCCATATCGTTCGTTTAGCTGTTTTCTACTTTCATCGAGGAACGGATCATGTAGATGATGATCAGCAGGTAAGGGATGATGGCGATGGCCTCGCCGTAGGTGGCGTTCCAGTCGGCGAAGAACCAGTCGACGTCGGCGAACTTGAGGATGGCGCTCACCACACCCATCAGGGCGCCGCCGGCGATGAAGCCCGAGGCGATGAGCGTACCCTTCTCCTGACGGGCCGCATTGACGGCCTTGTCTTTGCTGCGAGTGCTCACGAACCAGGCGATGGCACCGCCCACGAGCAGCGGGAGGTTCAGGTCGATGGGGATGAACATGCCCAGGCAGAAGGCCAGGGCCGGCACTTTGAAGATGGTCAGCAGGATGGCGATGAGGGCGCCCAGGCCGTACATCAGCCACGGGGCGCTGCCCCCTTCCATCATCGGCTGGATGACGGCAGCCATGGCGTTGGCCTGCGGCGCCACGAGGGCGTCGGCCCCCACGAAACCGTAGGTCTTGTTGAGCAGGATCACCACGCCGGCCACGGTAGCGGCAGCCACCAACACGCCCACGAACTTCCAGCTTTCCTGCTTGGCCGGGGTCGTGCCGATCCAGTAACCGATCTTCAGGTCGGTGATGAAGCCGCCGGCCGTCGAGAGGGCCGTGCAGACCACGCCGCCGATGAGCAGGGCGGCCACCATGCCGGCATTGCCCTTGAGGCCGCAGGCTACCAGCACGAGCGCCGTGATGATGAGGGTCATGATGGTCATGCCGCTCACGGGGTTGGTACCCACGATGGCGATGGCGTTAGCCGCCACGGTCGTGAAGAGGAAGGAAATGACGGCGACCACCAGCACGCCCACCACGGCCTGCCAGACGTTGTCGACGACACCACCGAAGGCAAAGAAGGCGAACACGCCCAGCAGGGCGATGACAATGCCGAACACCACGGTCTTCATCGGGATGTCGCGCTGCGTGCGCTCCACGTTCTCGACCGGGCCGCTGCCCTTCTTGCCGAACTCACGTACGGCCATGCCTACGGCGTCCTTGATGACCTTCGACTGCTTGATGATGCCGATGATACCAGCCGTGGCGATACCGCCGATACCGATCTGGCGCGCGTAGGTGCGGAAAATCTCGTCGGCTGACATCTGGCCGATGGCATCGGAAAAGCTCATGCCCAGGATGTCGGCACCTCCGCAGAAGGCCCCCATCAACGGAATGACGATGAGCCATACCAGCAGCGAGCCGCAGCAGATGATGAAGGCATATTTCAGGCCGATGATGTAGCCCAGGCCCAGGACCGCCGCGCCCGTATTGATCTTGAGCACGATCTTGGCCTTGTCGGCCACCACCTGTCCCACATGGAGCACGGTGGTGGAAAGGGTCTCGGCCCAGAGACCGAAGGTCGATACGATGAAGTCGTAGATACCGCCGATCAGGCCGGCCGTCAGCAGGGTCTTGAAGCTCTTGCCGCCGCTCTCGCCGCTCACCAGCACCTGCGTGGTGGCCGTCGCTTCGGGGAAAGGATATTCGCCGTGCTGCTCCTTCACGAAATATTTCCGGAACGGGATCAGGAACAGGATGCCCAGCACTCCGCCCAGCAGCGAACTGAGGAACATCTGCACGAAATTCACGTCGAGGCCGAGGATATAGATGGCCGGCAGGGTGAACACCGCACCTGCCACGATCACGCCCGAACAGGCGCCGATCGACTGGATGATGACGTTCTGGCCCAGGGCACCCTTCTTCTTGAGGGCGCTCGAGAAGCCGACCGCCAGGATGGCGATCGGGATGGCTGCCTCGAACACCTGGCCCACCTTCAGGCCCAGGTATGCGGCTGCCGCGGAAAAGATGATGGTCATGACCAGGCCCATGCTGACCGACCATGGCGTCACTTCGGGGTATTCCTTGTCGGGCTTGAGCAGAGGTTCGTACTGCTCACCCGGCTCCAGCTTCCGGTACGCGTTTTCCGGCAGCGAAGTGGGTTTGTTCTCTTCTTCCATATGTAGTCAGGTTTTATTGCTTCTTGTCGAGGTGCTTCTGCCAGTTCCAGGCCGACTGCAGCGTCTCGTCGAGGGTCTTCTCGGCTTTCCAGCCCAGTTCTTCGTTGGCGAAGCTCGGATCGGCCCACACGGCTTCGATGTCGCCGGCACGGCGCCCCACAATCTTATAATTGAGTTTCAGGTTGTTGACCTTTTCGAAGGTGCGCACCACCTCGAGCGTCGACACGCCCCGGCCGGTACCGATGTTGAACACTTCGAAGCGCTGTTTCATCTTCCCGTCGGTCATGCGGCCGACCGCCACCACATGGGCCTTGGCCAGGTCGGTGACGTTGATGTAGTCGCGGATGCAGGAGCCGTCGGGCGTGTTGTAGTCGTCGCCGAACACGCTCAGTACCGGGCGGATGCCCGCTGCGGTCTGGGTCACGAAGGGGATGAGGTTGTTGGGCACGCCGCGCGGCAGCTCGCCGATCTCGGCGCTGGGATGTGCGCCGATAGGGTTGAAGTAGCGCAGGGCGATGGCGTTCACCTCGGGGTAGGCGGCCACGGAGTCGCGGATGATGTCTTCGCACATGTGCTTGGTGTTGCCATACGGCGAGGTGGCTTCGCGGCGCGGGGTCTGCTCGCTCACAGGCAGTTTCTCGGCCTGGCCGTAGACGGTGCATGACGAGGAGAACACCAGGTTCGGCACGTTGAATTCGCGCATGAGCGTGAGGATGTTCATCAGCGAAGTCAGATTGTTCTCGTAATACATCAGGGGTTGCTCCACGCTCTCGCCCACTGCCTTGCTGGCGGCGAAATGGATCACCGCGTCGAAGGGATAGCGCGCGAAGACGCGGCGCAAAGACGCCAGGCTGCGGCAGTCCACCTTATGGAAAGGAACCCGTTTCCCCGTGATTTTCTGTATGCCTTTCAGCACGAAGCGTTCCGAATTGGAGAGGTTGTCGACGATCACCACCTCATAGCCCGCTTCCAGCAGTTCGACGGTGGTATGCGAGCCGATGTAACCCGTTCCACCCGTTACCAAAACACGTTTTGCCATAGGATATTTCTTTTTATTTGAGGTAAAATTACGGAAAATTCCCGGTTCGGCAACATATTTGCTATGTTTCTTACAAGTTCAACCTTAACACTTCAAAATTATGAAGAGATTCACGACTGTAGTACTGATGCTTTGCATCGCAATGATGTGTACTACTCCTTTCGAGGTACAAGGCCAGAACCGTCGCACCGGAGGAAACACCTCCAACACGACGCAAAAGAAAGAGAGCACCTCCGCTTCCCGCTCCGCCGAACCTACACTCCAGAGCCGGTCCACGAAGGCTGCTCCTCAGCAGAAAGCCGCGCCGCAGCAGAAGGCTGCCCCGCAGCGCAACACCGCTCCTCAGCGCAGCACCGCTCCTGCCGCTCAGGTGCAGGACCGTCGGAGCTCGACCACCACGCACGCCGGCAGCAACAGCCACAGCGCGCAGATCAGCCGCAAGAACAGCGACGTCGGCAAGCAGAACATTCCTTCCAACCGCGAAGTGAAACCGGCCAACAAGCCTAACGTCCAGCCGAGCCACAGCAACAAGGCTCCGAAAAACAATAACCGGAACCGGTATGACGATCCGGTATACAGGAACCACAGACCGTCCGCAGTGCAGTATCACAACGTACCTCCGCGTCCGCGCGAGCCGCACTACACCCGTCCTTACCTGGAGCCGCGTCACACCCCGATGCCTTCCCACCGCTATGGCGACCACTACTTCGGCTACCGTCTGAACACCCTGCCCCGCGGCTATGCGACGATGCGCGTCGGCGGTCTCGACTACTACTACTACGATGGGATCTACTATCGTCCGTACCGCACCGGTGGCTACTACGTAGTCCGTCCTCCGCGCGGAACCGCCATCGCCTCCACCCTGTTCAACGTGGCGCTGACCGCTATCGTGATCAACACCATCCGCAATGAAGTGGAACGCGCCCAGCGGGCTGCCGCCCTCGCCCAGGTCTACTCGACCGCCAACACGGGCTATGTGCTGCGCAACACCGACGACTACGTGACCAACGTGGCAAATCAGCTCAACCAGGAGTACTACTATCAGGACGGCGTGTTCTACATCCTCCAGAACGGTCAGTACTACGTGATCGAAGCTCCGATCGGCGCCCTGGTAACCCAGATCCCGAACGACTACGACGAGATCGAGCTCGACGGCCGCACCTACTACATCGTAGAGAACACCCTCTACAAGACCACGGTCATCGACGGCGCCCTCTACTTCGAAGTCGTCAGCAACCTGTAGAACACCTATTATAAATAGAAGAGAGGCCGGCGAAAACCGGCCTCTGCTTTTTTCTTCAAAAAATTTTCAAAAAAATTTTGTTTTCAAAAAAAACTGCTTACCTTTGCAGCCCGTTTCGGAAGAAACGACAAGTTCATTGACTTATTGGAGAGAGAAAACGAGGTAAAAAAACTGTAAGCAAAAAAAGATAGTTTGTTAATTGAGAAGGATTTTTCCGGATTGATTAAGGGACTACAATTTCAACAAGACATGCAGAAAGACTTGAAAACAGTCATCAAAGCATGATTCAAGACGAAGGAACAAAGAGCGAACGGAGGATGCCTTGGCTTCTATAGGCGACGAAGGACGTGGTAAGCTGCGAAAAGCCGCGGGGATCGGCAAACACGAATTGATCCGCGGATGTCCGAATGGGGAAACCCGCCAGGTTGAAGACCTGGCACGCGCAAGCGAGCAAACCCGGGGAACTGAAACATCTTAGTACCCGGAGGAAGAGAAAGAAACATCGATTCCCAAAGTAGTGGCGAGCGAAATGGGAAGAGCCCAAACCGGTTTTGTTACGGCAAGGCCGGGGTCATAGGACCACAGAATGAAGCGGCGACGAACTGGAAGTATCTGGAAAGATACACCGCAGAGGGTGACAGTCCCGTACTGGCAAGTACGTCGTGGAATGGTGGTATCCTGAGTAGGGCGGGACACGAAGAATCCTGTCTGAATTCGCGGGGACCATCCCGCAAGGCTAAATACTCATAGAAGACCGATAGAGGACAGTACCGTGAGGGAAAGGTGAAAAGAACCCCGAACAGGGGAGTGCAATAGAACCTGAAACCGTTC
>CACZWU010000039.1 GCA_902784965.1 uncultured Bacteroidia bacterium | reverse complement strand
CGAGGAAGCCATCATCTGGGCCAGCATCATGTAGCTGTAATAGTTGTTGTAGGAGTTGCCGTAGCCATAACCATAGCCGCCGTATCCGCCGTAATAACCGCCGTAACCGCCACCGTACCGTCCATCACGCCGGCAAAGAGCGGTTTCTCGAGCAGGATGGCCGACTCGATCACCACCAGGGCACACTGCTGCCGGGTTTTCCATTCATCGAAATCACGGATGACCGCCGGATGGACCAGGGCTTCGATCGCTGACAGGAGCGAAGGATCGCTGAAAATCCGCGCCGAAAGCGCCGCCCGGTCGATCCGGCCGCCGGCGTCCAGGATACCCTCTCCGCAAAGCCGCACCATATCGGCACGCAAGAGCGGATCACGGTCATACAATTCTTTCGCCGCATGGTCGCAGTCGTAGGAAGGGACGCCCAGTTCCCGGAACAGGCGCACCACGACAGACTTGCCGCTGCCGATGCCACCGGTACACAAAAGCACGAAAGGCGTTTTCATCGTCTCTCCACCTGGATGCATTCCACCATTTCCGGCTTGAGGCGCCATGCATAGATGTCGCGGTCGGTTACCAGTCGCGGAATCACCTTGGTACTCTCCGCACCGGCAAAGTCGGCATAATCGACCACCAGGGACAGGTCTTCCGCCACGATCCGGCCACCCCGCGGACGGAACGGTGCCCGGAAGATGAGCTGGACCTGCGAAGGCAGCACGATCAGCGTACGGCCGGATGGTGTACCCTTGACCGTGACCGGCAGGGTCATCGCCGTCTCAACATAGCGGTCCACCTCCACTTCAAACCACACCCGGTCAAGTTCCAGACGCAGGCCGGACACCGGCTCCAGGCCGATGTACCCCTGCAGCGTCTTGTCAACGTTGCGGAAAGAGATGGGCTGCGTACAGACCTGGGTGATGCGCTGCAGCTCTTTCACCGCGCCGTAGACCAGCACGGAATCGGGTTTGAGCATAACTTCGCCCACCTGCATGTACTGCGGGCGGAAATCCAGGTCGACCGATGCCACCACCGGCACCTTGACAAACGACTGGGGCTCGAAAGTAAAGGTCAGTTGCTCCGCATCGATGAAATCGATGGAGAAATGGTCGCCCATCTGCTCGCCCAACCGTTCCCGCAGCTCCGTGATTGGAAGCGTGAACGTATCTTCGGCATCGGGTACTTCCTTGAAATGCCGGGGTTCGACCGTGATGTCGAGTTCCACCGGCTTGCGTCCCGTCTTCCGCAGGCCCAGGATATTGAATCCCGTGGCCTTTCCGCGCAGCAGCACGGTCTCGGCGGCCGTCGCATTGGGCGCATAGCCCGTCAGGCTGGTGGTCACCCGCACGGTACAGGGGATCGTGGCCGAGTATTCCAGCGCAAAGGTATGCATCACCCACACCAGGCAGGCAATGAGAATGGAGACGAGAAAAAGCCGGAAATCCCGCATCGGGCGCTATTGCTGCTGCGCTTCGCTGAAGTCCTTGACCAGGGAAGCCTTGTCAACCTTGATCTTGACGTCCTTGTCGATCTCGAGCATCACCTTGTTGTCGTTGACCTCGACGATCGTGCCGTAAATGCCGCCGACGGTGACCACCTTGTCACCTTTTTTCAGATTGTCGCGGAAGTTGTTGAGTTCCTTCTGGCGCTTCTGCTGGGGACGGATCATGAACAGCCACATCACCACGAAAATCAGCGCGAGCATCAGGAGCATCGTCAAGCCGCTGCCCTGACCGCCCTGGGCGGCCTGCAGGAAGTTGATTGCAAAAAAGTTCATCTTATCTAGTATTTGGTTATTATTCTTCGAACAGTCCCCTGCCCTGCTTGACCACCTCGCCTTCCCGGATCTTCTCCTGGATGATGCGGTCGAGGATGCCGTTGACGAAGACACGGCTGTTGGGGGTGCTGTAGTATTTCGAGATTTCCACGTATTCGTTGATGGTCACCTTCACGGGAATGGTCGGGAAGACCACGGCTTCGGTGATGCCCATCACGATCAGGGTGGCGTCGGTCGACACGAGGCGGTCGGACTTCCAGTTGTCGAGGTGTTCCGAAATCAGCTGGAAATAATCGTCGTAGCGGGCGATCGACTCGGCGAGCAGGCGGAGGGCGAACTCCTTGTCATCTTCCTTCAGGAAGGTGTTCGGATGCAGGATATGATGCTTGCGGGCCGTCTCGTCGATGCCGGCGATAATGGCGTTCAGGGCGAAAGCCAGATCGTCGACCCAGAGCACCGAGAGGTCTTCCAGGATGGATGCCAATTCTTCGTTGTCTTCAAACTCATCCTGGAAAATGCAGGAGAAAAGCTGGCAGTCCTCCTCGAACGAATCTTCGCCGGAGCGCATGTAATTCTGGTAATAATCCTTGGTGATCAGGGAATTGTATACATGCTTGACAAAGGGTTCGTACTCGCCCCAGGAGAGACCGCGTTTCTGGCAGTAACGGCCGAACTCGGGATCGTCGGAGAGCAGGGCGGCGAAACGGTTGTGGACGAACTTGAGGTTCGGATGCGCTTCTTCCTCCGTGGGATGGAATTTCTGCAGGCCCACTGCGATCTTGTCTTCGGCCACCCGGATGAGCGACGCGGAGATGTTGAGCATGAAATAGTAAAGGTCTTTGACCTGGTCGCAAGACTCCAGCAGGGTCTTCTGGGCGGCGGCAGGATTGTCGGCATGCGAGGCCTCGTAGGCAAAGAGGGTCTTGAACGCCTTTATACGGATCAATCTGCGAGAGAGCATTTCAAAGTTTTCAGAATTTTTTACAAAGATAAGTGGTTTCGTTCAAAAATAAAATCTATCTTTGTAGGAGATTATCGAAAAACGTTTAAAAACACAAAGACTATGTACTTCGAGGATTATGACAATGCAGGCTACCAGGAAAGGAACGGGGACGATGTCTACTCAAAGCCTGTAAGAGCGGGTAAGAGAACCTACTTTTTCGATGTGAAGGCCACCAAGGGCAACGATTACTACCTCACCATCACCGAAAGCAAGCGTCGGGTGGAGCGTGACGGAAGGTATGTCTACGACAAGCACAAGATCTTCCTTTACAAGGAGGACTTCGACAAATTCGCCGACGGTCTCCAGGAAGTCGTGAACTATATCCGGGAACGGATTCCTGCCGAAAGCACGGAAGTGCAGGCAGAGCCCACCGATTCTTCCGAACAGGCGCCGGGTTCTTTCTCCGACGTCAATTTTGAAGAATTATAGCAAAAGACCCGGCTTTCCAGCCGGATTTTTTTTGAAATCCGAACGATGGAACTTCCTTTCGCCTTCGACAAGATCCCTGCCGGCCGCAGCATTGTAGGCCGTACCGAAGAGATCGACGCCGTCATGTCGGTGTTCGAAGCGGGTGGCCGCAGCCTGGCTCTCTACGGGGAGGCGCGCAGCGGCAAGGAGACGATCGTCCGCGAGGCCATCGACCGCTACATCGAGCAGAAGGGGCGCCTGATCGTCTGCGAAATCGACCTGACCGGCATCCGGACCTATGAAGATCTGGTCGCGCTCTGGCGGGAAAAGATGCGGACCTGTGCCCAGGAAATCAACCGCGGCACCCTGCTGCCTTTCGAGGTGCAGCTCGACGATATCCCCGACAAGAAAGTCTTCGACCTGCCGGCCCTCATCGCAGCGGAAGCCGGCGCACAGCTGGTGGTCTATTTCAAGGAATTCCAGAATATGCTCCGCATCGAGGACGAGCAGTTCCGGCTGGATCAGCTCGACAAGGTCTGGAGTAAGCAGAAGGCCGTACATTACCTGCTGACCGGTTCTTTCGTCAATGCGATGAAGAGCATTTTCGAGGAACGGAAATGTTTCTACGGCATGTGCCGCACCCTCCCCCTGCAGCCGCTCGACAAGAAACTGGTGTGCGACTACATCCGCTCCAGTTTCCTCAGCCTGGGACGGGTCATCGAAATGGAGGAAGCGTTGGCCATCTGGGAAATATCGTCGGGCAACATGTGGTATGTCAAGCAGTTGTGCGCCAACTGCTATGCCCTGCCTGCCGGCTATGTGAGCCGGGTGACGGTCAATCAGGCGCGCGATACACTGCTGGCCGTCCATACCCCGCGTTTCAAGCAATGGCTCTTCGACATGACGGTCAACCAGATCAACCTCCTGCATGCGATCGTCGACGGCGTGCGGCGCTTCAGCAGTGCCGAGGTGATGGAACGGTACCGGCTCAATTCTTCGGCCGGTGTGGCCCGCAGCCGCGAAGCCCTCGCCAAGCGGGAACTGGTGACTTTCGACGAAGAAGACAACGCGCGCTTTACCGACCCGTTGTTCGAATACTGGCTGCGCCATTACTATTTTGTATAACGACATTCCGGACCTGACCCGGAATCCAACCGAATGCCTATGAAAAAACTCGTCGTACTCTCGGGCGCAGGTGTCAGCGCCGAGAGCGGAATCAAGACCTTCCGCGACAGCGACGGCCTGTGGGAAAACTACAATGTGGCCGACGTGGCCGACATCGAAGGATGGTACCGCAACAAGGGCCTCGTGCTCCAGTTCTACAACGAACGCCGCCGCCAGCTGGAGAAGGCCGAGCCCAACCAGGCGCACAAGATCATCGCCGGACTTGAGCGCTATTTTGAGGTGACCGTCGTCACGCAGAACGTGGACAACCTCCACGAGCGGGCTGGCTCCACGAAGATCATCCACCTGCATGGCGAGCTGACCAAGGTCCGTCCCGAAGACCGGGAGGACATCGGCGAAGGCACCCGCGGGGTGGTCGATGTCGGCTATCGTGACGTCAGTCTGGGCGACACCGACAGTCGCGGCGTACAGCTGCGTCCCCACATCGTTTGGTTCGGCGAGGCCGTGCCCATGATGACGCCCGCCGCCCGCGAAGTGTCGGAGGCAGACATCCTTCTGATCATCGGTACCTCGCTCAACGTCTATCCGGCCGCCGGGCTTTTCCGCTACGTGCAGCCCGGCACCCCCATCTTCCTCATCGACCCGAAGCCCATCCGGCTGGATTACAATAAGTTCACGCAGATTCAGGAGCCCGCGACCGTGGGCATGGAGAAACTCAGGCAGATCCTGCTCGATGAATACTTGTAAGAACATCGTCCTGGCCGTCACCGGTGCCAGCGGAGCCTGCTACGCGCAGCGCTTCCTGGAGCGGACCGCCACCCTCGACGGCGTAGCGATCCATCTCCTGATGACCGATACGGCCCGCGAGGTCTGGCGTCACGAACTGGGTTCCGGTCCTATTACCGGCCGTTTCTCCCTGCTGGAGAACGACCGTTTCGACCTGCCCTTCTGCTCGGGCAGCGCGGCCGCCGACGTGGTGGTGGTCCTCCCCTGCTCCATGGGTACGCTGGGACGCATCGCCGCCGGCACCGCCGACGACGCCATTGCCCGCATCGCAGATGTACAACTCAAGGAGCGCCGCCCGCTCATTCTCGTTCCGCGCGAGACCCCCTTCAACCTCATCCACCTGCGGAACATGACGACCCTCACGGAAGCCGGCGCCATCATCGCCCCGGCCGCTCCGGGTTTTTACGCGCGCCCACAGGATCTCGCCACGCTGGTCGACAGCTTCGTCGCCCGTCTCCTCCAGCTCGCCGGCCTGCAGCCCCTCGAAGAACAATATAAATGGTCATAAAATGAAAGGCATCGTACTGGCAGGCGGCAGTGGAACCCGCCTCTATCCCATCACCAAGGGGATCTCGAAACAACTGATCCCGATCTATGACAAGCCGATGGTCTATTATCCGATTTCGGTGCTGATGCTGGCGGGTATCCGCGACATCCTCATCATCTCGACACCGCACGACCTGCCCGGCTTCAAACGTCTGCTGGGCGACGGGTCTGACTGCGGCGTCCGCTTCTCCTATGCGGAACAACCTTCTCCCGACGGTCTGGCGCAGGCTTTCCTCATCGGGGAGGAGTTCATCGGCGACGACAGCGTCTGCCTGGTCCTGGGCGACAACATCTTCCAGGGCTCCGGCTTCAAGGCGCTGCTCGAAAAGGCCGTGGAAAATGCGGAGAAGCACGCCAAGGCAACCGTGTTCGGCTGCTGGGTCAAGGACCCGGAGCGCTACGGGGTGGTGTCGTTCGACGCCCAGGGCAATCCCGACAGCATTGAAGAGAAACCCGCAAATCCCCGGAGCAACTATGCCGTCGTGGGACTCTACTTCTATCCCAACAAAGTCGTGCAGGTGGCCAAATCCGTGAAGCCTTCCGCCCGCGGAGAACTGGAGATCACGTCGGTCAACAATGTCTTTCTGCAGAATCGGGAACTGAAGGTACTGACCTTCGGGCGCGGTTTCGCCTGGCTCGATACGGGTACGCATGAGTCGCTGGCCGAGGCATCCACCTTCGTGGAAGTCATCGAGAAACGGCAGGGACTCAAAATCGCCTGCCTCGAGGAAATTGCCTACAACAACGGCTGGATCTCGGCCGAAAAGCTGCGGGAGGTGGCCTTGCCGATGAGCAAGAACCAGTACGGACAATATCTGCTTTCCCTTTTGTCCTAGCCAATGAAACGTTTTTACCTTCTGTTTCTTGCGCTGGCGACGGCACTTTCTGCCACGGCGCAGACGACGCCTGTCCGCTTCGCCTATCTGAGTGACATCCATATCTGCGAAGGTTCACCACGCATTGACAACCTGCTGCGTTGCATCGCCGACATCAACAGCCAGCCCGACATCCAGTTCACCCTTTTCGGCGGCGACATCACTGAATTCGGCGCCGACACCGAGATTGCGATGACCAAAGAGATGCTCGACCGGCTGGAACATCCCTATTGGATCGTAGCGGGCAACCACGACGCCAAATGGTCGGAGAGCGGCTGCAACACCTTCGCCAGGGTGTATGGTTATGAACAGTTCGAATTCGATGCAGGCGGCATCAAGTTCCTGGGCTGCAACAGCGGACCCAACATGCGGATGGCGCCGGCCCTGTTGCCGCACGAGAGTCTGATGTGGCTCGATTCGATCATGACGGCCACGCCGAAGAATCAGCCCGTCATTTTTGTGAACCATTATCCGCAGGATACCTCCATCCTCAACTATTTCCAGGTGATGAACACCTTGAAGAAGGGGAACATCCAACTGCTGATCGGCGGGCACTGGCACCAGAACCGGGCGTTGAACTATGAGGGCGTCCCGGGCATCCTGGGCCGTTCGCCCGACCGTGGCAAGGAAGTGGGATACAATATCATCGACATCGCCGACGGCGTATTTACCGCCCGCGAGCGCATCCTGGTCGACAAGGAAGGGAACCCTGTCACTCCCCTTACCCGCGAACCCTGGTACACCCAGCAGCTCACCGACACGCCGCAATACGAACCCGACCGGGCCGCGGGCCGCGACAACCCCTACGGGCTCCCGCTCAACTATCCTTTCGTAAAATTCGGCGTGAACCGGGAATTCCCCCAGGTCACCGAAGTCTGGCGCAGCCAGGATGAGGGTGACATCGGCTGCGCCGCCGTCCCTGCCGGGAAGCTTGTGCTGTATGCCAATGAAGCCGGTGCCGTGAAGGCGCTCGACAGCCGCACGGGCCGTGAGGTCTGGCGTTTCACGACCGAAGGCAAGGTCTTCTCGACACCCGCTGTCTGGAAGAACCGGGTGGTCATCGGTTCCACCGACGGGTACATTTACTGCCTTTCTCTCAAGAACGGCAAGCTCCGCTGGCGCCACCGCTGCGACAAATCCGTCCTGGCTTCTCCCGTCATCCACAAGGGAATCGCCTATGTCGGGTCGTCCGACCATGTGTTCCGGGCACTGAAAGTACGCAGCGGCCGGCTGGTCTGGGCGCGCGACGGCATCGCCGGATTCGTGGAGTGCAAGCCCTATGTCGACGACGAACAAGTCGTCTTCGGCGACTGGGCCAACACGCTCTATTCGCTCGACCCGCGCACAGGCAAGGTACAGTGGACCTGGCAGACGAAAGGCTCGCGGATGTTCTCTCCCGCCGCCGTCTATCCGGTGAAGTCGCACGGGAAGATTTTCCTGGTTACCCCGGAGCGCAAGACCTATGCGCTCGATGCGCGCACCGGCGAGCAACTATGGGTCCATCCCGGCGGCCGTGAGTCCATCGCCCTGTCGCCCGACAGCGCTACGATCTATGTCAAGACGATGTTCGACAGCGTGCAGGCCTATTCGACGACAGCTCCGGACGCCCAGCTGCGCTGGGAGACCCGCCCGGGCTTCGGCTACGAGATCGCTCCGACGCCCTGCGCCTGCAGCGCCGACGGCCGATGGGTCTTCGTTCCCACTGACAAGGGCAACCTGTTCTGCCTCAATGCGAAAGACGGCTCCCTGGCCTGGATCCACAAGATTTCCGTCGCGATGCTCAACAGCATCGTTCCGCTCCCGGACGACCGGCTCCTGATCTCCACGATGGACGGCGTCGTCACCTTGCTTCAATATTGATTCAGATGAAAAGAATGTTTCTCTTCTTTCTCCTGCTGCAAGGCCTGACGTTGTCGGCGCAGCAGCGGGAGGCCCTGTGGCCGGAAGGACGGATGCCCGATGCCCAGCCCGGACAGATTGCTGCGATGACCGACGAATCCACGGCGCCGGGTTTTGATCCCGCCGCGCACCGCATGCCCTATCTGGAGTGGTTCGACGCTCCAGCCGATTCTCTGCGGAAAGACGTGTGCATGATCCTGATTTCGGGCGGCTCCTATGAATGCTGCTGCGACATGCATCTGATCGCCTACTGGAAGGAAGAACTGACCCGCCGTGGCATCCAGTGCGTGAATTTCGTGTACCGGACGCCCCGCCCGGAAGGCCTTCCCATCTACCAGACGGCCTGGGAAGACGGACAGCGCGCCGTCCGCCTGGTACGGAGCCAGGCTGCCGGACGCGGCTTCGATCCGGAAAAGATCGGCGTGGTCTCCATGTCGGCCGGCTCCCACCTGGCGCTACTGCTGGCCACGGGTTCGCTGACACAGACCTACGACCCGGTCGACGCCCTCGACACGCTTCCCTGCCACATCAACTGGGCCATCGTCCACGCGCCGGCCTATGTCACGACCGACAGCGAAGCGGGAACGCCCGCCACGCGCGATGGCTACGGAACGGACGTACACATGAGCGCGGTTTTCCCCTTCGACGCCAAAACCTGCCCGATGAGCCTTCACCATGGCGGCGCGGATGTTTATTCTCCCAATGGATCGACATGGGTATACAGGCAGTTGAGAAGAATGGGCATTCCAGCTGAGTTGCATCTGTATCCGGGCGAAGGACACGGGGCCTTCGGTTTCGAACGCGGCCTGGAATTCATGACCCAGCTGGGTTTCCTGGGTCCCGTGGCGCCGGAGGTGGCATTGACGGACCGTTATCCGGAAGACCTGGTTCCGACCCGCTATAAGAAGGAGAACGTCTGGCCGGACGGCCGGATGCCCAATGCACAGGAGCAACAATGCACGCCTTATCTGGAATGGTATATTCCGGAGCACCGCAGCACCGGCGCCATCCAGATCATCTACTCGGGCGGCGCCTATGTAGGCAACGATCCGGACGGTTTCGAAGTGGCCCCGGCCCGGCGCTATCTCAATGCGCAGGGCATCACGGTCGTCACCCTGAAGTACCGCACTCCGCGTCCCGAGGGGCTGGCCAAGCATACCAGCGCCTGGCAGGATTTGCAGCGGGCCATCCGCGTGGTCCGGAGCGAAGCCGCTGACTACGGACTCGATCCCGGCCGCATCGGCATCATGGGATCTTCTGCCGGCGGACATCTCACGCTGATGGGCGTCACGTCTTCCCGTCACCGGGCCTACTGGCCCGTCGACGAGATCGACTTTCTTCCCTGCAACGTCCAGTGGGGCATCGGCATCTACCCGGCCTATGCCCTGACCGACGGACTGGAATGGTACAATGCCACTGGTGGCAATGACGATACGGCCGTACTGGCCCCGGAATTCTCTTTCGACAACGATACGGCCCCGATGCTGCTCCTTCACGGCGATGCCGACGGCTACGCGGCGATGAACTCCGTCAAAGTCTGGGAAAAACTCCGGGCGATGGGGATCCAGAGTGAGCTCCATACCCTGGCCACGCGGGAGCACTGCTTCCAGCAGAAGGCTTCTCCCGGCACCGGCAGCTACACCTGGCTGGAACGAATCGGCGAATTTCTGCAGAAAGTTTTCTAGGCATTTTTTTCGTTTGTTAACGCAGAAACATTTTTTGTGAACGGAAATGGACAAACATGACCGGGGAATTCGTTATTTTTGTAACGAAAATCCTGACCATGAAAACGACCAAGACACCCTACGAGGCCCCGAAGATCGAGGTCATCGCAGTTTCATTCGAAAGAATCGTCTGCCAGTCGGTCGAGGACTACGGCGATCTTTTCATCATCCCCAATTCCTAATCTGCAACGCTGATGAAAACGATCACAGGCAAACACATCCTTTCCGCGCTGCTGACGCTGGCGGCGATGCTCCCCGGACAGAAAGCCGCAGCCGACACTCCCATCACCCACGGCGGACAGAATTACACCCTCTTCGACAGCGAGGGCTTCTACACCGCCACAGCCGGCAGCGCGACACCGTCTACCTACACTTACGAATACCTCGTGGACAACGTCATTGTTCCCCAATGGGCTCAACAGCCTTTCCTCTACACCTACTGGATGACGGACGACGACTACGGCTTCACCACGAAGTTCGTCGAGTTCCATTCCGCCGCGCCTATCGTATTCAAGGGCTACCGCCTGCGCACTGCCATCAATACGAAAGACCATCCGAACCGCCGCCCGAAATCGTGGACGCTGATGGGCAAGAAGCATGCGGACGACGCCGATTGGACTGTGCTCGCCACCGTGAGTGGCGATACGCCACTGCCTGTAGATAATGAGAAAACCGCCGACTACTGGCAAACCGGCAACACCTTGCCCTTCCAGTATTTCCGTTTCGAGGTGACCGCCATCCAGGGCCCTGAAGAGATTCAGATCGCGCAGAATATCAGCTACAAGCGCTGGCGGATGGAGCTGTCCGAGCTTCAGATCATCGGCAACAGCTACAGCGCCGATCATGACCTGGACTACGCCACCATTGAGGGCTTGCAACATTACTATCCACACACCGGCAGCGTCATCTCGCCCGACTTCACTGTAAAGGATATGGGCGGGCACACGCTGACAAAGGATACCCACTACACCGTCAGCTATTCGCCCGCCACACCCAACGCCACCGGCAATTACACACTGACCGTCACGGGAAAAGACTCTTATTTCGGCCGGAAGACCGCCAGCTTCAAAGTGGTTAACACCCTCGCGGGCAAAGGCACGGAGACGGAACCCTACATCATCGCCGATGCCAACGACTGGTATGTCTTTGGCAAATACATCCGTGAAAACGTGGACCATATGGCTGACAAGTATTACAAGCTTGCTGATACCTTCGACAACAGCAACGAACCGATCACCGAGATGATTGCCACAACTAAGGAGGATCCCAATGATGGCAAAACGATCCACTCGCCCTTCTACGGCACGCTCGACGGCAACGGCCGAACGCTTCACATCGACCTCAAAGCCGATAGTGATGACGGCTGTGCGCCCTTCCGCTACCTCGAGGGTGCCACCATCAAGAACCTGACCGTTGCCGGCAGCGTTGCCACCTCGTCGAAATACGGTGCCAGCATCGCCGTTAACAATCTGAATCCCGTAGGTTATATCAACGGCACTGAAATCATCGACTGCTGCAGCCGCGTCACCATCACCAGCAGCATCAATGGCGACGGTACCAACGGCGGTTTCGTAGCCGTAAACAAAACCGGCGGCAGGCTTGCCTTTACCCGCTGCGCTTTCCTCGGCAGGATGCTCGGCAGTACAGCCGACAGCAACGGCGGCTTTGTGGGCTGGAACGAAGAGCAAGCTGACATCACCTTCACCCAATGTCTCTTCGATCCCATCAGGATCACGATGAACCCATACAACAGCAAAACGTTCAATCGTGGCAAAGCCCCCATTTTTCAAGCCCCGGCGTCCTACTTTACTTATGCTGACTGGGGTACGGACCAAGGCTCTCGGATCGTTCAGCTCACAGCCCGGGCAGCCAGCGTTTCGGGTGAAAACAAGTTTGTCACCTCTTTCTTCAACGGCTCGCAGGATTTCCGGCTCCCCGCCGGGGCGCTGGCCTACACGGTGAAGAATGACGGCAGCAACCTGGCGTTCTACCGCATCGGCCCGGAGAGCAACGTGATCCCGAAGGGGACGGCGGTCGTCATCATTGCCGACAAGACGTCCGATGAGGCCCTATCGCTGATTCGCCTGTATTCCACGACCACGGACATAAAGGTGGACGCCGGCAAGAACGACCTGAAAGGGTCGGATGTGGATATGGACAACACATCCGGTAACAAATATGTACTGGGTATCAGCGAGGGTACACTGGGCTTCTACAAGTATTCCGGCAGCAGTATTCCGGCCGGAAAGGCGTATCTGTTGAACCAATAACGGGAAAAACGATGAAAAAGATCAATATATGGATGAGTGTCCTGGCGCTTGCACTGCTGGGAACCGCCTGCATCGAGCAGGAAGTGATGCTGGAGGAAAAACCCCGGACGCAGGCCTGGAACCTGACTATCAGGGCCGAAAAAGAACCTGACACCAAGGGCCTGGACCTGGTCGGCAACCGCCTGAATACCCTTTGGAGAAGCAGTGAAACGGTCTGCGTCCTGGCCAAGGGAAGCTATCTGGCGCAGACGCTGGACGTGACGCCCGATACACAAAATACGAAGCTGGCCACCCTGTCCGGCTCGGTGCAAGTTTCCGACATACAGGAGGGTGACGTGCTCACGT
>CACZWU010000038.1 GCA_902784965.1 uncultured Bacteroidia bacterium | reverse complement strand
ATGTCCTTTCATCCAGCCGTTCAATTTCGATCCGGGCAGCGTCCGCCTTGCGCAGGGAGAGGGTGAACCCCCTCACCAGCAGTTCCATCGGGTCGCCCAGCGGCGCCAGCTTGGTCAGTTTCACCACACTGCCGGGAATCATGCCCATGTCGAGGACATGCTGGCGCAGGGCGCCTTTTCCGCCTACCGCCGTGATGACGGCCCATTCGCCGACAGATAATGTATCGAGTGTCATGCACTTTTCCTTTTTACGCCGCAAAGTTCGGTATTTCTTTCTGCCGTGTCAATCCCCATAAATAGTGAAAATATATCCTGAATATTTGTTATCTTTGCAAAGATATGACCGAAATATTCATCAACGGTACGGAGGACCTGCCCCGCGCGGCGAAGGTTTTTCTGGAGCACCTCGGCGACGCCCGCATCATTGCCTTCTATGGGGCGATGGGCGCCGGGAAGACGACCTTCATCACGGCGGTCTGTGAGGCCCTGGGGGTGAAAGACGTGGTCAACAGTCCCACCTTTACCATTGTCAACGAATACCGCGACCGCAACGGTGAGCCGGTCTACCATTTTGATTTCTATCGCATCACCCGCCTGAACGAAGCACTCGACATCGGACTGTACGAATATTTCGACTCCGGGGCACTCTGCCTGGTGGAGTGGCCCGAAATGATCGAGGAACTGCTGCCCGAAGAGACGCTCAAGGTGCAGATACTGGTGGAAGATGCCCAAACCCGAACCTTGTTATTCTGACCCTATGAAAAAACTTCTCCTGCTGACGACCCTTTTCGTCGCATTGAGCTCCTGCACTACGAAGCCCGAGCTGAAGGTCTATGCTCCGACTCCTGAGATCCTGCCTGGTGCCACCGACCTGGATGCGTACCTCCCGCTCCTGGAAGGGAAGCGTGTGGCCATCCTCTCCAACCAGACCGGCATGGTGACGGAAAACCGGCACGTGCTCGACACGCTGCTGGCGCGCAACGTGAATGTGGTTTCGATTTTCTCGCCGGAACACGGTTTCCGCGGTACGGCCGATGCGGGAGAACTGGTGGGCAACTCGGTCGACGGTCCGACCGGCGTGCCGATCAGCTCGCTCTACGATGGCAAGGGCGGTTATCCTTCCGATGAATCGATTTCCGAGTTCGATGTGCTGATCTTCGACCTGCAGGACGTGGGCGTCCGGTTTTACACCTATAACGTGACGATGGGCAAGATGATGTATGTCTGTGCCAAGCATGGCAAGAAGATGATCGTCCTCGACCGGCCCAATCCCATCGGCTTCGTGGTCGACGGACCGATCCTCGACATGAAATTCAAGTCGGGTGTGGGCTGGTATCCCGTCCCGGTATGCCATGGCATGACCCTGGGTGAACTGGCCCTGATGATCAACGGCGAAGGCTGGCTCCCCGAGCATGTGAAATGCGACCTGACGGTCATCAAGTGCCGCAACTATACCCACCAGTCTCGCTATGTGCTTCCCCTGAAGCCCTCCCCGAACATGCCGAACATGCGCTCGGTCTATCTTTATCCTTCGCTCTGCTATTTCGAGGCCACGCCGGTCAGTCTGGGCCGTGGTACGGAAACCCCGTTTCAGATGTACGGACATCCCAATATGAAGGGATACCGTTTCTCCTTCACCCCCCGCAGTGTGGACGGCGCCAAGAACCCGCCGCAGATTGACCAGGAATGCTATGGTGTGGACCTGCGCGAGCATCCTTCCGACGAGCAGGTGCTCGAGGCGGGCGTCAACCTCGAATATATCATTGATGCTTACAACAACCTGCACTTGGAAGGGCACTTCTTCCGTTCGTTCTTTGAACTGCTTATCGGCCGCGACTATGTGCGCAAGATGATTATGGAAGGTGCTTCGGCCGCCGAGATCAAGGCGATGTGGGCCAACGACATTACCTTCTTTAAGGAACAGCGCAAACCCTACCTGCTGTATGAAGAATAGGTGGTGGTTCGTTCTGCCGGCCGTCCTCCTGGCGGGATTGCTGGCTGCCTGTCATCCGGTGGAACCGGATCCTGAGCCTGAACCGGAACCGGAACTCGATCCCGAGATCGTCGAGCCGGTCGTTCCGTTGAACGACCGCATCAACGATGGTCGCCAGGTCACGGCCTATGTTACATACTACGGTTCCAAGACGCCCGATGCGGCGGTGCTCACCCACATCAACTATGCCTTTGCGGAGCTCTATGTGGTGGACGGTGTCTATCAGGGCTTCAAGGTGCAGGGTTCGCTCTCCCGTTTCGAAAGCATCGCCGCGCTCAAGCAAGCGCATCCGGAACTGAAAATCTGCCTGAGCTTCACCCATGGCGTGTCGAATCCCGACAACAAGCAGGGCGGCAGCTTTTCCGCCATGTGCAAGAGCGAGAACGGCCGCAGGGCCTTTGCGGAAGACTGTCTGGCCTTCCTGAAGCAATACCAGCTGGACGGTGTCGACCTCGACTGGGAGTTCCCCGGCCTGTCGTGGAGCGGGGCGGCCTGCGACCCTTCCTGCGATGTCAGCAATTACGTGCTGCTGGTCAAGCAGCTGCGCGAGACCCTGGGCAATGCCTACACCATTTCCTATGCGGGCTACTGCACCGACAAGCAGGAGACGTCAGGCGGCTACCGATATGTCGATATCAAAGGGATGGACCCCTATGTCGACTATGTCAACATCATGACCTATGACCTCGACGAAGCCCCGCACCATCATTCGGCGCTCAACGACACGCGTGCCTATAAAGACTGCAACCGGGCAGTCCAGGCCTATCTCAATGCGGGGGTCGATCCCGCCAAGCTCGTGCTGGGCATCCCGTTCTATGGCCGCCATTCCTGGAGTACCTCGCCGACCGCCGTTTCCTACCGCAAAATCCTTGAGATGGACCGTCGGCAGTACCGCCGCAACCAATGGGATGAAAAGGCCAGCTGTCCTTTCGTGTCGACGATGGGCGGCACCTTTTTCTGCGGTTACGACAATCCCCGCAGCATCGCCATCAAAGGCGAATGGATCCGCAAGCAGGGGATGCGGGGCCTTATGTTCTGGGAATACGACCAGGACGACGACAAAGGGACGCTCCGGCGTGCCGTATGGAATGCAGTAATGACCCAATAAACCACAGATATGGCTGTCATCGGCGTTGATTTGGGCGGAACCAAGGTTTCCGCCGCATTGTTCTCCCAATCGGGAAAACTACTCAATAAGGAATACCGGCTGCTTGGAGGCGCTTCCGGCTCGGCCGTGGGCGTCGTCATTGCCGAGACGATCCTCGCACTGCGTGCCCAGCGTCCCGAATTGCCGGTCGAAGCGGTGGGCATCTGCGTGCCCGGCATCGTTTATTCCAAGCGGGAGACCGTGTGGGCCCCCAACATCCCGGGCTGGGACAACTATCCCCTGAAAAACGACCTGCAGGCCGTCCTGGGTGACCGTTCCATCAAAATATCGATTGCCAGCGACCGCACCTGCTACATCCTCGGCGAAGTGTGGAAGGGTGCAGCGCAGGGCTGTACCGACGCCATCTACCTGGCGGTAGGTACGGGCATCGGTGCCGGCATCCTGCTCGACGGCCGTATCCTCCACGGCGCCAACGATATTGTGGGTGCAACGGGCTGGATGGCGCTCGAACCTCCTTATAAAGAAGAATACATCCCGATGGGATGCTTTGAATACTATGCCTCCGGCAGTGGCATCGGCCATCAGGCCCAGCAACGCTACGGCGACCCGTCCAAGACCAGCTATGATGTGTTCGAAAACTACGGGAAAGACCCCATCGCTACACAGATTCTTGACAAGGCCATCCAGATGTGGGGAATGGGTGCTGCCAATCTGGTGAGCCTTTTCAATCCGCAGAAAGTGATTTTCGGCGGCGGCATCTTCGGTCCGGCCGTTCGCTTCCTCGACCGCATCCGCGGCGAGGCCCGCAGGTGGGGCCAGCCCATCGCGATGCGCGACGTGGTGTTCTGCGCCTCTGCGCTGGAGGGCGATGCTGCCCTGCTGGGTGCGGCCTACCTGGGGAAATGGGAAACAACCAAATAGCTATGACTGAAAAAACCTATAAGACAAGTGCCGTTTTCGTTGCCGCCTGCGCGGGAATGGCCTTTTTCGGCGTGGCGATGCTCTCGCTGGGCCCGATTCTCGGCAAACTGGGCGCACTGGTGGGTGAGGGGGCGCATTCCCTGCCTTCCACGCTCTCGATCGGTATCATCCTGGGCACGGTGATTTTCGGACCGGTGGTCGACAAATTCGGCTACAAGGGTTTGCTGATTGCCGCATCTGTATTGGCGCTGGCAGGCTTGCAGGGCCTGGCGCGTTTCGTGCAGCTTCCCTTGCTCCATGGCTCGATGTTCTTCCTCGGCCTGGGTGGCGGCATCCTCAACGGCCTGACCAATGCCGTGGTATCCGACATCTACGACGACGACAAGCGCAGCGGCCGTCTGGGCGTGTTGGGCGCTTTCTATTGCATCGGCGCGCTGCTGTGGACCCTGCTCAACTATTTCATTGCCGACTACAACGTTCCCTTGAATGCCATCTCCATCGTGATGGCGCTGTTCATCGTTTTCTTCTGCGTGACGGCTTTCCCGAAGGCCAAGCCCTCGGAGAACGTATCGCTGAGTCAGTCGCTGGGACTGCTGAAGTATCCCGCCCTGCTGCTCTTTGCCGTGGTCCTGTTCTTTGAAAGCGGTTTCGAAGGGTGCAGCGGCAGTTTCACCGTGGAGTTCTTCGACAAGACGACGCCCATGGGCACTAAGGCCGCCACCCTGGCGATGACCTGGTTTACGGTGGGCATGATGGCCGGCCGTTTCCCGCTGGGAGCGATCATGCGCCGCCTCAAAGCGCTGGGAACGCTATACACGTATCTGAGCGTCGCGCTGGCCGGCGTTGTCGTCTTCACCCTTTGCAACGGCGCCGTCGGTGCCGGTATCTCGATGGCGCTCATCGGATTCGGTGTCGGCGCCACTTTCCCGGTGGTACTCAACTACATTGGCGGTGCGTTCCGCGAGCAGTCAGGCACAGCCATGTCGATAGCCATCTTCATCGCCCTGCTGGGACAGTTTACCTTCAACCGTCTCACCGGCAACGCCTTCACGGTGGGGCGCTATGCCACGCTGCCCGCCTTGCTGGTTACCGCCATCGTGGCGATGATGTGCATCGTGCCCATCGCCCTCAAATATGCCAAAAACACTAAATAATAAAGATATGATTACACAAAACTACGCAAAGCAGTGGAAGAAGAATGCCATTGCAGTGATGGACAAGATTGAAGCAACGCAGATGGAGAACATCCGCAAGGTGGCCGAAGTGATGGCCGATACCATCGAGGCCGGCCGTTGGGTCCATACCTTCGGTTGCGGCCATGCCAACCTCCCCATCGAAGAGATGTATCCCCGCATCGGCGGTTTCGTAGGCTTCCATCCCCTTTGCGAAATCCCTTTGACCTTCTTCACGCACATCGTGGGTGAGATGGGTATCAACCAGTTCCTTTTCCTTGAACGGACTGAGGGCTATGGCAAGACCATCATGAGCAGCTGGAACTTCGACAAGCGCGACTGCATCTGGCTTTTCTCCCACACCGGCATCAATGCCGTCAACATCGACGTGGCCCTGGAAGCCAAACGCCTGGGCATGAAGGTCATCGTATTCGGATCGGCCTCCGAGACGGGCGACAAGGTACCGCGCCATTCCTGCGGCAAGAATCTCTTCCAGATCGCCGACTATGTGGTGGATTCCTGCTGCCCGCTGCAGGATGCGTCCGTCAAGATGGAGAAGGAATTCGACAAGATCGGCCCGCTTTCGACCGTGGCATTCGTCACTACGGTGTGGATGACCCTCGGCACGGTGGCTGAGATCCTCGAGCAGCGTGGGGTGAAACTCTACATCCACCCGTCGCACAACGTGCCGGGCGATACCACCGCCCACGAGCGTCTCGACGCCTGCATCAAAGAATACCGCCGTCGCGTCGCCGGTGTATAGATCTCCGCTAGCGACTGCTGTCGCTCACTAGGGAGAAGCGAAGGCCGATGCGCAGGTCGAACGACCACGGGTGCTCCCGGTAGTAGTTCGGCAATTCGCCGCCCGGCTTGAAATGCCAGGCCAGACCCGGCTCCACATACAGCCCCATCCAGGGGGTGAAACGGTACTCCGCTCCGGCAGCTCCCACCAGGGAGAACTGGAGCGGATGTTCTTTGACCGCCTGCGGATTGAGCGTCGCACCGTCGACCGCCGTGACCCGGCCGAAGGCAAGGATTTCCGCTTCTCCGCCCATCGACAGATAGGCGTCGAACCGGGGTCGCTGGACGAACGAATAACCCAGCTTGAGTGGAATGCCCAGATAGTGCAACTGGTAATTGCGGAAGTAATCGCCGGCCAGGTCGCCGCTGATGGCCTGTTTGCTGTGGTGGTAGCTGTAGGTCAGGCCGCTTTCCACGCTCAGGCGCGGGGCGAAGTCATAGCGGAGGCTGAGGCCGGCCTTGATTGGCAGGTAACTGATGGTTTCCGGCTCAGGCATGTCCGCATTCGCACTGTAGGCGTGTTGCACGTTGTCGAAATCATAGAGATTGTTCTTCGCTGCGTCGCTGCCGATGCCGACGAAGTTGGAATAGAGTTTCTGGTAGTCCGTTTCGATGGCTTGCTGTTGCTGGTTGCCTGCCGTGATGTTCCCCGCAAACAGCTTGGTGGAGAAACGGCTGGCGTAACGCACCGGTTCCGGTTCGGGCTCCCAATATTCATCAAGTTCATTCCGGGTTTCTTGCCCGGTTTCTGGCTGCTGCGGTTGCTGCTGGGGCTGCGGATCTTGCTGCTGGGGCTGCGGATCTTGCTGCTGGGGTTCGGGCGGTTGCGGTGCGGCAGGCTCGGCAGGTTCGGCGGGAGCGGGTTGCTCAGCCTGCGTTTCCCGGACAGACGCGGCGGGTTTCTCCATCGGGCGGGGCATCCGGATATCGTTGGGCAGGACCGTGAGCGAAGGCGTCACGTAACTGCGGGCTTCGGCAATCCGATGGTCCAGCGCTGCCTGTTTCGACCCGGTGCCAGGCAGCAGGAAAAGCAGGGCCGCCGCCGCTGCGGCAGCCGCCCCGGCGAGCAGCGGCACAATCCAGCGCACCCGCCTGGGTGCCGCCGCCGGCAGCTCCAGCTCGTATTCGCCGAGCTTATCCTGGAAAGGTTTGATCCAATTATCTTTCATGGTTGCGGTATTCTCTGATCCAACGTGTCAGCAGCGCCTTGGCCCGGTGCAGGTTGGAGGCGGAAGTTCCGGCCTCGATCTGCAATTGCTCGGCAATCTCCTTGTGGCTCATCTCTTCGAACACATAGAGATTGAAGACGGTGCGGTAGCGTTCCGGCAGGCGGCGGACCATGGCCAGCAGGGCTTGCTCGGGGATGTCGGCGATGTCGGGCGTAGCATCGGGCTCGGGCAGGTCGCCCACTTCTTCCAGCGAGCTGGTCTGCTTTCGCTTGGCTGAACGCAGGTATTGCAGCGCTTCGTTGACGGCGATCCGGCGGCTCCAGGCCTTGAGGGAACCCGTTCCCCGGTACTGGAAACTGTCGAAACGCGTGTAGATCTTGACAAAGGTGTCCTGCAGCAGGTCTTTCACCTGGTCATCGTCGGAGACATAGCGGGCGCATACGGCAGCCAGGTAGCGGTGGAACTGCTCGTAAAAAGACCGCTTCGCAGCCGGTTTCCCGGTGCGAAGCGCGTCTATCAATGCTTTTTCTTTCTCTGCAGAGACCGGAATCATCCGTCAATCGCGCTTCTGACTACCAAATGCAGGGGAATCGCAAACCTTGCGTCGGGAAGTCCGGTTATTTTCCGGTATATTTCCCGGCGAACAGGACGGAACCTGTGCTGCGTTCCGTGATCAGGTAGAGGAAGGGATGGTCGCAGTGGAAATTGATGACCTTCGGCGGGTCGGGGACGGCGGTGGCGAGTGCCATGCCGGCCGAAGTCACAGCCGCGGCTTCCGATCCTTCTTCATCTACCTTGATGATGGCGTCCTGCTGCACGAAGTCCAGGAAGCCGGCGTTGACCGACATGGTATTGAAATTGGCTCCCGGCTTGAAAGAGCCCGGCATGCCCATATCGCTGAGGATGTCGTTGAGCTTGATGTGATACTTCGTTTCGAAGCGCGGCAGCCAGAGGTTGACCTTGGTGCCGTCATACATATGGCGGCGAAGCTCGTTCCAGGACGCACCGTCCAGCGAGGCGACTACTTCAGCGACCGTGTGCCCTTTTTTCGGCAGCAGCACGTACATGGCGTAGGCGCCGTTCCCGTAAGGGAGGCAGATCCGCTGGAAGAGCTCGTTCTCGCCGTATGCGTATTTCCGTTCCTTTTCCATCATCCGGACGCGGGTCTCTTCACCCGATTCCAGGTAGAAGGGACGCTCTTCCGTCAAATCCTTTGAGAATTTGTACATCCACGAGCCCTTGAAATACAACGCGTTGAGAAGGTACGCGAACATCGTGGGCTCGACCTTGTCGAGAATCTTGGGAATCAATCCGTTGGTCTGATTGTTGCACCAGCCGTTGATGGTCCCCGCCGAACCCTCTGCATCGTTGAAGTCGAGGTTCCTGACCTCGGCGTGGTAGTATTTTTCAACCTGGCTCTTGTATTTCTTGTTGAGGGGATACAGCTGGTTGACGAACACTGCGTTACCGATGACCAGTTTCGTGGCGGGGTCTAGTTTCGGCAGGGTTTCGAGCATCTTGCGGCTATAGACGTTGAGGGCGTCCAGCTGCGACGCCTCGAAACCGAGCGTGTGGGCGATTTCGTCGGCTGTCGCGTATTGCGCGCCGTTGAGGACCACACTGAGCAGGAACTGCAGGCTCGCCGGCGAGACGAACCAGTCGCCATCTTCGTTCCTGTCAATCTCTTGCAGGAAACGGAAGGAGAATTCGTTGCCGGTGGCAGCCATCTGCTGCTGCTCCGGCGTGAGGTCGAGCGTCTGCGCCGAAACGCATCCCGCGGCCAACATGGCAAACAAAGCAAACTTTTTCATCTTTTTAGTCGTTGTTCAACTCCCGGATGTCCACCTGGTCGCGGTGTGAGGTTCCGAGGAGCCATTCGCTGTACCAGTCGGCCATGCGCCAGAAGAAGTACTCGTTCATATCGCCAAAACCGTGCCGCTGGCCCGGAAGGACGAGCATTTCAAAGCGCTTGTTGGCCCGGATCAGGGCGTTGACCACGCGGATGGTGTTGCTCGGGCTCACGTTGTCGTCGATGTCGCCCGTCACCAGCAACAGGTGGCCCTTGAGGTTGCCTGCGATATCCTGGTTCTTGTCGATGCTGTACTTGAAGGTGGTGTCGCCTTCGGCCGAAATCTCTTCGAGGATGCCGTGGTGCTGCTCGCTCCACCAGCGGTTGTAGATGCTGTTGTCGTGGTTGCCGGCGCACGAGACGGCGGCCTTGAAGAAGTCGGGATACTTGAGGATGGCTGCGGTCGACATGAAGCCGCCACCGCTGTGGCCGTGGATGCCCACGCGGTTGATGTCGATGAATTTATGGCGTGCGGCGAGCTGCTGGATGGCGTATTTCTGGTCTTCCAGGCCGTAGTCGCGCAGGTTGCCGTAGCCGAAGTTGTGATACCACTTCGAGCGGTTCGGGTGGCCGCCGCGGTTGCCCACGGTGATCACGATGAAGCCGATCTGGGCCAGCCGGTCGGTGCGGGTGAAACCGCGGGACCAGGCTTCGCTGTTGCCTTCGACCTGCGGTCCCGGATACACGTAGTCGATGATCGGGTAGGTCTTCGTGGAGTCGAAGTCAAAGGGTTTGTACATATAGCCATAGAGGTCGGTGATGCCGTCGGCGGCCTTCACCTTGAACGGGGTGGGGAACTGGTAGCCCGCAGCGAACAGCTGCGAGAAGTCGGCCTCGTGGAGATGCATCACCTTTCGTCCAGTGGCATCGTACAGGTCCACCCGCGGGATGGAGTTCACGCGGGAATAGTTGGTCACGAAGAACTTCGCATCGTCACTGAAGCTGTTTGCATTGGCGTTGCAGTCGCCGGCATCGAGCTGCTTGAAGCCGCTGCCGTCCAGGCCGATGCGGTAGACATGGCCGTTGTAGGGATTCTCTTGCTTGTCTACGCCCATGGCCAGGAAATAGACGGTGCGGGTGGCTTCGTCCACGGCAAGTACGTCTTCCACATGGTAGGCACCGTTGGTAATCTGGCGTTTCAGCGTGCCGTCGGCGCCGTAGAGATAGAGCTGGGCCCAGCCGTTGCGCTCGCTCCACCAGATGATCTCTTTCCCGCCATTGACCAGGCGCGGGTCGCGGGTCTCCACATAGGTGTTGAGGGTCTCGTGGACTACGGTGCGTGCGCTGTCGGCTGCCACGTCGACGCGCAGCAGGTCGGTGCGCTTGAGGTCGCGGCTGCGGCGGAGCATGTAGAAGCCGTCGTTGTCGCCCATCCAGATGCTCTTGCGCCAGTCGTCATACTGGTCCGTGTTCTTCGCGGTGCGGCGCAGGATGTCGGTGTCCTGGTCCTTGTAGGCGGCTGTATTGATTTCGCGGTAGCTGTCGTCGCTCATGTCGAAGATGAACAGGTGGTTCACCGGACCGGGCTCGCCGGGCATCTGGTACTTGTAGGTCTGCAGGGTCGGGCGCGGCTGGGCCACGGAATTGATGACCCAAAGGTCCTTTACCTTGCTCATGTCGTATTTCTCCACAGCGAAGTGCTTCGAGTCGGGCGACCAGAGCACGTAGTTGGGCCGGCGTTCGGTGGTATCTTTCATCTCGGCGCGGCGGTAATTACTGCCACCCCAGTAGAAATCCGGCGTACCGTCGCTCGTCAGCCGGTGGTCGACCACAGTGGAGTCTTTCTCGTCTTCCATGAGCTTCTTCACGTCGTCGATGCTCATCCAATAGAGGTCATACCCCTTGGAATACACGGCCTTGCTGCCATCTGGCGAGATGCAGGCCCACATCGGATAGTCTTTCTCCTCTTCGTTTTCGGTGACATCGACCAGTTTGCCGGTGGCAAGGATATACTCGAAGCGATAGACTTTCTTCTCTTTCTTGGGCTTGCCTTTGGGCTTGGCCTTCGTGGTGTCGGCGTCGCTCTTCTTCTTGTCTTTCTTCTCCACCATCTCGGTGCTCTGCACCTCGAAGGTGAACTTATTGTCGTCTTTCAGTTTGAGCTTACGGAGCGGCAGATGCTTGGCATCGAACGGGTCTTTCACGATGGCCGAGATCTCCATGGCCAGGCGCTCCATGTCGAAGGCTTCGGTGCGGGTCTTGGCGACGGGGTCGACGATGTAATACTTCGTGCCTTCCGAATCTTTCCACGAATACCAGAACTTGTCGGAATTCTTGAACCAGTTGGGACGGATGGAGGTGCTGAAGACCATGTTGCCCACCTTCTTGGCGGAGAACTGGTCGGCCAGTGCGTAGTTCGGCTCCTGGGCCGGGGCGGTGCCGCAGCAGAAGAGGGCGGCGAGGCAGAGGGTTAGCAGTCGTTTCATATTCATTGATTTGATTTGTTTACGGGGTATTGCGGGGCCATTCGCCCACTTCCATGTCTTTGAGCTTGCCGTCTTCGATGCGGAAGCGCAGGGCGGTGCGCACCAGGTGGAAGCCCTGGATGCCGGCGGCGCCGGGATTGAGCACCATCATGTCGTAATGCTTGTCGTGGACCACCTTCAGAATGTGCGAATGGCCGCAGACGAAGATCTGGGGCCTGTAGGCTTCGATCAGGCGCAGGGCCCGATAGTCGTAATGTCCGGGATAGCCGCCGATGTGGGTCATCAGCACGCTCATCCCATCCTGCTCGAAGTATCTCATCACTTTGGTAAAGTCGCGTACGTCGTAGCCGTCGCAGTTGCCGAAGACGCCCACCAGCGGCTTGAAGGTGGCGATCTCCGAGAGCGTGGCTTCGTTGCCGAAGTCTCCGGCGTGCCACACCACGTCGACCGGAGCGAGGAATTCTTCCAGCTTCTTGTCGAAGTATCCGTGCGTGTCGGAAATCAGTCCGATGTAGGCCATGAGGGTGCTAAAGTTTGATGACGATCTTCTTGCGGTAGAGCCACATGGCCATGCCCATGAAGAGGGCGACGTAGCAGAGGGCGAACATCAGCGAGGCATATTCGTTGTCGCCGCCGCAGACGGTCATGCAGCAGTTCCGGTAGAACCAGTTCAGGCAGTTGGTGGTCTTGCCGTCGGGCATGGTCCAATGGATCATGCGGCCGAGGATCTTCACGGTCAGGCCCGCCATCACGAAGGCGAAGAGCGGATTCATGCCCATGGCCTTGAACGGGATGAAAGGTTTCTCATAACCCTTGACATCGATGCAATACACGAAGAACGCGAGGCAGAAGATGGCCCAGCCGCCGGCATACAGCACGTACGAACCGGTCCAGAGCGCCTTGCAGATGGGCAGCCAGATGCTCCAGATGCAACCCAGCGCCAGGCAGATGGCGGAGATGGTGAAGAGCTTGGCCACGACCTCGATCTTGCTGTCCGTGTGCCGGATGGTCTGTCCGATGAAATAGCCCAGCAGTACCGTGCCCGCACCGGACAGCGCGCCGAGCAGGCCCTCCGGATCGAAGGCGATGCCGTAGCCGTGGTATACATGGTTCTCGCCCACGAGGGCGATGTCGATCTTGCCCGAGATGTTGCCTTCCAGGGTCCACCAGCCGGGTTCCGTGCCGAACACGTAGAGGATGAGCCAGTGGAGGCAGGTCACGCCCGCAATGCCCCATAAGATCTTCTTGGGCGTCTTGAGAATCAGAGCCAGGAAGCCGCCCAAAATATAGCACATGGCGATGCGCTGCAGTACACCGAAGACGCGGTAGTGCTGGATCCAGTACACCCAGTTCTGCCCGAAGGTCCAGCTGGGATCATGGGGCGAGGTGGGGTAGAAGGGGAAGAGGTTGAGGCCCGTGCCCACGAGGAAAATGAGGATGCCGCGCTTGATCAGTTTCCCGGCGCTCTGCTTGTTGAGGGCGTCGCCGTATTTGGCAAAGGAGAAGGCCATGGCCACGCCGACGCAGAACAGGAAGAACGGGAACACCAGGTCGGTGGGCGTACATCCAACCCAGGGTGCATGTTTGAGCGGTGGGAAAATGTGGGCCCAGCTGCCGGGATTGTTGACCAGGATCATCCCGGCCACCGTCATGCCCCGCAGCACGTCGAGGGCGACATATCGTTGGGTTTGCGTTTGTGTCATAACATACAAAGATAGACTAAAAAATCGTATCTTTGTCTTCCGATGGAACTCTTCTATTCTAAAGACATCTCAGAAGGCGTCCGGACCCTCGACGCTGATGAATCGGCGCACTGCGTCCGGGTGCTCCGCCACCGCCGGGGCGACACGATCCACGTCGTGGACGGCCACGGCATGCTCTATCGCTGCACCATTATCGACGACGACCCGCGGGGCGTCTTCTTCGACGTGGATGAATGGGTGGAGAATTATGGGAGCCACGACTATTGGCTCCGGATGGCGGTCTGTCCGCCCAAAAACATCGACCGTTTCGAATGGTTTGCCGAAAAGGCCACCGAGATCGGCGTCGATGTCATCACGCCGCTCTTCGGCGACTACTCCGAACGCAAGGTCTTCAAGCCCGAGCGCATCG
>CACZWU010000037.1:23114-29789 GCA_902784965.1 uncultured Bacteroidia bacterium | reverse complement strand
CTTTGAAGTCACTGGCGCCGGCACCTTCCGTGCCGCCGCCAACGGCGACGCTGCCTGCCTGGTCCCGTTCCAGTCCACGACCATGCCCGCTTTCAGCGGCCAGCTCACCGCCATCGTCCAGACTTCCCATCAGAAAGGAACCATCACCCTCACAGCGGAAACCGAAGGATTACAATCATCAACGATTAAGATAAAAACGAAATGAAAACGGCTTGTTTATAGGCGCGGGTGGGAGATTGCTTTGAGGGCCCTAAGCACCCGCGCTTGATAGCGGGAGGGGCCCGCCGCGAAGCGGTGGGAGGGATGAGCGAAGCGAAGGTCCGAAAAGCAACTCCCAGAGCGCATAAACAAGCCAATCGAAAGAACAAACAATAAATTCATATTCTATCATGATAGACAAACAACTCCTCAAAGAAGACTTCGCAAAATATTTCGGCGAAGGAGAACCGCGCTTTTTCGCAGCCCCGGGCCGCATCAACATCATCGGCGAACACACCGACTATAACGGCGGCTTCGTACTGCCCGGCGCCGTCGACAAAGCCATCAGCATGGCCATCCTGCCCAACGGCACCGACATCGTCAACCTGATCTCCATCGACCACGAAGACGCACACCTCTTCTTCCGCATCGGCGGCCCCCAGCCCAAAGAACAGTGGGCCTCCTATTTCTATGGCGTCATCGAAGAAATGCGCCAGCGCGGCGCCAAGATCGGCGGCTTCAACGCCATCTTCGGCGGCGACGTGCCCCTGGGCGCCGGCATGTCCTCCTCCGCAGCCCTCGAATCGTGCGTCGGCACAGCCCTGAATGCCATCTACGACCTGAAGTTCACCAAACAGGAACTCGCCAAGATCGGCCAGATGACCGAACATCACTATATCGGCGTCCGCTGCGGCATCATGGACCAGTTTGCCTCGATCTTCGGCCAAAAAGGCCATGTGGTGCGCCTGGACTGCCGCAGCCTGATGTACGACCTGGTGCCCTTCAAGCCCAAAGGCATCGAGATCGTGCTCATCGACACGATGGTCAAACACTCGCTCGCCTCTTCGGAGTATAACGTGCGCCGTGCCCAGTGCGAAGAAGGCGTCGCCGTGATCAAGAAATATCTCCCGGACGTGCAGCTCCTGCGCGACGTGTCGATCGAAGAACTGGAAGCGCACCGCAGCGAGATCGATCCGGTCGCATACCGACGCTGCGCCTTTGTGATCAACGAAAACAAGCGCCTGATGGCTGCCTGCGCCGCCATGGAAAAAGGCGACTTCGAGGAAGTGGGCCGGCAGATCTACGCCGCCCACGACGGCCTGAGCCAGGAATACGGCGTGAGCTGCGCCGAACTCGACTTCATCGTCGACATCGCCCGGGAGCACAAGGAAGTGCTGGGCGCCCGCATGATGGGCGGCGGTTTCGGCGGCTGCGTCATCGCCCTGGTCAGGAAAGAGGGCGTGACTTCCTATGTGGAAGACGTGAAAGAACGCTATCAGGTGAAATTTGACAAGGAACCGCGCGTGATCGAGGTGGAAATCTCCGACGGCGCCCGCGAAATTTGACAGCCATGGTGAATCCCGACGACATCCGGCTGTTCAGCATCGTCAATGCGGACGGCTCCGAAGTGATCCTGTCGAACCTGGGCGCCGGCATCGTGTCGGTGGTGGTGCCCGACCGGGAGGGCCGGATGGCCGACGTGGTGCTGGGCTACCACAATCCCGAGGACTACGAGAATGACGGCCCCTGCATGGGCAAGGTACCCGGCCGCTATGCCAACCGCATCGCAAAGGGACAATTCACCCTGGGCGGCAAAGCCTACCAGCTGGCCATCAACAACGGCCCGAACCACCTGCACGGCGGGCCCGGGGAACAGAGCTTCGCCAACCGCATCTGGGCAGCCGAGGAAATCAGCGACGGTATCATTTTCTCGCTCGACAGTCCGGACGGCGACGCTGGCTATCCCGGCAACCTCCATGTGGAGGCCCGCTATACCTGGACCGACGACCACAGGCTCACGCTGCATCTCTCCGCCACTTCCGACGCAGAAACAGTGATCAATCTAACGAACCACGCCTATTTCAACCTGAAAGGGGAGGAAGCAGGCGACGTGACGGGCCACGAACTCAAGCTCTTCGCCGCCCGCTACCTGTCCACCGACGAGACCCTCATCCCGCTGCCGGGCGAACCGGCACCGGTCAAGGGCACGCCGATGGATTTCACAACGGCCAAGCCCATCGGGCGCGACCTGAAGGCCGATTTCCCGGCCCTGAACTACGGCAAGGGCTACGACAACTGCTTCGTGGTGGACGACTGGCAGAAAGGGATGGTGCGCCCCGTGGCGCGGCTCACCGAGGCCACGACGGGCCGCCGGCTGACCGTCAGCACCGATGCCCCCGGCATCCAGGTCTATACCGGCAACTGGCTGGAAGGCTGCCCGCTTTCGAAGAGCGGCAAGGCCTATCACGACTATGACGGCGTCGCCCTCGAATGCCAGTATTTCCCCGACTCGCCCAACCGCCCGGACTTTCCCTTCGAAACGCTCAAGCCCGGCGAGGTGTATGAAAATACGATTGTATTCGCCTTTGAATGAGAAGCCGGGGCAAGCCCATGTAAGCGTAGCAGAGCGGGTGGTTTTTCGGAGCCGCGAGCATTTTTCTGCGAGCGGGACGAAAACCAGAGCTCTGCGTAGCGGTATCAAATGAGTGCCGAACGATTCATAGCAACGAAACTGGCGAAAGGCGGTGAACGCTGGAGCCGGACGAGCAACACCATCGCGTGGATCTCGGTGGCCCTCAGCGTTGCCATCATGATCGTAGCCATTGCCGTGGTGGCGGGTTTCAAGCAGGAAATCCGCAGCCGCGTGACGGGCTTCATGGGCTCAGTGCTGCTGGTACAGCCGGGGCAGGGGCCTATCAATGAACATTATCCGTTCTCGGAAAATCTTTCGTACCGCGAGCGGCTGGCGGCGGAGCCGGTGGTGATGGGCGTGTCGGGCGTGGCCTGGCGTTCGGGTCTCATCAAGACCGACGACAACATCGACGGGCTCTACTTCAAGGGCGTGGATTCGCTCTACGATTTCAGTTTTTTCGGCGACTGTCTGGTGGACGGCGCGTTGCCCGACTATCGCGGACGGATTTCCAACGACATCCTGCTGTCGCGCGTAACGGCGCAGAAGATGGGTTTTTCCGTGGGCGACGATGTGGTGGTATACTTTATCGGCGACGAGGTCAAGGTGCGGAAATTCCGGCTTTGCGGGCTTTATGAGGCGGGTTTGGAGGAGATCGACGCGCGGATGGCCATCACCGACCGGCGGCAAGTCCAGCGGCTGAACGGCTGGGAGGGTGACGAGGTCTCGTCAATGGAGATCCGGCTGAAGCCGGGCACGTCGATCGAGCGGGCGAGCGACCGGATCGAGGAATTGATTTTCATCGAGATGGACGAGGATGACACTGCGCTCTTCGTGACGCACGTGAAGAAGCTCTACGGGCACATTTTCGATTGGCTGGCCTTGCTCGACACCAATGTACTGATGATTCTGTTGCTGATGGTGGTGGTCGCGGGTTTCAACATGATTTCGGCAATGCTGATCATCCTGTTCGAGAAGATTTCGGCCATTGGGTTGTTGAAGGCGCTGGGGATGACTTCGCGTGAGGTGGGGAAGGTGTTCTTATTGCGGGCTGGTGCGTTGGTGGGGAAAGGGATGCTGTGGGGCAACATCGTGGGCGTCGCGGTCTGTCTGGTACAGAAGTACACGCGACTGATCAAACTCGATCCGGCGAACTATTTTGTCAGTGCGGTCCCGATTGACCTGAACGTCGGCCAATTATTGATCCTGAACCTCGCCGCCGTCCTCCTGATGATGCTCCTGATCTCCCTCTCCACCCGCTTCATCGCCAAAATATCCCCTGACCGAACAATGCGCGTCGAATAAACGCGTCATCGGGGTGACGAGCGCTATAGAAACCGTTTTGTAAACGCCTGTTTATTAGCGTAATGCATACTTCTTTCTGTCCCCGGCGGAACAGAAAGACGAAAGGATTAGAATCTTTGGCAGTAGCGGTAGTAGGTGTCTTCGACGGCGTCGATGTAGGCGGGGGTGGTGATGTCGTGGCGATCGAAGATGGTGGCGACGGAGGCCCATTCGTTGGGATTCAGGCCGAGCGAGTCGGCCTCGGCACGGCGGCGCGCCAGCGCCCCGCCGCCGACGTTGTACGATGCGATGGCGAAACGGACGACATCGGTCGAATCGACCCCTTCCCGGCGGAACTGGTCGATCAGGTCTTCAAAAACCATCGTCCCCAGTTGGATGTTCGTCTCCGGATCGAACAGATCGGCATCCGGCATCCCATAATGCACCGCCGCAATGTCCATCACCTGCATCAGGCCCTTGGCCCCGACCGGTGATACCGCCAGCTCGTTGAACTGCGACTCGTGGAAGATGATGGCCGCCAGCAACCGCCAGTCCATATCGATCCGCCCCGCATATTTCCGGATCAGGAAATCGTAGCGCGAAATCTTCCGCTCCTGCCGGTTCATCGGCCTGAGCCAGCGCAGTGCTGCGACCGGACAGCTGCTCTCCAGCGCCGACGGTTCCACCGTCTGCCCGCACGACCGGATTCCCAGCAGGGAGAAGAGCACGAGCAGGCACACAATGATCCGGAACAAACGCGACATAGGGCAGGAAGATTACCAGAAGTAGAACGGCCAGAGAATGCCGAATTTGAAGCCCCGCGTCTGCTTGACGTAGTGATAGGCCGAGAAATAGTCGGACGAAGGCCAGTCCTGGAAGGCGTTTGTGAATTTCAGGAAGATGCAGGCCCGCTTCCACTGGATGTTCGCGAAGATATCGCAATAGGGCACCAGGCCGATGCGTTCGTTGTTCTGCGCATAGAACTGCCCCAGGTCAGGACTGTAGGTCGGTGCATACCAGAGCGTGTTGGCGATGGCGTTCACACCAATCTGCATGTTCATCACGTTCTTCACCACGTCGATGTCGAAATACCAACGCAGATTGAGCGTAAGCTTGGGAAGCGGAAGGACCTCGGCCGGCGCCGAGGTGAGCTGGAAGAGCACCTGGTTGTCGAAATGCAGGTGCCAGACCGTGAAATCCTTGCGGAGATAGGCACTCATGACGCTCACCGGCGTGTCGTACTGCCGGATGACCGCGAGCGTGTCGTAATAGAGCATGTTGGCCACGAGCGCGTAGCCGAACTTCGCATCGAGCCGCCACTTCGGGATCGAGAGTTCCGCCTCGACGGTGGTCTTCGACACCTTCGAGAAATCGTTGTTCCACTGGTGGTGGTTCAGGTAGATCTGCTGCTCGAACGGATGCGGCGTCTTCAGGCCCGTGTGGAACTTGCCGATGAGATGGATGCCCTGGTCGATGGGATAGATCGACAGGCGCAGCTTCGCATCGGCGTTGAAGTCGAACATGCGGTAGCCCGCGAAATAATAGTCCACATCGGCATTCCAGGCGATGTATTTCTTGAGTTGACCCGACACACCGCCGTAGACGTAGAAATTGTGCTGTGTATCCCACTTCTTTCCCGTCAGGTAGTCGGAGGGCTTGAAGGCGTAGGTCGAAAGGAGCTGGTAGCCCACGCCGGCGTTGATCTTGGCCAGCAGCGCGTCGGGTGCGAAGGGCTGCAGCTTAATGAAGAAACGGTTCTCGAAATTGCGCACCGCCAGCTCGTCGGACGACGATGTCTCGTTGATGTAGAAGCGATTGAAGTAGAAATCACGGCCGTAGGTGTCGTTGGCGGCGATTTCATCGGTGTAGAGCTTGTTGTAGGTGGTATATTCCCCGCTGTGGCCGATGTGTGCCATGGTACCTTCGCCCAGCGAAAGCGAATCCTTGTCCTTGCGGAAGAAGTTGAGCGGGATGGCCAGGGTCTGGTGGATGAAGGTGCTGCGGCGCTTGTAGAGATTGTGTGCGCTCGACAGGTTGACCGAGATGGACTTGGTTGTGACCGAGGTGTCGCGGATCCAGAAGGAGTCCTGGATGCCGCCGTTCTCCTGGCGGTCGACGCGCTGGCGGATGTGGCCGAAATTGGCGAAGTAGCGCTTGCCCATGTAGTTGCCGACAATCATCGTGGTGCGGTGGTCGGTGTTCTCGTTGACCAGCATGCCGCGCGAGCCCAGGCGGCGGTAGTCGAGGGTGAAATTGAAGGCCGGGGTGATGTTCTGGGTGGACCGCAGCTTCAGGTTCGACTCTTCCCGGTTCTTGGCGACCAGGGGCATGCCCCAGTAGGCGAGTTCGGTGTAAGGCGTCTTGGTGTTGAACTGCTGCACATTCTCGTCGTTGTAGGTGTCGCCGGCATAGGGGCTGAACATCGGGGCGTCGTCCATTTCCTCGCGGAGGAACCAGTTGTGGTAGAGGGCAGCGGATCCGGACGGGCCGAGCCAGGTGCCGCTGATGTCTTTCTTCATCATCGGCTGCTCGTAATAGTTGCTGTTGGCGGTAGTGTCGAGGCCGGTCTCGTGGAACTCGTTGAAGCGTTTGTCGGAGGTCCAGACGATGATGCGGCGGTAGTACATCGTGTCGGGGATGACGAAGGTCTCGATGACGCGGGGGATAGAGGCGCGGATGCTGTCACGTTCTTCCTTCCGGATGCGGCGCATGGCGCGCTTGATGTCGCTGGTGTCGGGCAGGTACCGGGCGATGGAGTCGAAGTAGTTGCGGCTCAGGGTGTC
>CACZWU010000037.1:0-23097 GCA_902784965.1 uncultured Bacteroidia bacterium | reverse complement strand
TCGTGCCAGAAGATGTTGTCGAGCGAGTCGTAGACGGCTTTCAGCCGGAGGGAATCGGCGATGGCTGCGAGTTGCGCCGAATCCAGCGCCGGCACCGTATCGGTGACAGCCAGGCTGTCTCGGGCGGCCAACGAATCAAGCCGTTGAACGATCGAGTCGTGCAAATGCCGGAAATAACGGCTGTGGCCCCTGCCCGAAGCGGATCCGGGCAGAAGCAAGCCTGCGAGAAGCAGGAATAACAGCAGATATTTCCGAAGCACGCCCATGTTATACAATCTTCACGCCAATACGCGCAAGCTCGTTGAGCGTGCGCTCGTGGCCCTCTTTGTCGATGTAGGCCAGGCCGGATTCCTGGAGGAAGACGTTGTGCCCCGACTTGACCAGGTCGTAGCAGGTCTCACGGATGCAGTATTCCGTAGCGATGCCGCTCACCAGGACATTCTTCGTCAGGAAATTGTTGAGCTCGATGCCCTCGGCATTGTGGCTTTCAAAGCCGGAATACTGCTCTTTTTTCGGATTGACGCCCTTGAAGAACATGTTCTTCTTGTTCGGACGGTGTTCCGGCAGCGTCACGTCTTTGTAGAACGCCTCGTGGATCTCACCGCCATGCGTCTGCATCACACAGTGCGCCGGCCAGGGACCGCCCTGCTCCTTGAACGAGCAGTGGTTCACCGGATGATGGTCCAGCACATAGAGCACCTGGTCGGTGGGGTAGCGGTTGATGACCCGCACGCTCTCGGCCACGGCTTTCTCCGCGTTGGCGCAGGCCATCGTGCCATCGATGAAATCGTAGAGCATGTCGACCACCACGTGCGTGTAGCGCTCCTGGACGCCGGATTCCTCTTCCTGCATCTTGTTGATCTGATGGATGAGCCGGTTGATCAGGCGCATCTTCAGGTCGTACAGGTCGTCCGAGATGTCCACCTTGTAGTAGTGCGGGTTGATGATACGCGTCTGCGTCTCGTTGAAGGCGGCCAGGTTGGCCTTGTAGTAGTCGCGCTTCTCGTAGATCGTGCGCGGATCCTCGATGATCTTCCCGTTGTCGAACGAAAGTTCCTGCAGCTTCTTCCAGCTGTAGGACCCCGCCGGGAACGTGGTGTATTTCGTCTCGTCGGCCTCGTCGGTGATATGCAGTTCCTCGCCGTTTTCGATGATCTTGGAGAAGGAGTCGCCGCGCAGGCAGGTGACGTCGGCCTTGAACTTGCCGTCCTGGATGATGCGGTAGGTGATCTGGAAGCCCGGGTTGATGAGCTTGGCCTTGTCTTCGCTGCGCTTGAGGATGGGCTCGTCGTCCACCTGCACGAGCTTGTAGACATTGCCGAAGCACGGATTGTGCTTGCTGGTGGCGATGGCGTCGCCCACACCGTAGCTGTCGATGGCCGCGCCCTGTTTCTCCAGATCGGAGATAATGTATTCGTCAAGCGAGTTGGTCGCGAAGATCTTGCAATTCTTCAGCCCTGCCGCGTCGAGCGCCTCGCGGCACTTGACCGAGAGGTACGCCAGGTCGCCGCTGTCGAGGCGGACGCCGTAGCCCTGGGGATAGCTGTCGTCGATGCCGTTGGCCTTGAAGGCCTTGATGGCGTTCTTGACGCCGCACTTGAGGGTGTCGAAGGTGTCGATCAGGAGGATGAGTCCCTCGCCGCGGTGCGTCTTGATATAGGTGTCGAAGGCCCGGTATTCACCGTCAATGGTGCAGCCGAAGGACGTGGTGTAGCTGTGGGCCATGGTGCCGCTGGAAGGGAAGCCGAACTCAACGCCCGCCAGGATATTGGAGGAGCTGGCGCAGCCGCCGATAAACGCGGCCTTCGCGCCATATTGGGCGGCCCAGGGGCCATGGGCGCGGCGAGAGCCGAATTCGCTCACGGGGTGCGAAGCGGCACGGGTCACGCGCGAAGCCTTGGTGGCGATGGCCATCTGGTGGTTCATGATGCAGAGCAGCGGGGTTTCGAGCACCTGTGCCTCGATGATCGGGCCGACGACCGTGATGATGGGTTCCTTGGGGAAGGCAATCTCACCTTCCTTCATGGCATAGACCTGTCCCGTAAACTTCATGTGTGCCAGATACTCCCGGAATTCGCGGTAGTCCTCGCCCGGCAGGAACTGCTCGAAGAAAGAGATGTCTTCGCTGCCAAGGCCGGCGATCATCTGCATCGCTTCGCGCGTGCCGCTGACCACCGCCCAGTTGTTGTTGTCGGGTGCCTTGCGGAAGAAAAGGTTGAAGACAGCAATTTTGTCCTTCATGCCGTTTTCGTAGAAGGACTTGCCCATCGTATACTGGTATTTGTCGGAACAATAGGAGATATTGAGCATCGTATCAGAAGTTTAATTTGTCAAGCAAAGAGAGTTCGGACACTTTTCCCACATCGTGCAGCACAAGGCCCGGCATCACGGCGGCGCGGATGGCATGCGTGCGGCAGACCGACAGATAGAAGTCGACGATGCCGAACTTTTCGGGCCAGTCGCGCATCAGCGGGAAAATATCGGGGGAGATGCAGTGGATGCCAGCGAAGGCCAGGCGCGTGCAGCAGTCCGGGTCGATGCCCGCGTAGGGGCTGCGCACCTCGCCCGTGGCGATATTGGTCCAGCCCACCAGCAGGCCTGCGTCGTCGAACAGGAAGTAGCGCTGCGTGGGGCGGTCGCTGACCAGGATGGTGGACAGGTCGCCCGCCTGGTGCTGCGCACGGAACCAGGCCAGGTCGAGGTTCGAGAGGATGTCTACGTTGTGGACGAGGAAGGGTTCGCTGCCGCCTTCCAGCAGCGGGGCTGCGTGGCGGATGCCGCCTCCTGTCTCGCGGAGCAGGTCGGTTTCGTCTGAAAAGGAGACTTTTACGCCGAAATTGTCGTGGGCCGCCACGAAGTCGCGGATTTGGTCGGCGAAATGGTGGACGTTGATGACGATGTCGTTGTAGCCGGCCGCCACGAGCTTGCGCATGACCCGCTCGAGCAGCGCCACACCACCTACGGGCACCAATGCCTTGGGCATCGTGTCTGTAAGTGGCTTGAGCCGGGTTCCGAGGCCGGCGGCGAAAACGAGGGCTTTCATCAGAATTCTTTCTCGATTTCGAGTTCGCGGTGTGTGACGCGTACCTGGATGCTGAATTTGGCAGCCAGGTGCTCGGCCAGGTGTTCGGCACAATACACGGAACGGTGCTGGCCGCCGGTACATCCGAAACTCACCATCAGGTGGGTGAACTTGCGCTCGATGAAACGCTGCACGTGGGCGTCGACCAGGTCGTAGGCGTGTTCGAGGAAAGTGAGCACGCCGCCGTCGTCTTCCATGAACTTGATGACTTCGGGATCCATGCCCGTAAAGTGCTTGTAGTGCTCGTATTTGCCCGGATTCTCGAGGCCGCGGCAGTCGAACACGTAGCCGCCGCCATTGCCGCTGGCGTCGTTGGGGATGCCTTTCTTGTAGGCAAAGCTGAAAATATCCACTTCCAGGCCGCGCTCCACGTTCATGTCGGAGAACTCCTTGAGTTTCGTGAGCTCGCCCAGCAGCTTGTTGAGATAGGGATATTCTTCAAACGGTTCCTTGAGCAGGCGGCGCAGGTTCTCCATGGCGTAGGGCACACTCTGGAGGAAGTGTGGTTTCTTTTCGAAATAGCCCCGGAAGCCGTAGGCGCCCAGCACCTGCAGGGTGCGGAAGAGCACGAAATGGCGCAGGGTCTTCATGAATTCGGCCTTGGAGATGGGCATATAGGGCTTGAGCGCATCGAGATAGGCATCGATGAGCTCCATCTTGAATTCTTCGGAATACGCGGCTTTGGCCTGCCAGATGAACGAGGCTACGTCGTAGTAGACGGGGCCCTTGCGGCCGCCCTGGAAATCGATGAAATAGGGCTCGCCGTAGCGGATCATGACATTGCGTGCCTGGAAGTCGCGGTAGAGGAAGGTGTCGGACATGCTGCGCATGAGCACGTCGGACATGGTCTGGAAATCCTTGTCAAGCTCGATCTCGCTGAATTCGAGGCCGGTGGCCTTGAGGAAACAGTATTTGAAGTAGTTCTGGTCGAACGAGATCATGCGCCGGTCAAACTCGGGCTGGGGGAAACAGACCGAGAAGTCGAGGCCTTTCGCACCCTCAAACTGAATTTTAGGTAGCGCTCTTATCGCCTTGAAAATAAGTGCTTTCTCGGCAGGGGAATAATTGCCTTTCTCCCGGCCTTCCGTCACCAGGCTGAAGAGCGTGTCGTTGCCCAGGTCTTCCTGCAGGTAGCAGGAGAAGTCACGGTTGTGGGCCAGCACCCGCGGCACGTTGAGCCCCTGGGCGAGGAAATGCTCGGCCATCTTCCAGAAGGCGATGTTCTCGGGGATGGAGGTGCCGCGTGCGCCGATCAGCGTGACGTCGTTGCCGGTGATGCGGAAATAGCGGCGGTTGCTGCCGGAGGATGGGAGCTCCTCCATCTGGCGGACGGGCTGCCCTGTGTATTGTTCGAACAGTGATTTGACTGGATCCATAACTTATACTCGGCCGTTTATTGGCTTCGCTGAGCTCTGTTTTTTGTCCCGCTCGCAGAAAAATGCTCGCGGCTCCAAAAAACACCCGCTCAGCTACGCTTTCATCTTTTTAATCCATCAAAGATAATCATTATTCTTCAGCTTTCCAACCGACCGTCTGTACCAGGGTGATCTCCTGCGTCGGTGCGAGGCCGAGGGAGGGGGCCAGCGATTCTTTCGGCACCATGGCACGGACGACGGTGGCCAGTCCTTCGGAGGCGCAAAACAGGTAGATGTTCTGGGAGATGAATCCCGTGTCGACGTAGATGGTCTCGACCAGGCCACGGGGCGATTTTCCCGTCACCAGGGCGGTGTCGGCCACGAAGGCGATCTCGGCGGCAGCGGTACCCACATAGTCCTGTGCACCGGATGCGGCGCGCAAATCCGTATCGGTTACCTGCAGCAGCCTGTTTTCGGCAGCATCGTAGCGGAATGCCCCTTCGGGCAGCAGCACGTACAGCGCTGTTTCCTGCCGGTTATGGGACGAAGGAGCGGAGCGGCGTTTCGGGGTGATGAAGCCCCAGGCTGTCCAGAGCAGGTCGGAGAGCAATTGCAGGTCGGCCGCATCGTCGAGGCGGAAGCGGCGCGGGCTGAAGGCACGCACGGAACGGCGTGCCCCAATAGCATCGCGCAGCGGCATTCCGCCGCTGCGCTGTGCTTCAGGGAGTCGGATGTCGCCCACGGCTTATCCGAGCTTCGGACCGGCAGCCACGAGGGCTTTGCCAGCCTTGTTGTATTCGTATTTCTTGAAGTTCTTTATGAAGCGGGCGGCCAGATCCTGGGCTTTCTCGTCCCACTGCTTGGGGTTGGCGTAGGTGTCGCGCGGATCGAGGATGCCGGTATCGACGCCCTTGAGCTTGGTCGGGACTTCGAAGTCGAAATAAGGGATCTTCTTGGTCTTGGCCTTGTCGATGCTATGGTCGAGGATGGCGTCGATGATGCCGCGGGTATCCTTGATGGAGATGCGCTTGCCCGTGCCGTTCCAGCCGGTGTTCACCAGGTAGGCCTTGGCGCCGCTCTTTTTCATCTTCTTCACGAGTTCCTCGGCGTACTTGGTCGGATGCAGCTCGAGGAAGGCCTGGCCGAAGCAGGCGGAGAAGGTCGGGGTCGGCTCGGTGATGCCGCGCTCGGTGCCGGCCAGCTTGGCGGTGAAACCGCTCAGGAAGTAGTATTTGGTCTGCTCAGGGGTCAGGATGCTCACCGGCGGCAGCACGCCGAAGGCGTCGGCGCTCAGGAAGATCACCTGCTCGGCGGCAGGACCCTGGCTCTCCGGACGGACGATCTTGTCGATGTGGTAGATCGGGTAGCTCACGCGGGTGTTCTCGGTCACGCTCTTGTCCTTGAAGTCGATCTTGCCCTTCTTGTCGACGGTCACGTTCTCGAGGAGCGCGTCGCGGCGGATGGCTTTGTAGATGTCGGGTTCGGCCTCCTTGTCGAGGTTGATGACCTTGGCGTAGCAGCCGCCTTCGAGGTTGAACACGCCCTTGTTGTCCCAGCCGTGCTCGTCGTCACCGATGAGGAGGCGTTTCGGGTCGGTGGAAAGGGTGGTCTTGCCGGTGCCGGACAGGCCGAAGAAGATGGCGGTGTTCTCGCCCTTCATGTCGGTGTTGGCCGAGCAGTGCATGGCGGCGATGCCCTTGAGCGGGAGGTAGTAGTTCATCATGGAGAACATGCCTTTCTTCATCTCGCCGCCGTACCAGGTATTCAGGATCACCTGCTCGCGGCTGGTGACGTTGAAGGCGACGCAGGTATCGCTGCGGAGGCCGAGTTCCTTGTAGTTCTCGACTTTGGCCTTGGAGGCGCAGTACACCACGAAATCGGGCTCCTGGTCGAATTCCTTCTGGTTCTTGGGACGGATGAACATGTTGGTCACGAAGTGGGCCTGCCAGGCGACTTCCATGATGAAGCGGACCTTCATGCGGGTGTCGGCGTGCGTGCCGCAGAAGCCGTCGACCACGAACAGCCGCTTGCTGCTGAGCTGTTTCTGGGCGAGTTTCTTGACTTCCTTCCACACTTTCTCGCTCATCTTGTGGTTGTCGTTGGGGTATTCTTCCGTGGTCCACCAGATCTCACCGGGTGCGCCTTCCTTCGTGGTCTTGTCGTAGACGATGTATTTGTCCTTGGGGCTGCGGCCGGTGTAGATGCCGGTCATCACGTTGATGGCGCCCAGTTCGGTGACGACGCCTTTGTCGAAGCCTTTGAGGCCGGGTTTGGTTTCTTCGTTGTAGAGTACCTCATACGTGGGGTTGTAGAGCACTTCTTTTGTGCCCTTGATTCCGTACTTTTTCAGATCGATGCTAGGCATAGTATAGATGAATTAAAATAAAAGACTTTTTGGTGTCGCAAAGATATTCTTTTTTTATTCAAAATAAAAACCTTAATTTTGAAGACGCATAATCAATGCAAAAATTGTGCTAGGATGTTAGAGACGTTACGGCGACATTGGGGATATGAGGGTTTCCGTCCGATGCAGGCGGAAATCATCGGGGAAGCGCTTGCGGGGAGGGACGTGCTGGCCATCCTGCCGACCGGCGGCGGAAAGAGCATTTGTTTCCAGGTTCCGGCGCTGATGCGCGAGGGCATCTGCATTGTGGTCTCGCCCCTGATCGCCCTGATGAAAGACCAGGTCCAGCACCTGAAGGAACGCAGCATCCCGGCCCTGGCCGTCTATTCCGGCATGACTTACCGGGAGATCGACATCACGCTCGACAACGCCATCTACGGCGAATACAAATTTCTCTACGTGTCGCCCGAACGCCTTCGCAGCGGGCTCTTCCAGGAACGTCTCCGCCGGATGCAGGTCAATTTCCTGGTGGTCGACGAGGCGCACTGCATCTCCCAGTGGGGCTATGACTTTCGTCCCGACTATCTCGAAATCGCGGCCGTGCGGCAGATCATCGGTCCCCAGGTGCCCGTGATTGCCCTGACGGCCACCGCCACGCCCGTCGTGGCCCGTGACATCATGGGCCGCCTGGGATTTCGCAAGGAGAACCTCCTGACGGGCGACTTCGCCCGGGAGAACTTGTCGTATGTCTTCCGCAAGACCGACAACAAGATGGGCCAGTTGCTGAAAGTGTGCGGAAGCATCGCGGGCAGCGGCATCGTCTACGTGGCCCGTCGCAAAAGCGCCGAAGACATCGCCGCCTTCCTCCGGAGCCAGGGCATCGCGGCGGAATGCTACCACGCGGGCCTGCCGAACGACGCCCGCAGTCGCATCCAGGACGCCTGGAAAACGGGGGAGACCCGCATCATCGTGTCGACCAATGCCTTCGGCATGGGCATCGACAAGCCAGACGTCCGTTTCGTGTGCCACTATGACTTGCCCGACACTCTGGAGGGCTACTACCAGGAAGCCGGACGGGCCGGCCGCGACGGACAGCCCGCCTACGCCGTGCTGCTGTGGAACCGCAGCGACATCGCCCGCCTGCGCCAGACCGTCCGCACCGCCTTCCCACCCCTCGACACCATCCGGGACGTGTACCAGCAGGTCTACACTTACCTCGGCTTTGCCTACGAAGAGGGGAAGGATGCCTGCGTGAAGTTCGAGGTCGAGACCTTCGCCCGTCGCTTCCATATCCCCGCCCGCACCGCGTACTATTCCGTCAAATACCTGGAAACGGCCGGCTACTGGACCCTTTCGGAAACCGTGCAGATTCCCGCCAGGATCCAGTTTACCGTGAGCCGCGACGAACTCTACCGCATCCAGCTGGGCAACGCCGACACCGACCGTTTCGTGAAGCTGCTGCTGCGGATGTACACCGGCCTGTTTACGGAATACGTGCCCATCGATATTGCCAGGATAGCCACGGCGGGCCGCTATGCGCCCGCGGTAGTGGAGGAAATGCTCCGGGGGCTGTCGCGCCGGCAGCTGCTCAAATTCATTCCGGCCATCAACGCCCCGATGCTCACGCTCCACTACGAACGCCTCGTGCCCCGCAACCTCCGCCTCCCGCAGCAGGATTACGACACGCTGCTGGGCCGCCGCCTCGAGCGCCTCGAAGCGCTGGTGCAAGTGGTCGAAAACGACGGTGAATGCCGCTGCAGGCAGATGTACCGCTATTTTGGCCAGGAAGACGCGAAACCCTGTGGAAAATGTGACGTCTGCCGCTTGCAGAATTCCTGAAAAATTGTTTACCTTTGAGGTTCGAATAACGGACAATATCTCAATACAACTGATAATGAAACGTTTTTTTGTTCTGATCGCTGCCTTCGCCCTTGGCGCAGGCATTTTTGCATCTGCCCAGCAGATGCCCCCGATTCCGGTCGATCCGCAGGTGCGCATCGGCCAGCTTGAGAATGGCTTGACCTATTACATCCGGCACAACGAAGAGCCGAAGGGCCAGGCGAACTTCTACATCGCCCAGAAAGTGGGTTCCATCCTCGAAGACGAGGAACAGCGCGGCCTCGCGCACTTCCTGGAGCACATGTGCTTCAACGGTACGGAACATTTCCCCGGCAACGGCGTGGTGAAATATTGCGAGAGCATCGGCGTGAAGTTCGGTGCCGACCTGAACGCCTATACCAGCATCGATGAAACCGTCTACAACATCGACAACGTGCCCGTGGCCAAAGTCCCGAGCGCCGTGGATTCCTGCCTCTGGATCCTGCACGACTGGGCCGACGGCCTGCTGCTCAACCCGGAGGACATCGACGGTGAGCGCGGTGTGATCCACGAGGAGTGGCGCAGCCGCCAGAACGCCCAGATGCGCATGTACGAGCAGTTCCTGCCTGTGATCTATCCGAACAACAAATATGGCCAGCGCATGCCGATCGGCCTGATGGAAGTTGTGGACAACTTCCCGTACCAGGTGCTGCGCGATTATTATGAGAAATGGTATCGCCCCGACAACCAGGGTATCGTGGTGGTCGGTGACATCGACGTCGACGAGGTGGAAGCCAAGATCAAGGACATCTTCGGTTCCATCAAGATGCCCGAGAATCCGGCCGAGCGCTATTACGTGCCGGTGGAGGACAACGACGAGACCATCGTGAGCATGGTCAAGGACAAGGAGAACCCCACGGCTGTGAGCTTCCTCTTCTGGAAACACGAAGCGTATCCCGACGCCATGAAGGGCGACATGAACTACCTCATCTACAAATATTGCATGGGCATGGCCGACATGATGCTCAACCAGCGTCTGGAAGACCTCACCCAGCTGCCTGAGCCGCCGTTCATGATGGCCCAGTTCGGTTCTGATGAGGAATTCTTCATCGCCAAGACCAAGAAGAGCTACATGGGCTATCTGGCCAGCAACGAGAACCAGGTGAAGGACGCCGTGGCCACGGTCTGGCGCGAAATCTTGCGTGCCAAACGCAACGGCTTCACCGCCAGTGAATACGAGCGCGCCCGCAGCGAATACATGAGCCAGGTCGAGTCGGACTACAACGCCCGCGAGAAGAAGAGCAGCGGTGCCTACTGCCGCGAATACGTGCGCCATTTCATCGACAAAGAGCCGATCATGGGCATCGAGAACCAGTATCAGCTTTCCCAGCAGCTCTGCCCGAACATCCCGGTCGAGGTCGTCAACCAGATCTTCGGCCAGATGGTGGAGGAAGGCAAGAACATCGTGCTGGTGTGCATGCTGCCCGACAAGGAAGGCGTGACCTATCCCAGCGAGGCTGAGATGAAGCAGATGATCGCCGACGTCGCCGCCGAGAACATCGAACCCTACCAGGACGAGGTTTCCAACGAACCGCTGATGACCGTGCTCCCGCAGGGTGGCAAGATCAAGAAGACCCAGGATGCTTCTTTCGGTTATAAGAAATATGTCCTCTCGAACGGTGCGACGGTCTATGTGAAGACCACCGACTTCAACAAGGACCAGATCCTGTTGCGTGCCTTCAGCGAAGGCGGCCTGTCGCAGTATTCGATCGACGAGGCCCTCAACCTCAAGAATGCAGATATCTTTACCGAGGGCGGCGTGGGCAACTTCAGCTCCACGGCCCTGACCAAGGCCCTGGCCGGCAAGCAGGTGAGCGTCAATCCGTTCATCGGCAACTATGAGGAAGGTGTGAGCGCCAGCACCACCCCGAAGGATTTCGAGACGATGATGCAGCTCATGTACCTGTATTTCACGGCACAACGTACCGACTACGACGCCTTCAAGTCGTGGCAGAACAAGACCCGCGCCCAGCTCCAGAACCAGGAAGCCCAGCCGATCTCCGCTCTGCAGGATACGCTGGCCAAGATCGTCTTCAACAACAATCCTGTCCGGACCCCGATGAAGGCTGCCGATGTCGACAATGTGAACTACGACCGCATCATGCAGATCGCCAAGGAGCGCTTTGCCAATGCCGCTGACTTCACCTTCATCATCACCGGTGCTTTCGATGAAGAGACGATGCTGCCGCTCGTGGCCCAGTATATCGGCGGCCTGCCTTCGAAGGGCAAGTCCGAGAAAGCGAAATCGATGGGCTTGAGCTACGCTACGGGTGCCAACGTCAATGAGTTCGGCAAGAAGATGGAAATCCCGATGGCCATCGTCTTCTATCTGGAAAGTGCAAAGGGAGAGTTCAACCTCAAGAACGACCTGACGCTCGACATCGCCCAGCAGATCCTCGACATCATCTACACCGAGGAAATCCGTGAGAAGGAGGGTGGTACCTACGGCGTGAGCACGAACGGCGGCTACGACTACGGGTTCCTGCCGGAGACGCAGTCCTTCCTGCAGATCGTCTACCAGACGAGCCCTGAGGATTATGCCCGCCTGAACAAGCGCATCGAGGAACTGCTCGCTGATTTCGCCGTGAACGGTCCTTCGGAAGCCAACATGGCCAAGGTCAAGGACTATATGCACAAGAAACACCAGGAGAACCTCCGCGAAAACCGTTTCTGGTCGAGTGCGCTCAAGGACAACCTGAAGTACGGCGTCGACTACTATACCGATTATGAGCAGGTGCTCGATTCCATCACGGTCGAAGACGTGCGCAAGGCCGTTGCCGACCTGCTCAGCCAGAAGAACGAAACCCGCATCGTCATGTATGGTGTCACCGAAGAATAATCGTTTTCTCCTATGAGCCAGCTCCACATCATCGACCATCCCATGATCCAGCACAAGCTGAGCATCATGCGTGACATCCATACCGGTCCCAAGGATTTCCGTCAGCTGCTGACCGAGATTTCCCTGCTGATGGGCTACGAGGTCACCCGCGACCTGCCGCTCGAAAGCAAGGAGATTGAAACCCCGATGCGCAAGATGACCGCCCGGGTCATCTCCGGCAAGAAGCTCGCCATCGTCCCGATCCTGCGTGCAGGACTCGGGATGGTGGAGGGGCTCCTCACGCTGCTGCCCGTCGCCAAGGTGGGCCACATCGGCCTGTATCGCGATGAAACCACGCACATGCCGGTTTCGTACTATTGCAAGATGCCCTTCGACATCAACCAGCGCCTGGTGATCGTTACCGACCCGATGCTCGCCACCGGCGGCAGTGCTTCCGACGCGCTGACGATGCTCAAGGAGAACTACGGTTGCACGCACCTGCGCCTGATGTGCCTGGTAGCTGCGCCCGAGGGTGTCAAGAAACTCCAGAAAGATCATCCCGACGTGGATATCTACACGGCTGCGCTCGATGAGGAACTCAACAGCGACGCCTACATTCTCCCGGGTCTCGGCGATGCCGGTGACCGTATTTTCGGTACGAAATAATGATTTGGCTGTATCTCCTTACTGCAGTCCCGCTGGCGCTGTTCATCCTCTATCTGTTGGTGATGGACTCGTTCAAGCTGACCAAATGGCCGACGTTGATATCGACCGTTGTCGGCGGCATGCTGATGTATCTGGTTTCCTGGCTGATTTGCCGGATTCCCCCCATCGGTGAGAGCAAATTGCTCATCTCGATTGTCGAAGAACTGTGCAAAGGCGCCATCCTCTACGTGATGATCGCACGGCATAAAGTGGGACTGCTGGGAGATGCTACCATCTACGGTTCGGCCATCGGTGCCGGTTTCGGCCTGATGTCCAATGTGTTCCATCTTCATCATCTTGTCGAGGTGGGTGACGTGAACGGATGGCACACGATTTTCCTGGGCTTTGAGGCGGCCGTGATGCACATCGGCTGCACCTCGCTGCTGGCCATGGCCCTGATGATGGTTCACCAGGGTAAGTTCGGCGACAGCCGGAAGGCGAAGGTCATCGGCTCGGTGGTGAGTTTCGCCATCACAATCCTCGTCCACTACATCCATGCGCTGGAGCCTATCGACCCGCTGATCCTGACGGCCCTGCTGGTGGTTTACTATGTCGTCAGCAAGCGCTCGCTTTTCAAGAAGAACAGCAAGTTTGTGCATGAGTGGCTCGACGCGGGCATCAACAACGAGATCACGCTGCTGGGCGCGCTCAAACGCGGTGAGTTCACGACGACGCGAGCAGGGGAGTACCTGCTCACGCTGAAGGAGCGCTACGCACCGGAAGACTTCTTCGACATGTACTGCTATGTGCAGAATTATCTCGAGCTTTCGATTGCGGCGCGCAGCAACCTGATCCTGAAAGAAGCGGGACTCGACCCGGTGAAAGACCCTGAGAACGCGGAGCGGCTCGAGGAAATGGCCGTGCTGCGCAAACGCATCGGCCCCACCGCCGTGCGTTCGCTGGAACCCATCGTGGACCGCAGCCAGGTGAACCAGTGGGCGCTGTCCAACATGATCTAATTTAAAAGTAAATATCAACGATGAGCAAGTATTTCTACGATCTGCTGCCGGCCGACGAACTGGCCCGGCTGCCTTACATTCCGACCGTTCCCGAGTTCGTGGAGTGGCTGGAAGCAACCTATGCCGATATGCCGGCCATGACGGATCTGACCAGTACCTGGACCTATCGTGAATTCTGTGAGCGAATCGCACACCGCCGCGCTTTCATCGAGAGCCTCGGCCTGCCGAAAGGTGCCAACATCGGCGTGTTCGACCGCAACAGCGCCGATGCCATCGAGCTCTTCCTGGCCATTACCTCGGCCGGCTATACGGTGCTGATGCTGCCTTCATCACTGCCTAACCCTGCCGTCGTAGGCTGCTGCGCCCGCTTCGACCTGCAGGCGCTCTTCGTCCGCGACGAGTTCAAGGACATCGCCCAAGGGGCGCCGACCCGGATCTGTTCCAGCAGTTCCACCTCCGAAGCCGTGGCGCCCGTCGCCAAGGTTGACAAGGAGGCTCCTGCCGCCATCTTCTTCACGGGCGGCACCACGGGTGCGCCGAAAGGCGCCGTGCTGAGCCACCGGGCACTGATGCGCGGCTGCTACAACTCGATCTTCAAACCCGGCAAGGTGATCGGCGTACACCGCTACATTGCCCTGCTGCCGCTCAGCCACGTGTTCGGCCTGATTGCCGGCACGATGGGCTGCTTCTACACGGGCAACCTGATCCATACCTGTGAAGACATGAAGGCCACCATCGGCAAGCTGCCGGTGATCAAGCCCACCATCCTGATCATCGTTCCGGGCATCTGCGACATCCTGGCCGGCCTCTGCAAGATGTACGGCCCGCAGTTCCTGGGCGGTGCGCTGCGCCTGATCATCGCCGGCGCGGCCAACGTGCCGCCGCGTCTGGTCGACATCTTCACCAAGCTCGGCGTGGAATTCACCTTTGGCTATGGTCTTACAGAGGGTGCCAACCTGACTTCCGCCAATGCCAACGCGCTGGAGAAGCCGACCTCCATCGGCAAGATCTATCCCGGCCAGGAAGCCCGGATCGTGGACGGCGAACTCTGGATCAAGGGCGACAACCTGTTCTCGGGCTATTACAAGGATCCTGTCAATACGGCGGCTGCGTTCAGCGAGGACGGCTGGCTGAAGACGGGCGACCTGGTGCGTTTCGACGACGAGGGTTTCCTCTACATCACAGGCCGCATCAAGAACCTGATCATCCTGCCCAATGGCGAAAACGTGAGTCCGGAGAGTCTGGAAGAGCCGTTCTACGCGGATCCCTGCGTCCGCGACGCCATGGTCAAGGAAGACGAGCTGAATGGCGACAAGGTCATCGCGATCGAGATCCTGCCGCAGATGCCTGCTTTCGAGGGCAAGTCGTGGGATGAAGTGGTTGCGTACATGGAAAAGCTGGTTAACCGGATCAATGCTGGTCTGCCTTCGACGCATCGCATCATGAAGGTAACGGTGCGCCAGGAGGATTTCAAGCGCACGGGCAGCATGAAGGTCGCACGTAATTAAGACAATGTCATGACAAAGGAAGAAGTATTCGAAGGGCTGAAGGAGATCTTCGCAACCATCAAGCCAAAGCTCGATCTGGACAAGGTAACGATGGACAGCAAGTTGGTCATGGATTTGGGCGTCGATTCACTGTCGATGCTGTTGCTTTCGCTGGCTGCCGAACAGAAGTTCGGCATGCAGTTCCAGCCGACCGCAAAACCGTTCGAAACCGTCGGAGAAGTCTGCGACTACATCGTATCTGCCGTCGCCTGATATCTCTTTCCGTGTACTTTCGTCTTTCTGTTCCTCCCGGGACAGAAAGACGTTTGTATTTTGCTGATTTCTAGATATTTGCAAAATGATTTATAATCGCTCTAGGCGGCGTCGTGCTCTCGCCTTCGGCTCGGGTGGGGCGGAGCCCCAGTAGGCACAAGTGGTTAGGGTCCTCGAAGCAATATCCCACCCGCGCCTGTAAGCACAAGCCGCTGATGAACGAGAACTCAAGCCCAAATTAGGAGGCCGGAGCAGATGATGAGGCCGGAGACGACGAGGTCGATGAGGCAGTAGCCCATAATGTCCTTGGCGTTGAGCTTGGCGATGGCAAGGGCGGGGATGGCCCAGAAGGGCTGGATGAGGTTGGTCCAGGCGTCGCCCCAGGCGATAGCCATGCCCGTGAGGCCCGGATCCACGCCGAGGTCGGCGCCGGCGGTAAACATGATCGGCGCCTGGATGGCCCAGTGACCGCCGCCCGAAGGTACGAACATGTTCAGAATCGCCGCACACAGGAAAGTAAAGAGCGGGTAGGAGGTCGGTGTCGAAATGCGGATGCACGCATCGCTGATCACAGTGCCCAGGCAGATGCCTGACGCACCCACTCCCATGATGATGCCCATGATGCCCGCGTAGAACGGAAACTGCAGGATGATGCCCGCTGCCCCCGTCGCCGCCTTCGTGAAGGCGCCTACATAGGCCTGCGGCGTCTTGTGCAGGATGACGCCGAGGAACAGGAAGATGAGGATGACCGTATTGAGGTCGAGCGAACCTCCCCGGAAAAACAACTTGATAACTACGTAGGAGAGCCCCAGCAGCGAGATGATCCAGCTCAGGAGTTGGCTGTTCTCCATCTTTTCGGCCGGCGTCTCCGCTTTTTTAACCGGCATCTCCGGCTCCTCCTGCAAAAGCAGGGGATCGATCATCAGTACCTGGTTCCCCTTGGGATGCATGAGCGTGTTGACCACCACCAGCGCGACGATGACCAGCGCCACCATCACGAGATTGTGCGGATCGAGAATGGTCTGCGAAATGGGAACCGGATTGAGCAGCGCTCCGCGGGTAATCTCTTTCAGCCCGTTGCCCGGCGTGGCCATGGTCAGGGGGATGGAGCCCGAAATGCCCGCGTGCCACACCACGAAGCCGCTGTAGGCCGAAGCGATCAGCAGGCGGTAGTCGACGCCGCGAAGCTTGCGTGCGATTTCCCGGGCGAAAATGGCTCCCACGATCAGGCCGAAACCCCAGTTGAGCCAGCAGGCCACCGCCGAGATACCCGTGACCAGGGCGATCGCGCCGGCCGGTGTCTTGGGCAGCGAAGCCAGCTTGCTGATCCCTTTCTTGATGGGCGGTGCCGCGGCAAGCGTGGAACCGCACACCAGCACGAGGGCCATCTGCATGGCGAAAGCCAGCAGCGACCACACGCCGTTTCCCCAGTGTTCGACCACTTCGAACGGGGTCTGCCGGCACACCAGCATGGCGACCACGAAAGCGATGAGGGTCAGGAAAGCCAGCGTTGGACGAGCTTGACGCAGCCGCGGATAATTTTCTGGAACATTGCGCGAAGAATTGGTGTACAAAGTTACTTTATTTTTCTATCTTTGCGCCATTAAACCGGACTATGAAGAATTTTCTGTTTTCCAACGGCTATTCCATCACTTTCGACCCGCTCGCTTCGCTGACGGGTTGCGGCCTCGTGCCGTTGGGAGTCCGCTAACCCTCAAATAATACAAATACTCGAAATGAAAAGATTGTTTGTTTTGTTTGCCTTCCTTCTGCTTTCGTGTGCATTCAATGCACAAGATGTAAAAGCACAGTGGGAGGGCACGTTGATGATTGTACCCCGCGCTGAATACAGCCCGTATTTCGTGCCTGAGAGCAAGTTATGGTCTCACAATTTCGGTCAGACCTCTCTGTGGACTGTTTTTGACGGGAACCTGGGAGAACATTTCTCGTTCTCATTCGCCAACCACTGGTTCAATTATTACGAATCCTTCGACGACACAAAGGCTCTCTACAAGAATACCTGGCGGACGGATGAATGCAACTGGGTGGACTGGGCCAACATCTCCGTGCATTTCGGCCAATTTTCGATTACTTTGGGCAAGGACTACATCCATCTGGGTACCTTCGAGAACGACGCGTACGATTTTGATTCGCACGGAGTCATGAATTCGCTGCTCTGGAACAACTACCAGGTGTACCAGTGGGGCGGCAGCCTGAACTGGACCAGCAGCGACGAAAGTACGAAGCTGATGTTGCAGATGACCACCGAGCAGATCATGGAGAAGCCCTTCGCCAGTAAAAGACTCGGAGACTATGTCTATTCACTCTTCGGCTCCCACGAGACGGAAGAAGGCTTGATCCTGATGGGGTCTGTGGGCCATTATCCTTCGATCGGATGGATGGGGGCGTTGGGTCTGCAGCTGCCGGTCGCCGATGTGCTGACCGTGCAGGGCGACGGGTATCTGGCCGGCAATTATATCGCGGCCAGCGTGAAACTCTCGGCGACGCTGGGTGACCATTTCGATCTGTTTGCCAAGGGCGGTTTCGATACAGGGGAGAATGAAGTGCTGGATGCCGTGAAGAGCAGTGTTTACTGCGGGTTGGGCGGTTACTGGTTTCCGCTTCGCAACCGCGACCTGCGTGTCCATGCCCTCTGCGTCTACGATGCGTACGGCCATGCGCTCACTATTTCCGGAGGTGTTACCTACGCCTTGAACCTCAAGCTCTTCTGATAGATGGCAGAGAAGGACGACATCATCATCAGCCTGGACCACATCTCCAAGTCGTTCGGAGACAAGAAGGTTCTTGATGACATCTCTCTCTCAATCAAGCGGGGAGAATTCGTGACCTTCCTCGGCCCCTCGGGCTGCGGAAAGACCACGACGCTACGCCTGATCGCCGGCTTCGGAAAGCCCGACGAAGGCACCGTCACCATGGAGGGAAAGGTCATCAACGACATCCCACCGTATCAGCGCAAGCTCAACACGGTGTTCCAGCGCTACGCGCTCTTCCCGCACCTCGACGTGTACGACAACGTAGCCTTCGGCTTGAAGTTGCAGAAGGTGCCGGAAGCCGAGATTGAGAAACGTGTGAAGAAAGTGCTGAAGCTCGTAAGCATGTCGGACTACGAAGACCGTGACGTGGAGTCGCTCTCCGGCGGCCAGCAGCAGCGTGTGGCCATCGCCCGCGCTCTGATCAACCAGCCGCGCGTGCTGCTCCTCGACGAGCCGCTGGCGGCCCTCGACCTGAAGATGCGCAAGGACATGCAGATCGAGCTCAAGGAGATGCACAAGAAACTCGGCATCACCTTCATCTATGTGACGCACGACCAGGAGGAAGCCTTGACGCTCTCCGACACGATCGTCGTGATGAACGAGGGCAAGATCCAGCAGATCGGCACCCCGACCGACATCTACAATGAACCGGTGAACGCCTTTGTGGCCGATTTCATCGGCGAAAGCAATATCCTGAAGGGCCGAATGATCCGTGACCGCCGCGTGGCCTTCATCAAACACGAGTTCGATTGCGTGGACGAGGGGTTCGGCGAAGATGTGAAGGTCGACGTCGTGGTCCGTCCGGAAGATATCTATTTTACCAACGATCCGGCCAAGTGCCAGTTCAAGGCCAAGGTCAACTCCTGCACGTTCAAGGGCGTGCACTACGAAATGTGGGTCGACACCGACACAGGCTATGAACTGATGATCCAGGATTACGATCCCTATGAGGTGGGGTCGGAAGTGATGCTCTACATCGATCCCGACGACATCCAGGTGATGAAGAAGGAACGCCTGGCCAACACCTATGCCGCAAAGGTGGTGGGTGAGGGGAAAGCGGAGTTCCTGGGAACGGAATTCAACTGCGACACGACCGGCTTCGCCGAAGGCGACGAAGCTGTGGCAACCATTCGTTTCGAAAACGTGGAACTGCTGGACTACGAGAAGGAAGCCGACCTGACCGGCAATGTGGTGTTCATCCTCTATATGGGCAACCACTACCACCTGACCATCAAGACAGACAACGGCGAGAACATTTGGGTTGATACCAATGACATCTGGGACAAAGGCGACTTCGTGGGCATCAAGATATTGCCCGAAAACATCGAACTAACGAAACCGGCGACAGGAAATGAACAAAAGGTCTAGTTGGGCGCTGCCTTATTTCATCTTTCTGGTGCTCTTTGTAGTGCTGCCGCTCCTGCTGATCGTGATGTACGCATTGCAGGACGGATCAGGGCATTTCACCCTGCGCAACATTACCAAGTTCTTTTCGGACAAGGATGCCTTGAGCACATTCGCCCTCTCCATCGAGGTGGCCATCGAGAATACATTGCTCTGCGTGCTCATCGGCTACCCTGCGGCCTATATCCTGGCCGACAACAAGCTCAACCGGAGTGCCGTCACCGTGGTGCTCTTCATTCTGCCGATGTGGATCAACGCCCTGATGCGGACCCTGGCCACGGCCGAGCTCTTCAACATGGCCGGCATTCCGCTGGGGAAGGGGACGCTGCTCTTCGGTATGTGCTACGACTACTTGCCGTTCATGATCTATCCCATCTACAACCAGCTCAAGAAGATGGACCCTTCCTACGCGGAGGCGGCCCAGGACCTCGGCGCCACGCCGGTACAGGTGTTCCGCAAGGTGACCCTGCCGCTGTCGATGCCGGGCGTCTGGAGCGGCGTGATGATGGTATTTATGCCCACAGTCTCGACCTTCGCCATCTCGGAGTTCCTGACCAACAACAAGATCAAGCTCTTCGGTACGATCATCCAGGAGAACATCAACAACTCGATGTGGAATTATGGTGCGGCGCTTTCGCTCATCATGCTCGTCATCATCGGTATCACGACCTTCCTGCAGGGCGGTGACCAGCAGGAGGAAGTCAGCGGAGGACTCATCTGATGAAAGGGAAGAAAATCATCGCAAAAGCCTACCTGTGGCTGGTGCTCCTGGTGCTGTATGCACCCATCGCATTCATCGTGATCTTCTCGTTCACCGAGGCCAAGTCGCTCGGCAACTGGACGGGAATCTCGACGCAGCTCTACCAGAACCTCTTCAACGGCAGTATGCAGAACGCATCGGGTCTGATGTCGGCCGTCAAGAATACCCTGCTCATCGCCTTGGCCGCCTCGACCATGGCCACCCTCCTGGGCACCGTTGCCGCTATCGGTATCTACCACCTTCACGGACGCAAGCGGGGTGTGATGACTTTCCTGAACAACATCCCGATGATCAACCCCGACATCATCACGGGTGTGTCGCTCTTCCTGCTCTTCGTGTTCCTGGGCATTTCACAGGGCTATCTGACCGTCATCCTGGCGCACATCACCTTCTGCACCCCGTACGTGGTGCTCAATGTGATGCCCAAACTCCGCCAGATGAACCCCAATATCTATGAGGCCGCCCTCGACCTGGGCGCCACGCCGAGCCAGGCCTTGCGCAAGGTACTTGTGCCAGCGCTGCGGCCCGGCATGATCTCGGGCTTCATCCTCGCTTTCACGATGAGTCTCGACGATTTCGCCGTGACCTTCTTCACCCGCGGTACCATCGGCCTGGATACGCTGTCGACCTACATCTACGCCGATGCGCGCAAAGGCGGCCTGACGCCCGAACTGAAGCCTTTGATGAGCATCATTTTCCTCATCATCCTGGTGGTCCTGCTGGCCATCAACATCCGTCAATCCAAACAACAACAAACCAAATCATGAAGAAATTCCTGATCCTGGCGGCACTTTCAGCCGTCCTGCTGTCCTGCAGCTCCAACCGCGACCAGATACTGAAGGTATACAACTGGTCCGACTACATCGACGAGTCCGTCCTTCCTGAATTCGAGGCTTGGTACAAAGCCGAGACCGGACAGGACATCAAGGTTGTCTACCAGACCTTCGATGTGAACGAGACGATGCTCTCGAAGATCGAGAAGGGGCACGAAGACTACGATGTGGTATGTCCGTCCGACTACATCATCGAGCGCATGCTCAACACGGGACTGCTGCTGCCACTGGATTTCTCCACGATTCCCGACAACGTCAACTATATCAAGCTCAACCGTTCCCCCTACATCAAGGGGGTGTTCGACGCCATCAACCCCAACATCAACGCCAACGACTATTCCGTGGCTTACATGTGGGGTACCTCCGGCATCATCTACAACACCGAGAAAGTGACGCTGGAGGAGGCCAGCACCTGGGACGTGATCCGCAATCCCAAGTTCGCGGGCCAGATCCTGATCAAGGACGCACCGCGCGACGTCTATGGCCCCGTGCTCATTTATCTGAAACAGGATGAGCTCAAATCGGGGAAGGTGACGCTCGACGAACTGATGAAGGATTCGTCGGATGAATCGCTGGCCGCCGTGGAAGCTTATCTGAAGCAGGTGAAAGACGGTGTGCTGGGCTGGGAGGCCGATTTCGGCAAGGAGCAGATGACCAAGGGCCGCGGCGTGGTATCGCTCAACTGGAGCGGCGATGCCGTATGGGCCATTGAAGAGGCCGCTGAGGTGGGTGTCTCCCTCGATTACATCGTGCCTGAGGAGGGCAGCAACGTGTGGTTCGACGGCTGGGTGATTCCCAAGTATGCCAAGAATGTCCAGGCTGCGACCTATTTCATCAATTTTATGTGCCGTCCCGACATAGCCATCCGCAATATGGAGGAGACGGGCTACGTTTCGGCCAACGGTGCTTTCGAGGTGCTGGAATCACAGATTGACGAGGCTTACGATCCGATCGACCTGAGCTATTTCTTCGGTCCGGAAGCGGACAGCGTGTGCGTCAATCCGGTGCTGTATGCCGACAAGGCCGTGATCGACCGCTGCGCGATGGAGCACGACTGGGGCGACGATACCGACAAGCTCCTGGCGATGTGGTCGCGTGTAAAGGGTGACAATGCGAGCGGCATGACCTACGTCATCATCGTACTCGCGCTCGTGGCTGTCGTCGTGGCCGTTATCTTCGGCAATCGCGGCAAGAAGCGCCGCCACAAGAAAGCCCGGAAATAGGGTAGGATGCTGAATCGTGACAGATATTCTTTTGTATGTATTTTGATCCCCAAACCAAGCGCTATCCTTATCCTGAATATACCGATCAGCATTATCTGAAAGTCGTTGAACGGGAACATTTGGTCTTCGATGAGAACTATAGCTATATAGATGAATCCAAGTCCTTCAAATTCAAAAGATTTTGGTTTAATATCCTATTGGTGACGGTTATGTTTCCGCTGACCAGGATCCGGATGAATCTGCGGATTAAAGGAAGGGAGAATTTGAAAAAATACCGGAAAATCCTGGAAAACGGTGCCATAACGGTCTCCAATCATGTACATATGTGGGATTTTCCGGCCCTGATGTTTGCCTTGAAGGAACCTTCTCTGAAAGTGCTTGTCTGGAGCAAGAACCTTATGGGCGAAAACAGAAAATTCATTCGAATGTCTGGCGGAATTCCCGTCCCTGCGGAGGATCCAGCGGCCATGGCGGCCATGTATTTCTCAGTCGTTGATTATTTGAGAAAGGGGAATTGGCTGCATATTTACTCGGAAGGAAGTATGTGGGAGTTCTATCAGCCCATACGGCCCTTCAAGGACGGTGCGGCCCGCTTCAGCTACGCTTGCAAGAAACCGATCCTTCCCATCGCCTTCACTTATCGGAAGAATGGTTTTATACGGGAAAAGATATTCAACAGTCCGGCCAGCCTTACGATCAACATCGGTGAACCGATCCAACCCGATCTGGACATTCCGGCCAATGAAGGCAGGAAACAACTCACCATCCAAGTGCACGATGCCGTTTGCCGCCTGGCAGGAATCGACCCTGTGGACAATATCTATCCTCCCTTTTTCAACAATGACAAAAGAGTCGATTATTATACCACGGAATACGGAATCGGGTACAAGAAATCCTGGTAGAGGGTCTCAGTACCCATATTTCTTCCAAAGTGACTGCAAACGCCTGCGGATCTCCGATTCGCGGGCGTTGTTGCCTGGTTCGTAGAATTTGTGACCGCGGAGAGCGTCGGGGAGGAATTCCTGATCCACGAAATTGCCCTCGAAGTCATGGGCGTATTTGTATCCCTTGTGGTAGCCCAGGTCCTTCATCAGTTGGGTAGGGGCGTTGCGCAGATGCAGGGGAACCGGCGGGGCGTCGTTCGTGCTGTTGACTATCGCAAGGGCCTCGTCGATAGCGAGATACGAAGCATTGCTCTTGGG
>CACZWU010000036.1 GCA_902784965.1 uncultured Bacteroidia bacterium | reverse complement strand
GTCGGCGACGCGGGAGGCCGGCTTGGAACTGGCGGCCAGGTCCACGTAGCGGGCGGTCTCGTACATCAGGCTGCGGACACCGTCGGTGCGGGCGCGCATCTGGTCGAGCAGGTCCTGCACGGCCACGAACTGTTTGATCGCGTGACCAAACTGTTCACGGGAGGCGGCGTAGGCCTCGGCCTCGCGGCAGGCGGCCTCGCAGAGGCCGATCGACTGGGCAGCGACACCCAGACGGGCACCGTTCATCAGCGACATCACGTATTTGATGAGACCCAAGCGGCGTTCGCCCACGATCTGGCACGGCGCATTGGTGAACTGCAGCTCGGCGGTCGGCGAACCTTTGATGCCCATCTTGTTCTCGATGCGGCGCACGGTCATGCCGCCGTCGGCCTTGTCGAACACGAAGTAGCTCAGGCCGCGCGTCACCGTTGGTGATGAATCGCTTCACGCCGTTCAGGCGCCAGCAACCGGCCGCCTCGTCGTACGTGGCTTTCAGGCGCACGGACTGCAGGTCACTGCCGGCGTCGGGCTCGGTGAGGTCCATCGAGCAAGTGGCACCCTGCCAAATGCGCGGCAGGTATTTCTCTTTCAACTCGTCGGAACCGAATTCCTGGATGGTGTCGGCGCAGTCGGTCAGGCCCCAGATAGTGGCGAAACCCACGTCGGCGCGGGCAATCATCTCGGCGGCCATCACGACGGCGGCGCGAGGCATGTTGAGCCCGTTGTAGCGACGGTCGAGCGAAATGCCGTAGAGGCCTGCCTGGATGAGGGCATCGAGGTTGCGGCGGGTGCCCGGCGCGTACACGACGCGGCCGTTCTCGAGCTTCGGACCCACATGGTCGACTTCCTCGGCGTTGGGTGCGATTACCTCGCCGGCGATTTCGCCCAGCAGGTTCAGCACCATTTCGTACTGGCGCACGGCCTCCTCGGCATTGGCAGGTGCTTCGGGATGCTGGCCGGCCTCGGCGAAGTTCTTTTCTTTGGCAGCGACCACCTGGTCCATATCCGGATGGTGGAGATAGAACGCAAGGTTCTCGTTATCGGTATAGAAATTCATCACTACTTCAGGTTTTTCTTGTAACAAGCCATAAATTGCGGGATCACGGTCATCACGTCACCCACGATGGTGTAGTCGGCGATGGCGTTGATGGGCGCGTCCGGATCGGTGTTGATGCTGATGATCTTGGCGCTCTGCTCCATGCCGGCGCGGTGCTGCACGGCGCCGCTGATGCCGCAGGCGATGTAAAGTTTCGGACGGACGGTCACGCCGGTCTGGCCGATCTGGCGCTCTGGCTCGGTGAAGCCGGCATCGACGGCGGCGCGTGTAGCGCCGACGCTGGCACCGATCAGACGAGCGAACTGGTGGAGCAGCTGGAAGTTTTCACGGCTTCCCATGCCGTAGCCGCCGGCCACGATGACCTGGGCGCCCTTGATGTCGATCTTCTGCTCCTCGATCTGGCGGCTGAGGATCTCGACGGCCTTGTCGGCGGCGTCCAGCGATGCCTCAACGGAAACCGGAATGATGGTACCCTTGTGGTTTTTGTCGAAGATTTCTTTCTTCATCACGCCTTCGCGGACCGTAGCCATCTGGGGACGGGTCTCCGGGCAGACGATGGTGGCGATGATGTTGCCGCCGAAGGCCGGACGGATCTGCATCAGGATGTCGTCGTAGTGCTTGCCGGTCTTCGGGTCGTCGTGCGGGCCGATTTCCAGCTGGGTGCAGTCGGCGGTCAGGCCGCAGCGCAGGAACGAAGCGATGCGCGGCGCCAGATCGCGGCCCACGCTCGAGGCTCCGAAGAGCACGATCTGCGGCTGCTCTTTCTGGATCAGCTTCGACAGCACGTCGAAATGCGGCAGGGTGCGGTAGGGCGACAGGCGGCTGTCGTCGGCCAGGAACACATCGTCCACGCCGTAGGAATAGAGCGATTCGGCAGCGGCTTTCACGTTGCTGCCCAGCACGGCGGCCTGCAGGCGGCAACCCAGGCGGGTGGCCAGCTGGCGGCCCTTGGTGCAGAGCTCGAGGCTGATGTCGGCGATAGTGCTCTTCTCCGACAATTCGCAATATACTAATACGTTGTTCATCGTTTCAGTGTTTTCGTAGGTTAGAGAATGTGCTCCTGGATCAGCGTGGCGGAGAGTTCACCCAGCGCGGCGTCGGTCGGTTCGAGCACCACCGATTCCTTGTGGGCGAGCACCACGTTTTCGATCTTCTTCACCTTGGTCGGCGAGCCCTTGAGGCCCAGCCGGTCCATATCGGCGTCGATGCTGTCGGCATTGATCATCCGGACTTCGTCCTTGGCCCGGCGCAGCATGCGGTGTGCGTTGGGGAAGCGGCAGTCGGCGCCGGCGGAGGTGACCGTCACCAGGGCGGGCAACTGTGCCTTGACACACTCGGTGCCGCGTTCGAGCCGGCGGCGGATGGTAATCGTTTTCGCATCGACGGCGAGCAACTCCTCAGCATAGGTCACCTGCGGAATGTCGAGTTTCTCGGCCACCTGCGGACCCACCTGGGCGGTGTCGCCGTCGATGGCCTGACGGCCGCCGAAGATCAGGTCGACCCGGCCGATCTGTTTGACGGCCTGCGAGATGGCGTAGGAGGTTGCCAGCGTGTCGGCGCCGGCGAAGCGCATGTCACTCAGCACGAAACCGTCGTCCGCGCCGCGGTTGCAGGCGTCTTTGACGATCTCGGCGGCACGTGGCGGGCCCATGGTCACCACGGTCACCGTGGCGTCGGGCATCTGGTCCTTGACGCGCAGCGCCATTTCCAGGGCTTTCAGGTCCTCGGGGTTGAAGACCACCGGCAGGGCGGCCCGGTTCACGGTGCCGTCCGGATTCATGGCATCGGCCCCCACATTGTGCGTGTCGGGAACCTGCTTGGCCAATACTACGATTTTAAAAGACATATCTAATGAATCTGTTTGCGGGTTAGTTAGTTGATAGCCAGGCCGCCGTCGCAGCTGATCACCTGTCCGGTGACGTAGCCGGCCAGGTCGCTGGCCAGGAAGAGCGACACATGGGCCACGTCGGTGTCGAGGCCGCCGCGGTGGAGCGGAATCTGGTTCATCCATTCCTTGCGGACTTCCTCGGAGAGCTGGCGGGTCATCGGGGTCTCAATGAAGCCGGGGGCCACGGCGTTGCAGCGAATGCCACGCGAGCCGAGCTCCTTGGCGATGGAACGCGTGAAGCCGATGATACCGGCCTTGGAGGCAGCGTAGTTGCACTGGCCGGCGTTGCCGTTGAGTCCCACGATGGAGCTGATGTTGATGATCGAGCCGGCGCGCTGCCGCATCATCATCGGCGCGAAAGCCTTGGTATAGTTAAACACGGATCGGAGGTTGACGGCCAGCACGGCGTCCCAATCCTCCACGCTCATGCGGAGGATGAGCTGGTCCTTGGTGATGCCGGCGTTGTTGACCAGCACGTCGAGGCGGCCGTAGTGGTCGGCCACCCACTGGGCCACGTCCTGGGCCTGGGCGAAGTCGGCGGCGTTGGATGCCACGAAATCGGCCCGCACGCCCTTGGCGCGGAGTTCGGCCAGCAGCGATTCGCTGTTTTCGTTGGCCTGGAGGTCGGTGAAAATGATATCAGCGCCTTCCTCTGCGAAGAGGAGGGCGTGGCTGCGCCCGATTCCGCGCGATGCGCCGGTGATCAGAGCGACCTTGTTTTCGAGTAGTTTCATAACTTATTGTTTATCAACCAACATGAAGATCAGACTGCCTTTGACGCAGAGCTTACCGTCTACCTTGGCCTCGGCATCGACGAAGAAGGTCAGGCCGCGGCGGTTGGAGATCCGGGAAGTGACGGTGACGGTATCGCCGGGACGCACCTGGTTCTTGAAGCGAACGTCGTTCATGCCGGCATAGAAGGTCAGGCGACCCGGGAGTTCATCGAGCATCAGCGGAGCGGAGCACTGGCCCATGATCTCGCAGAGGATGACGCCGGGGACCACGGGATAGCCCGGGAAATGCCCCTGGAGGAAGTATTCATCGCCCCGCACATGGTAATGTCCGATAGCGGTTTCGCCTTCCATCGTCACGTCGTCGACCAAAAGCATCGGCTCTCGATGGGGCAGGTAGTTCTTGATTTCTTCTCGTGTCATATCGTTGAATTTTAATATTATATTCTTCTCAGGGCCACGCAGGCATTCTGTCCGCCGAAACCGAACGAGTTGCTGATGGTCAGGTCGGCAGCGTAGTCGCGGGCGGTGTGGGGCGTGTAGTCGAGGTCGCAGTCCGGGTCGGGTACGTCAAGATGGATGGTCGGTGCCACTTTGCCGGTCTGCAGGGTCTTGGCGCAGATCACCAGTTCGACGGCGCCGGTGGCGCCGAGCATGTGGCCCATCATCGACTTGGTGCTGCTGATAACGGCCTTGCGCGCGGCAGTTTCGCCCAGAGCCTGCTTGAGGGCCAGGGTCTCGGACCTGTCGTTGAGCGGCGTGCCGGTGCCGTGCGCATTGACGTAGAGTTTCTCGCCTGCCTTGTAGCCCGCTTCTTCCAGGGCCCACCGGATGCAGGCCGTGGCACATTTGCCATCGGCACGCGGGGCCGTGTAGTGGTACGCGTCGCAGGTGTTGCCATAGCCGCTGACCTCGGCGTAGATGTGCGCGCCGCGGCGCCGGGCCAGGTCGTAGTCTTCGAGGATCATGATGCCGGCACCCTCACCGATGACGAAGCCCTTGCGGCGGGCGTCGAAAGGCAGGGAGGCCTCCATCGGATCTTCACTGGTGGTCAGGGCCTTGCTGTTGGTGAAGCCAGCGATGGCGATCTCACAGACCGCCGCCTCGGCGCCGCCCGTGATCATGGCCTCGGCGCGACCCTCCCGGATCATGCGGTAGGCCTCGCCGATGGAGTGGGTGCCGGTGGCGCAGGCCGTGACCACGGGGAGGTTGGGACCTTCAGCGTGGAACACGATGGCCGTGTTGCCCGATGCGATGTTGGCGATCATCTCGGGGATGAAGAGCGGCGAGACCCCGCGACTGCCGTTCGCGAGCAGCGAGGCGTGCTCACGGCAGAAAGTCTGGATGCCGCCGATGCCCGAACCGATGGCGCAGCCGAAACGGGCCGGGTCGATGTCCTTGCCCACCTCCAGGCCGCTGTCGCGCATGGCCTGCGTGGCGGCCGCGATGGCATAGAGCGCATAGCGGTCGTTGTGGCGGATCATCGCCTTGTCGATATCAAAATCTTCGGGCCGGAAGTCTTTCACTTCAGCGGCGATCCTGACCGGCAGGTCGGTCGTGTCCAGGGAATGGATGAAATCGATGGCGCAGCTGCCCTTGAGCAGTTCCGCCCACATGGTGTCTACGTTGTTGCCCAGGGGAGAAATACATCCCAGTCCGGTAATGACGACTCTTTTCATGCTGTTCCCTCCCTTAGTATTGAATGGCCGACCACTTGAGCAGGGCGGCTGCGGTCACGAAACCGCCGCCGAAAGCACTGAGCATCACGGTCTGGCCGTCTTTCAGCTCGCCGGAGCGCGACATCTCGTCCATGAGGATGCCGATGCTGGCCGAAGAGGTGTTTCCGTATTTCTGGATGTTGGTGGGGAATTTTTCCTTCGGCTGTCCCAGGTGCTCGCGGATGCACTCGATGATCCGCATGTTGGCCTGGTGCAGCAGGAACAAGTCGACGTCGGCGCCTGTCATCCCGTTGCGTTCGAGCAGGGTGTCGACATCGTTGATGCAGGCCTCGACGGCCAGGCGGAACACTTCGCGCCCGTTCATCACCAGCGGTTCCGTGGGCTCCTCCACGCGGTCGTAGGGAGTCCGTTCCATCTGGCGCTTGTAGTACATCACTTCGGTGTGGGTGTCGCCCGTAAGCCGGAAGTCCTTGAATCCTTCTCCCTGGGTGACCACCATTGCCGAGGCGCCGTCGCCGAAAAGCACGCAGGTGGCCCGGTCGTGCCAGCTGCAGAAGCGTGAAGGCTGCTCGGCGGCCACGATCAGGATGTTCTTCATGTCTCTCGATTTGAGGAAGGCGTCGGCCACGTCGAGCGAATAGACCAGGCCGGCGCAGGCGCCGTTCATGTCGAAGGTCGGGCAGCTGCAGCCCAACTGGCCCAGGACAATGCTTCCCAGCGAAGGGGAGACATAGCTGTTGGCCACGTTCGAACAGATCAGATAATCGATGTCTTCGGGACGCAGGCCCGACGATTGGAGCGCGGCCTGGGCGGCCTTGAGCGCCAGTTCGCGCAGGGTTTCATGACTCAGCAGGCGGCGGGTGCGGATTCCCGTGCGCGTGGTGATCCATTCATCGCTCGTATCCAGAAATCCGGCGAGCATGTCGTTGGTAACCACTTTCTCGGGAAGCGCACTGCCTGTTCCTATGATCTTCATATGTATATCGTTTATTGTCTAATGACGGGTTATTTCTCAAAAATTCGTACTTTTGCACCAAAACTTGACCCTTTGGAAGCACCTAAATATCTACTGCATAGAACTTTCCTGCTGGAATCCGTCGCCTTCGTGGTGGCTTTTTCACTGGTATTCCTGCTGACTTACCATCCTTTCTCCGATACCATCTGGATCGGTTTCAAAGCGGAAGTCCTGCTCCCCACGATCCTGTTCTACCTGTCGAGCATCCTCATTCTGCTGGTGAGCAAAATCAGCCTGATGGCCTATCAGATCACCCACACGGTGTCGCTCCGTAAATATCTCTTCTGGTTCCTGGGAGAGTTCATCGTGATTGCCCTGGTCTACCTCCTGTTCACACGGTATTGGTTCGACACTGACATCCCGATCACGTTCCGGCTGGTGGCCTACACCTCGCTTTGCGTGGGATTGATCCTGGCCATCCCCTATATCATCTTCACCCTGCTGGCTGCCAATCGGGCCAAAACGGAGGAAATTGAAGCGCTGGAACTCAAGCTCAAAGGCGAAACACCTGCTCAAACTGCCTTGGTAATAGACTTTTACGATTATTCCGGGGCCTTGAAGATATCGATTCCGTCAGACCGTATTTTCTACATCGGGTCTCAGGACAACTATGTCGAGATCCGTTACGAATTGGATGGCAAACTGCTCAATTATCTGATGCGCTGCCGCACCACCCGACTGGAGAAACAATTGGAGGGAACCTCACTCATCCGCTGTCACCGTTCGTTCATCGTCAACATCGACAACGTGACGCAGCTCAAACGGGAGAACAAGCACGTGTTTCTGGAACTTTCCCATCCGGAAGCCAAGAAGATTCCGGTGTCCAAGAGCTACTATGAGGCGATCGCTGAGCGCTTGGACCGGACCGCCTCATAGCGATACCTCTTATTAGTTTGCGCGTGCAGCGATGTACTCGATGGCGTCGCCCACCGTCTTGATGCTCATGGCGTCCTCGTCGGAGATCTTCAGGCCGAACTCCTTCTCGAAGTCCATGATCAGTTCAACGGTGTCGAGCGAGTCAGCGCCCAGGTCCATCGTGAAGCTGGCCGTAGGGACGACCTCGTCCTGCGAGCAACCGAGTTTGTTGGAGATGATGTTAACGACTTTCTCTTCAATCGTAGCTTTTTCCATTTTTTCAGATTTTAATAATTATCGGCCGCAAAGATAAGCATCCCCGGACCTCCTTGTTCGCCCGGAAGGCGGGATTGTGGCGAAAAGGTGGGTTTTGGGGGCGAATGGCGGCGTTTTGTGGCGAATTTTTCGATATTTTTCTTAAATTTGTTCGTTGTACGAAAGGATTTTTGAACCATTCCGCCATGAAAAAAACACTGTTCTTTCTGCTTTGCACCATGCTGGTAATGGGCTGCACGAGCCCCGAAAAGAAAACACAGGACGCCGCTCCCCAAGCACCGGAAGACGAAAACGGGCTGGCCCTCGCCTCCCTCTCCGTCATCAACATGCGCGAAGATCCCAATTATGCCGCCGAACTCGGCACCCAGGCCCTGATGGGTACGCCCGTCAAGGTCCATGCCCACGACAACGACTACTGGGTGAACATCGAGACCCCCGACGGCTACAAGGCCTGGGTCAACGAAATGGCCATCGTGCCCATCGACCAGGCCCGCATGGACCAGTGGAAAGCCTCGAAGCGCGTAGTGGTCACCAATTTCTACACCTTCTTCCTCGACGGGCCGCGTCCCGATGCCAACCATGTGAGCGACGGTGTCTGGGGTGACATCGCCGAGTATATCGGAACCGTGGGCAAATACACGGAAGTGGAACTGCCCGACGGAAAGCGCGCCTTCGTGCCGAGCGCCGACGTCATGGAGCTCCGCTCCTGGGTCGACAGCCGCCAGGCAGTGATCCCGGCCGACGCCCCGCAGGGCGATGTCGAGAAGGCCCGCGCCCTGATCCTCGAGACCGCCCGCCAGTTCGTGGGCGTGCCCTACCTCTGGGCCGGCACCTCCATCAAGGGCGTCGACTGCAGCGGCTTCGCCAAGACGGTCTATTTCCTCAACGGCTACATGCTCCTGCGCAACGCCTCGCAGCAGTACAAGACCGGCGACCCGGTCGACGTCTCGGAAGGACTCGGCAACCTGCAGCCGGCCGACCTGGTGTTCTTCGGCCGCGAGGCCACGGCAGACAAGCCCGAAAGGATCACCCACGTGGCCATCTACCTGGGCGACGGCAAGATCATCCACTCCTCGCAGGTGGTCCGCATCAACAGCCTGGTCGAAGGCGAGCCGGATTACTACAGCCGCAAACCCATCCGGGCCTGCCGCATCCTCGGCAACCAGGACTGCGGGAAGGGCGTGGTATCTATTGCACAAAGTGGTGTATATTTCAACAATTAACATATGAGCGATCGCAGAACATTCCTCAAGACGGCGGGCCTGATGACGGCCGGCGCCGCACTCTTCAACCCCGCCAGCCTCTTCGCCCGCGGCGATGCCGCCAAGAAGAAAACGGGCAGCAAGAAGCTCGAACTCGCGTGGGAAGACTTCCAGGGTATCATGAAGTTTACCTTCACCATCTCGGGCAGCTCCCGCACCACCACCCCCATCGTCATCACCCGCCTCACATGGGACGGCTACACGGGCTACGGCGAAGCCGCGATGCCGCCGTACCTCGGCGAGACGCAGGCCTCCTGCCACGAATTCTACAAGAAAGTGGTCGACAACGTGCTGCCGAAATTCGACAACCCGTTCCGGGTGGAAGACATCATGGCCGCCGTCGACAAGCTGACCACCAACAACACCGCCGCCAAGGCCTCCATCGACATCGCCCTCCACGACCTGGTGGGCAACATCTTCGGACAGCCGTGGTGGAAGATCTGGGGCTTCAACCCCGACGACGCGCCGTACACCTGCTATACCATCGGCTACGACGCCAGCGACGAGATGGTCAACACCAAGATCACCGAAGCTTCGTGGAACAAGATCATCAAGGTGAAGCTCGGCATGAGCGAAGCGGAAGACAAGCGCATGATCAACCTAATCCGCGCCCGCGACAACCGCCCCATCGTCATCGACGCCAACCAGGGCTGGAAAGACAAATACTACGCCCTCGACATGATCCACTGGCTCGCCGAACGCGGCGTGGAGATGATCGAGCAGCCGATGAGCAAGCTCATGCTCGACGAGACCGCCTGGATCACCGAGCGCAGCCCGCTGCCCATCATGGCCGACGAATCGTGCCAGCGCATCTATGACATCCCGCGCCTGAAGGGCGCCTTCCACGGCATCAACATCAAGCTGATGAAATGCACCGGCCTGTGGGAAGCCCGCCAGATGATCACGATGGCCGAGCAGAACCACATGAAACTGATGGTAGGCTGCATGACCGAGACCTCGGTGGCCATCTCCGCCGCCGCCCAGATCTCCCCGAAGGTCATCTGGGCCGACCTCGACGGCAACTACCTCCTCGGCAACGACTGCTTCGAGGGCATGAAACTCGTCGACGGCAAGATCACCCTCGCCGACAAGCCCGGCCTCGGCCTGACGAAAAAACCCGGCATCATCAGCATCTGACAATCAGCCATTTCCTTGAGTCTTTCTGTCCCCGGCGGAACAGAAAGACCAGGGGTAGCGGCACGAAAAAAAGCCCTCTGGCGTTTGCCGGAGGGCTTTTTTGTCGGGAAGAGGTGACTCGAACACCCGACCTCTGCGTCCCGAACGCAGCGCGCTAGCCAACTGCGCCACTTCCCGAGTTCCCGAATTGGGACTGCAAAGATAGTAAAATTATTTAAGATTGTTCAAAATTATGTTCCAAAGGACGATTCCGATGGAAACCGACACGTTGAGCGAGTGTTTGGTGCCGTATTGGGGAATCTCCAGGCACAGGTCCGATGCGTCGACGACCTCCTGCGCGACCCCTTTGACCTCGTTGCCGAACACCAGTGCGTAGCGCTTTCCGGGTTCGGGCCGGAAGTCCTGGAGCATCGTGGCCTCGTCGGCCTGTTCCACGCTCACGATCACATAGCCCTCTTTCCGAAGTTGCTGCACAGCAGCCAGTCCTGTGTCGTAGTGTTCCCAGGCTACGCTGAATTCCGCGCCAAGAGCCGCCTTGTGGATTTCGGGCGTAGGCGGCGTGGCGGAGATGCCACACAGGCAGATCCGCCCGACGCGGAACGCGTCGCAGGTGCGGAAGGCCGAGCCGATGTTGTGCTGGCTGCGGACATTGTCGAGCACCAGCGCCAGCGGCGCCTTGTCGGCTTCACGGAACTGCTCCACACTGAGCCGTCCCAGTTCGTCATTCAATTTTTTTCGGAACATCTTCAAGCAATTAGGATTGCAAATATAGGAAAATGTTTTATCTTTGTAGATTAATAGAATTTATCCCTCTTATATGAAACAAGACGTTCAAATATCCGATTTGATCCGCAAGGAAGAGGAGCGACAGAGTGAAGGCATCGAGCTCATCGCTTCCGAAAACTTTGTCAGCAAGCAAGTGCTGGAGGCCCTGGGCAGCGTCTGCACCAACAAGTATGCAGAAGGTTACCCTGGCGCCCGTTACTATGGCGGTTGCGAAGTGGTGGACCAGATTGAGCAATTGGCCATCGACCGTCTCTGCAAACTTTTCGACGCAGAGTACGCCAACGTGCAGCCGCACTCCGGCGCGCAGGCCAACATGGCTGTTTTCTTCACCTGCCTGAAACCGGGTGACACCTTCATGGGACTCGACCTGGCGCACGGAGGTCACCTCACGCACGGCTCCCCGGTCAACATGTCGGGCAAACTGTACCACGCCATCGGCTATCAGCTCAACAAGGAGACGGGCCTGGTGGACTACGACGATATGGAACGCAAAGCGCTTGAATTCAAGCCGAAGCTGATCATCGGCGGCGCCTCGGCCTATTCCCGCGAGTGGGATTGGGAACGGATGCGCGCCATCGCCGACCAGGTGGGAGCCATCTTCATGGTCGACATGGCACACCCTGCCGGCCTGATCGCCGCCGGCCTGCTGAAGAACCCGGTGAAATATGCCCACATCGTGACCTCCACCACGCACAAGACCCTCCGCGGACCGCGCGGTGGCGTCATCCTCATCGGCAAGGACTTCGACAACCCGTGGGGTATCACCACGCCGAAGGGCGAGATCAAGAAGATGAGCGCGATGATCAACTCGTCGGTCTTCCCGGGCATCCAGGGCGGCCCGCTCGAGCACTGCATCGCCGCCAAGGCCGTGGCCTTCTACGAGGCACTCCAGCCCGAGTTCCGCACCTACCAGGTACAGGTCCAGAAGAACGCCAAGGCCCTCGCTGAGGCCTTCATCAACAAGGGTTACTACATCGTGTCCGGCGGTACCGACAACCACCTGATGCTGATCGACCTCCGTCCGAAGTTCCCCGATCTCACCGGCAAGGTGGCCGAAAAGGCCCTTGTCCGCGCCGGCATCACGGTCAACAAGAACATGGTGCCGTTCGACAGCCGCAGCCCGTTCCAGACCTCCGGCCTGCGCGTCGGCACGCCGGCCATCACCTCGCGCGGCATGGTCGAAAAAGACATGCCCGGCATCGTCGAGCTCATCGACAAGGTGCTCTGCAATGTCGAAGACGATAAAGTCATCGAGGAAGTCCGTCAGCAGGTCAAGATGAAGATGAACGGCATGCCGCTCAACCGCTGGTAAGCGTTCTCTTCACACAAAAAAGCCCTCCGGCAAACGCCAGAGGGCTTTTTTCGTGCCGCCTCAGTAACTCAGAAATCCTTCATGGGGTCGTCGTAGTCGCGGCCGTTGAGGACGGTACCGTCGCCAGCGTAGTTGATGGTGCGCTTGGGTTTGCCCTGTGCGTCGTAGGTCGTGCAACTGTGGTCGCCGAGCTCCTCGGGCGTGAGCGTGCCGATGCGCTCGAGCTCCGCCTGGAAAATCTGCTCCGCAGTATAGCGGAGCTGTCGCTCCGTGGTGGTCGGAGGACGGTGGTCGTAGCCGCCGTCACGGTCGAGATAGTCCATCAACTCGAACTTCCGGCCGTCGGCATACTCCAGGATGGCCACCCAGCGCGGACGGGAGGTCTTTTCCTTGGAAAGATCCTCGCCGCAATATGAGCAGATACGGATGTACCGCATTTCCTTGGCCAGCTTCTCCAGCACCTGGGGATCGCCGCAATAGTAGTTCCAGCCTTCGAAGGAACCCAGATCCCGGAAGTACACGGCATTGTGAAACTGATCTTTCTTGAACCAGAACACCTCGTCGCCCTCCTTGCTGTGCAGTTCGTAGCGGAAAGAGACCAGCGGCACGTCCTCGGCCGGTTCCATCTCCCGCCAGGGGGCGAACAGGGCCTCGACCTTGTCGAACGCCTCCTTCGCCTTGTCAGGCATGGAGAAGTAGCCGCTGCTGTACATATGCTTTCCGTCTGAATAATCAAACGACACTTCCCAGGTGTCGCCGTCTTTCACGTCAAACTTCGGCATGTAGCTCTCTTTATACTTGTCCATCCTGTAGTCCTGTACGAGGACTTCCAGCGAATCCAGAATCGCCCCGTCGGCTTCGAACACGCGGTCGCGGTCGTCTCCCAGCTCAATGGTGACACGCACCTTGCCGTCTTTCAGGAGTTCCGCCCGGTAGCCCCGGTTGGTGAAGCCGCGATAACCGTGCGTGGCGGTATGGTAGAACTTCGTGAGGCGGGCCTGTCCTTCAGGAACGGGCTGGCTGCCGAATACGGAAGCGTTTTTCCCGCATCCGAGAATGGAAAGAAGGGACATCAGAATGAGGAGTTTGGTCACGGATTTCATTTATTTTGCGTCGGCCGGAGCGATGCTTTGGACTACTTCGCTGAACAGCCGTTCCGTCTCGTGACGGAGATCCATTTCCGAGAAAGAAGGAACATCCTGGCGCCAGCTGTCGCTGTCGGGCTTCCGGTCGAGATAGTCCATGGTCTCGATCTTCTGACCGTTCTCATATTCGACCGTCAGGAGCCAGCGGGGACGCGACGTGTCCTCTTCCGCCCGGTTCTCGCCGGTATACGAGCCCATATGGCTCCAGCGGACGATGCTGGCGAGCCGCTGGGCTACGGCCGCATCGATGCCTTCAAAGTGCTGGTTACGGGTCGCACCCATCGGAAGAAAATCCATCGAGCAGCCCGCCGCATCCTTCCGGAAAGCGTAGGCTTCATCGCCTACTTCCGAATAGAGTTCGTACCGGAAGGAAACAAGGCCTACCTCCTCCGCCGGCTCCTGATAGAGCCAGCGGGAGAGGATGCCTTCTACCTTACCCAGTGCTTCCGCCCCACCTTTGGGCGGATAGGCCATATACCCTCCGCAGGAAGTCGATTGTCCGTCAGAAAACCGCAGGTCCAGCCACCAGGAGTCGCCGTCCAGGATATCCATCTTCGGCTCGTAATGTCCCTTGTACCGGTCCATGCGATAGTCCCGCACAATGGCTCCCAGCGAATCCATGACCGCCCCTTCGGCCTCGAACACGCGGTCGCGGTCGTTGCCCACCTGCACGACGACACGGGTCTTGCCATCCTCCAGCCGCTCGGCCGTGTAGCCGATGTTGCTGTAGGCATGGTAGCCGTTCGTGCCGCCATAGGACAGGAACTGCAGCCGGACGCTGTCGTCCAGGGGCGTACCGCATCCCAGGAAAGAGAGAAGGGACATCAGGATCAGGTATTTGGCCACGGGTTTCATTGATTATTTATCGTCCCGGCCCTTGTCGTCCTTGTCGCGGCGGAATATGCCACGACCGCCTTCGCGGCGCGGACCACGGTCACGGCCACCTTCACGGCGTCCGCCTTCCTTGCCGTCCTTGCCACCTTCGCGGCGCGGACCGCGCGGGCGGCGTTCCGGCTCCACATAGCCTTCCGGCTTCTCGGTCAGCGCGCGCATCGAGAGGCGCATCTTGCCGGCCTTCGGGTCGTATTCGAGCAGCTTGACGTCGACTTCGTCGCCGACAGCCAGGACATCCTCGACCTTGTCGGTCTTGGTCCAGGCAATCTCGGAGACGTGCAGCAGGCCTTCCTTGCCCGGCATGATCTCGATGAACGCACCGAACTCCAGGATCGAGACCACCTTGCCGTGGTACACCTTGCCGACCTCGGGAACCGCGCAGATGCCCTTGATCCAGTCGATGGCCTTCTGCATGTTCTCGGCGTTGTCGGAAGCGATGTCCACCACGCCTTCGGTGAGGTTGGTGCCCGGAATCGGTTCTTCGTCGATGTTGATGACGGTACCGGTCTCTTTCTGAATCTTCTGGATGGTCTCACCGCCCTTGCCGATGACGGCGCCGATGAACTCGGCGGCGATGCGGAGCTGGACGATGCGCGGCACAAACGGCTTGTAGTCGGCGCGCGGCTCAGGGATCACCTTGAGCATCTCGCCCATGATGTGCATGCGGCCCTGGCGTGCCTGCTCGAGGGCTTTCTCCAGCACTTCGTAGCTCAGGCCGTCGACCTTGATGTCCATCTGCGTAGCGGTGATACCGTCTTTCGTACCCGTGACCTTGAAGTCCATGTCGCCGAGGTGGTCCTCATCGCCGAGGATGTCGGTCAGGATGGCGTAGCGCTCGTTCGGACGCTCAGCATCGGTGATCAGGCCCATGGCCACACCGGCCACCGGCTTCTTGATCTTCACGCCGGCATCCATCAGGGCCAGGCAGCCACCGCAGACGGAGGCCATGGAAGACGAACCGTTCGATTCGAGGATATCGGAAACCACGCGCACGGCGTAGGGGTTTTCCGGGGCAAGCGGCATGACGGCCTTGAGGGCGCGCATGGCCAGGTTGCCGTGGCCGATCTCGCGGCGGCCCGTGGCGCGCTGCGGCTTGGCCTCACCCGTTGCAAACGGCGGGAAGTTATAGTGGAGCACGAACTGCTGGTCGTCCTGGATCAGCACTTCGTCCTGCTCTTTCATGTCGAGTTTGGTGCCGAGGGTCACCGAAGCGAGCGACTGAGTCTCGCCGCGGGTGAAGATGGCGGAGCCGTGGGCGCAGGGCAGGTAATCCACCTCGCACCAGATGGGGCGCACCTCGGCGGTGCTGCGGCCGTCGAGGCGGCGGCCTTCGTCGAGGATGAGGTTGCGCATGGCTTCCTTCTCCACATCGTGGTAGTAGCGCTCCACAAGCGGGGTCTTCTCCTCGAGTTCCTCTTCGGGAATCGTAGCGAGGAAGTCAGCCTTGATGGCCTCGAAGGCATCGGCGCGCTCGTGCTTGGGCAGCGCGGCCTTGGCAGTCTCGTAGCAGCGTTTGTAGCAGGCCTCGTGGACGGCTTTCTGCAGCTCTTCGTCCTCGACGTCGTGCGGGTAGTCGCGTTTGTTCACGTCGGTGCCGAGCTCGTGCATCATTTCTTTCTGCACGCGGCAGTGGCGCTTGATCTCTTCGTGGGCGAACTTGATGGCCTCGAGCATGTCGTGCTCGGAGACTTCCTTCATTTCACCCTCGACCATCATGATGTTCTCCTCGGTGGCGGCGACCATCAGTTCGAGGTCGGCGCGCTCCATGTCCTTGAAGCCCGGGTTGATGACGAACTGTCCGTCGATGCGGCAGACGCGCACTTCGGAGATCGGGCCCTGGAACGGCAGGTCGCTGGTAGCCAGTGCGGCAGAGGCGGCCAGGCCGGCGAGGGCGTCGGGCTGGATATCTTTTTCTGCTGAAATCAGCATCACGTTCACAAATACTTCCAGATGGAAGTCCGCCGGCCAGAGCGGGCGGATGGGACGGTCCACGAGACGGGAGATCAGGATCTCATAGTCGTCGGGACGGCTTTCTCTTTTCAGGAAGCCGCCAGGGAAACGGCCTGCGGCATAATACTTCTCCCGGTAGTCAACCTGCAGCGGGAGAAAATCGGTTCCTTCTTTTACTTCTGTGGCAGCGGTTACGGTCGCCAGGAGCATCGTTCCTCCCATTTTCACGACCGCCGAGCCGTCAGCCTGCTTGGCAAGCTTGCCGGTCTCGATTTCGATTGTCCGACCGTCGGACAATGCAATGGTTTTCTTAATAATGTTCATATCACGTCTTTGTGTGTCTTCATACAAAAAAGGCCGCTGCAAGCGGCGGCCTTGAATCGTTCCCTGGAGATTATTTACGGAGGCCAAGGGCCTTCACAATCTCACGGTATCTCTCAATATCCTTTTCCTTCAAATAGTCGAGGAGCTGACGGCGCTTACCCACGAGGCGGAGAAGGGCACGCTGGGTGTTGTGATCCTTCTTGTTGGCCTTGAGGTGCTAAAGCAACCTGACTCTCAGGCGAGCCGGTGTCAACATTAGACTTTCCGTATTTGCCGAAAATCTCTTGCTTCTTGTCTGCGTTCAAATACTCTGACATATTGCAAAAAATTGATTAAGGGCTGCAAAGGTAAGGATATTTTTTTACTCTGCAACTTTTTATCGTACAATTATTTTGCAAGTTCGCTCAGTTTCTCGCAAAGACCGTCGAGACCCGTGAGCAGTTCGGCACCGATGCGGTTGTAGTAGGCGCGGGGTTTCACATCCTTGGCAGGATGGTTGACCTTCTCGATCAGTTCATCGGCCAGGTTGCTGGCTTCGTTGATGAGGTCTTCCACCTTGTTCACGTCTTTTTCGGGATGCAGCATGGCGAACAGGAGGCAATCCTCCACGAAGTCGCCGATCAGGAATTCGATATCCTTCTTGATATCACGAAGATTCATATTGATAGTGTTTTAAATACGGGTGCAAAGATAGTATTTTTTCATTGAACTGACAAAGGGGGGGGTCATATAGGTCTTTGGTTTTGGCCATAGGACGCTTAGATTATCTCCCCGGCCCAGAGGGCTTTGAAGAAGTCAGTCACATACATAAGTTCCTTGTCTTCAGACGTGCGGGTAATGGGATCAAGGGAGACGAGAATCAGACGGCAGTCGGGATGTTCTTCTTTGAAGGCTTTGAGCCCAGCCTTATGCCGGGTCTTTACCTGCTCGCAGGATTTTATCTCAATAGCAACACGGGCATCACCGATAACTGCATCGACCTCCTTCTTATCATAGGTGTGCCAGTAGGAAATCTTTTCATCCTTTCCGCTGTACCCGTTATATGCAATGATTTCCTGCATCACAAGGTGCTCAAAAGCATGGCCATAATCGTCCGTTCCCCGCTTGAGGTTGAGCCTTCCCATCAAGTAGTTGGCCAGCCCCACATCGAAATAATAGAATCTTGGAGCCTGTATGATTTTGCGCTTAATCTCCTTCCTGTAGGCCGGAATTTCATAGCCAAGCAAAGTGTCATATAGAATCTGGAAGTAGGACTTGACAGTTTTTGCGGAAATCTCACAATCAGACGCGATATTGGAGTAGTTGAGCATCTCACCGTCAGATATGGCGGCCACTTCCATAAAACGCTCAAATGCTTCCAGATCCCTTACCTCTCCTTCCTCCCTGATTTCCTCGTCCAAATAGACTTTGATATATCCGGCCAGTCGTTTGGTCGCGTTCTCTACCATATAATGACGGGGGATCATTCCATTCTGGACAGCACGGTCTATCTGGAAATCAGTGACCTCCGGCCACACAAGCGGGTAGAGTGTTTCCGGTATGGCCCGGCCTCCAAGGGTGTTTGCTCCTGAGCGTTTGAGTTTTCTCGCACTGGAGCCGCTTAGAATGAACCAAAGGCCCTTGTTGACCATCAGCCAATGCACTTCGTCCAGAAGGTCTGGAACTTTCTGGATTTCGTCTATGATGATAAGTGTACCGGCGGGCTTATCCATAAGAGCCTCCCTGAAAGCCTCGGGATTCCGTTTAAGTGCCTTTCTTACATTCGGAAGGAGAAGATCATAGTAAATCGCATCCTTGAATCTTTCTTTCAAAAGAGTAGATTTCCCCGTCTGACGTGCGCCAAACAGGAACATTCCCTCATCAAGTTTATTCTCAATATCAAAAATCCTCTTGTACATATAGTATCTGAATTTGATAAGTGTACTCCCGATTTTTATATGAAATTCGGGAATACGGTCACAAATTTAATGAAGTTTACCTGAATGCCAAAATCTTTGCAAGGTTTCCTATTCAAAGCTCAGTAAAAAGGTATTGACTCTTCTCATCCGCATAAAAAATCCAGGCTAATGCGCCTGGATTTTTTGTTGGGTTCCCAAAAAGTGCCTGGACTATTTACCGATGAGCTGGATGTAGGCTCGGAAGCCCTTCATGACACTATCATCGGCCGGGAAGGACATGGATCCGTCACTGTTGAAGAAGAGGATGTTCTTGTCCCGGGCCGTGAAGCTGACGGGGTTGATGACCGGAATGAACTTCACGGCCGTGGTTTCGGTCGTGGTGGTGTTCTTGTTGATGACCACATCTTCAAACCGGGGATTCTCTACGTCTGCGGTGGGCATAATCAGATAAGGCGTTCCTGCATCCATGGAGGTGACGGCAGAAAAACCGAGCTGAAGCGCGCCGTTAACATTGGTGGAGGAGGTTAGCTTCTTGACCGTCACTCCGTTGCCAAAGACGCTGGTCACCTTACCTTCACTGATGGCAAACGGGGCGCAGAAGCTGTTCCATTTACCTCCTTTGAGCGTGCGGCCCAGGACCACAGTATGCGTTTCCCCGTCTTCCTTGGTAATGATATCGGCGCTGCTGTCACTATCCTGCAAATACAGCAGGCCGTTGTATGAGATGTACACGAGAGTAACGTCCGAATCAAGCGTTGCTTTGCTCACGTTGAGAGTGTAGTGGTCATTGGTACCGCTATATTCAGTACCGGTGAGGGTCCCGTGATTGGCAGTATAGGAGGCTACCTGCACTCCTTTACTCAAAAGCAGTTTCACATCCTTATCCTCTGCACCCCACGGCCATGAGTAGATACCGGTTTTTATGCCGTAATTCCCAGAATAGGCGGTGATTTTGCTGACGTCGTAATAGGTTTCCGCCCCATCCAGTTTAACCGTAACTCCGTCACTGCCATCAATGTTGTACTGCCTCATACCCTGAGCTTTCACAGAGCCATTTTTCAGCAACGGGTTCAGAATAAAGGAGGGCATATAATAGCAGTTAGTAATGTTAACGGTTGCCGCGTCACTTCCTCCCACAAACAGGTAATACTGATCACTGTACACATCGCTCCCCGGTTTTCCCTTGGTAGACAGTAGCACGACCATTCCAAAAACGCAGTCTTGAACTGTGACGTGAGCACCAGCCTGCGCAAAGCCCACAAAGCCGCCGCCTTCGTAACCGGAGTCATACTGGATAGTGATAGGGC
>CACZWU010000035.1 GCA_902784965.1 uncultured Bacteroidia bacterium | reverse complement strand
GCGATGAATTCGATGCGTTTCTTGTTCAGATAATCGTTGAAACTGAGTCCGGTATGCTCCTGGATACAGCGAGCGACATAGATGCGGTTGGTGCCGACGGCCGAACTCAGGGTCTCCACATTCGTGTTGGGATTGCGCCAGAGTTCCAGCTCGTCCATAAAGCGGCTGATGCTTTTCCATAGCTGATCCGATCGGGTGATGGCCAAACTGGTATTCATACAAGGAACCGTTCCATCGCAAAGATACGATATTATCGGTTCCTTGTCAAATGCAGGTCAGTCTCTTTGTCTACCTGAACACAGGGTAGTGCAGTTGCTCCCCAAGCTCGGCTGATTCCTGGATGAGGTTGCCGACTTCGGCGCATTCCTCCCCGGAATAGCGGAAAGTACTATGAACAGCCACGGGTAGCAGATAGGCGAGGCCCAGCAGGTCATCGGCCGGAATCACCTCGGCCAGGTGATTCTTGACCGTCAATTCGTTGCTGATGCGTGAACCGTTGACCACTGCTTCCTGACAGGTTGCATCGAATGACTTGAGTGCGGCCAGCGTATTTTCAGAAGGGAGCAGGGCGCCTTTCTCCTGCAGCTCCTGCGCACTCTTCTCGTCGCCATTCAGGGCGGCAGTCATTCGCTGGTAGTCCACCCACCCGTCACGGACAAACAGGAGCCGGTCGCTGCCCTGCGCTTTCTTCAGGTAGTCGTCGGTGGTGGCAATGAAGCGGTCGGCCAGGGAATTCTGCTCCTGAAGCTTGACATAGGCCAGCGAAGCGTTGAGCGAACCCTGCGTCAAATCTTGCAGATTTTCATCGGAGATGTTGCCATCCAGCGTGTTGTGCAGATCGCCCAGGAGCGCGCAGACATTGTCGACCATCGGACGCACGGCATTCATATCGCCGAGTACATCGGCGAATTCCGGAATGTCCCCCGCCACTTCGTTCGACATGTCCACGAGGGCAGAGAACTGTGCCGCACGGGTTTGCATTACCAGGTTGGCGGCCATGAAGTTGCTCCGGTAGGCTTCGTCGTTCTGGAGCAACTCTTGCATATTGTCGACTTTCTCTTCGGCGCTCTTGCGGAGGAAGTGCGAAGATTTGGCGATATCCCCGTCACTGTTGTTTCGGTCGACGGGCCAGTCCAAATACATGATGGAAGCGAGCAGCCCCAATGCGAATACCACCGCGATGGAGGCAATGATGATAATGGTTTTCTTTTTCATAGCGTAAAGTTACAAAGAAACGGAGGTATAAGTACACTAAGGCTGTTGCAATACCGAAAGACCGTGTTGCAATAATGAAAGCCCTGTAACTATTGCAACGTCACGATGGCCGTCATGCCCGGCATCAGGTGGGGATGCGGCTGGAGATTCGCCTCGAGATGCACCATGCCGTTCTTCTCGACGACCGGGCTGAGGGCCGTGACGGCCGCTTCGTGGACCTCGGAAGGATAGGCGATGGAAATCACCTGGATCTTCGTTCCGGGCTGGAATTTGTGCAGCTCGTTTTCCAGCACGTCGAAACAGACCTTCAGATGCTCGGTATCCACGATGTAGAAGAGCGGAACACCGGGCAGCGCGGCGCCGTACAGCGACGCGTCAATCTGGCTGACGGCGCCCGTCATGGGTGCCGTGATCGTGCAGTAAGTGAGTTCGTGTTCCAGCTGCTTCAGCACGGCTTCGGCGGTGTTGCAACCGCTCCGGATGCGGGCCTGCCGCTTGATCTCTTCGGGCGCCTGGTCGATTTCATCCCGCTTGTATCCCTGTCCCATCAGGATGGCCTGGTACTGGTATTCGGCCTGCTCCAGCTCTGCCTTGCCACGGGCAATCTTGTCTTCCAGGACAGTCCTGCTGAGCCGGGCTACGACCTCCCCTTTCCGCACCCGCTGGCCCAGGACGATGTCAAACCCGACGATCTGTTCGTTGATGCGGCTGTAGACGGGCACTTCCGTCATAGCCTGGATGCTTCCCTTGCTGGAGAATCCTTCGGCGGCGATGGTCCGTTGCAGGTTCTGGTTCTGCAAGGCACCAGCGCTTTCTTGTTCGGGAACGGGAGTGGATTCCTGGGGAATATCCTGGGGCCGGGCTGCCTGGCGGGGATGGCAGGCCGTCAGGACCGCCAGCAGGACAATGAATGCGAGATACCTATTCATGCTGGGTCAGGGTTAAGAGGTGGTAATAGGTGGTCCAATAGTTCGCCAGTGCCGACAGGTGCTGGTTGTAGGCGTTGTCGCGCCGGCTCTGCGCCAGCGAGTAAGTGTTGATGTCACACAGGCCGTTGGCGTAGTTGTCGGCCGTGAGCTGAAATACCTCGTCGGCCATCGTCACGGCTTCGGCGGTGTATTGGAGCAGCTGCTGATGGGATCGCAGGTTCTCCAAAGTGGTGCGCACTTCCTCGTCGAGCGCGCGTTCCTCTTCCTTGAGGGCAAGCTCCTCGCGGGCCTTCCAGGCCTGGGCGGCTGCATAACCTTTCTTGCCAGCCCCATGGTCGAGAATCGGCACGCTGACAGTAACGGCGCCGAGCATGTAGAATTGCGGCCATCTGTAGGCTTCGGCGAAGGAGCCACCCATCTGCTGCATGCCGACGTTGAGGTCTACGCCGACCTTCACGCCAGCTTCGCGACGGGCTTTCTCCTGCTGATGGCGGGCCTCGGTGAGGGCCGCTTGCCGGTGCTGCAAGGCGGGATAGTTGGCTCTGGCCAGTTGCAGCGCTTCCTCGTCGGTCATGTCGAGCGACCGGGTTTCGCGCGGGACTGTCAGCCGTCTGCCGGGCAACAGGCTGTGCGCATCGACGCGGAGATAGGCCATCAGCGATTCCCGGGCCAGTTCTTCTTCGTTGCGGGCATTGAGCAGGGCATTGGCGGCGTTGAGCCGCTGCAGTTCGAGCGAGCGCAACTCGGCCAGCGTAACCATGGCGATGCTGGCTTTCTCCTGCGCGATGGCATACAGGGTATCGGCCGTCGCCTTGTTGCGCTCGAACATGTCGCACATTCCCTCGGCGCACACCAGGCGGAAGAAACGACGGGTGGCTTCTTCAGCAATGAGATGCAGTTGGTAGTCGTGCTCCTTGCGGGCCGCTTCCAGTTGCTGGTCCTCCACGGCCTTCTCCCAGCGGTACGCGTTGTAGCCCAGCAAAGGCTGCTGATAACCGAAGATCACAGGCGCCACCACAAAGTCGCGGGGGCGCTCGAACAAGTCTTTGCCGAGATATTCCGTCCAGATAGCCTGGCTTCCCACATACGCTTCACCACCCATGCCCAGAATTTTCTGGGTAAGTTTGAGTTGAGCGGCTGTGGAGAAGCGGTCGTAGTTGCGGATGTACACGTAGTAGCGGGACAGGTCGTTGACCATCCGAAGATAGTTCGGCGTAACATCCAGCGTCAGCTGGGGTTTGCGCAGCGCCTCGAAGCGGGCGTGCCGCTGCTGGTAGTATTCATATTCATACTGGCTCTGGAAAGCAGTGATCGCGCTGTCCTGTGCCAGCCGGATCACCTCTTCCAGGCTCTGGGCCGGGCAGAGAAGCGGCCATCCGCAGAGGAGAATCATGACAAGCCACTTTTTCATACAGTCTGCCGTTTGATGATTTCACTGAAAAGACCGCCCTTGGCCAGCAGTTCGTCATAACTGCCATCCTCCACCACGCGGCCGCCGCCAAGGACGATGATGCGGTTGCATTCCCGGATGGTGCTCATCCGGTGCGCGATGGTGATACGGGTGCAATGCATCTGGGCCAGGTTTTTGGCGATGACGTGCTGGCTGATGTTGTCGAGCGCCGACGTGGCTTCATCCAGGAATATGATCCGCGGTTTTCGGATGAGCGCACGGGCGATCAGGATGCGTTGCCGCTGGCCGCCGGAGACACCTTGTCCGTCGGAGGAAATGGGGGTGTCCAGCCCCAGGGGCATGTCCCGGATGTCTTTTTCGAGGGATGCCATCCGGGCCGCTTCCCAAACCTCCTCGTCGTTGCACCAGGCATTGCCGAAGAGGATGTTGTCGCGGATGGTGCCTTCCACAAGCTGGCCGTCCTGCATGCAGATGCTGACGCAGTATTGGCGCAGGCTCGGCCTGGAGATGTCTTCCAGATTGTATTCATCGTAGAAGATGGAACCGCTCTCGGCCTGTTCAAAGCCCAGCATCAGGCGGATGAGCGTCGACTTTCCGCAGCCGGAAGGTCCGACGAAGGCGACATAGTCACCGGGGTTGATGTGCAGTTCGAGACCGTCGAAAATGTAGGGCATGTCTTCGGCATACCGGAACTTGAGGCCGCTGATGTCGATCTTGCCGCTCACGCTCCTGAGGAGGATGTTGCCGGATTGCGCCTCGCTCTCAGCCTGCAGGATGGGTTCGCAAAGCTTGAGTTCGGGCCCCAGCAGAGCCACGTCCTTGGTGATCAGTTCGAACTTGGCAATGGCCTCTGTCGCGAGGGCCAGTACGCTGCAGTAGGCGATATAGTCGGAGAGCCCCAGGCCATAATGCCAGGCGGCCAGCATTGTCACGAGCAGTGGCAGCAGGCGGGCATTGTAACTCAGGGAGCTGCCGACATTGAACATCGCGGGATACCGGCTGCCGAAGGGCTCGGATGGCTCGTAAGCCACCGCCCAGTGCCGGAAAGCGCGGATTTCGGCCCCGTTGGTCCGTATCTTCTGGGCGCCGGATACCAGGTTGTAGATGACGCCGTTCAGTTTGGAGGCACTGGCATTTGCGCTGTCCTGGACCTCCTTCCTGAAATAATAGACGCAATAGATGGCCAGCAGGTATACGATCATCACGAGGATGCCCGTCCACAGCAGAGGGCCGCCATAGGTAAAGAACTGAATGAACATCACGGCCGTGAACAGCAGCGAGAGGATCGTGGAGAGCATATCCTCCGTCAGTTTCGTAAACAGGCGCACCACCGACAGGACGCGGTTCGAAAGGTCGCCGGGCGCGTATTGCTTGAAGAAGGTGGTGGGCAGCATCAGCAGCCGGCTCATCAGCGGTGTCTGCAGGGCATATTCAATCTTGTCTTTCATCCGCACCACCAGGAAATTGCGGGACAACTGCACCATGACCAGCCCCACGGCCGCACTGAAGAGCAACACGGCGATTGGCGTGATCTGGGCTGCGTCTCCCGAAGGGATGACTTCGTCGAACAGCATTTTGCAGATGTACGGCGTGACCATCGTCAGCAGCACGACGCCCAGGCAGGCCAGGAAGGCGCAGAGGTAATCGACGAGAGACAGTTGCCGCAGCGCGGATTTCAGGAAAGCCATCACGGTCAGCTCGCCGTCGGGCAGAGGATAGCAGAGCGTGAAAGCTTCTTTCTTGAGGCAATCGCCGTCTTTCCGGACCGAGCAGTGCCGGTGTGTGACGGGATGGATAAAGGAATAGTCTGCAAAACGCGGCGTAAGGATGACCGGTGCGTCTTCTTCCCTGGTGAATGCCAGCAGCTTGCCCGAGCAGCGCGACCACCAGTTCCCTTCCAGCCGGACCTGCCGGAAAAAGATCTGGTTCCGGTAAAAAACTTCTTCCAGCAGACGGATGTCCGCCGGAATCTCCTCCTGCCGGGTCAGCTGTTTCCACAACTTCCGGTCGATCATGGCACGGAAGAGGTCGGAGGCCTCGTTCAGGGCCTTCCGGTCGCCTTCAATACGCTGGACCAATTGTTCGAAGAAAAGGTTGTCCATGGGTCAGGCGTATTTCATCAGTTCGCGGTAAAGGCCTTCCTGTTGCAACAGTTCCTCGTGGGTGCCCTGTTGCAGGACATGCCCGTGTTCCATCACATAGATGCAGTCGCAGTCGCGGATGGTGCTCAGGCGGTGGGCAATCAGGATGGTGGTGATGCCCAGGCTGCCGACATGCTGCATGACCAGCTCTTCGGTCTTCGGGTCGAGGGCGGAGGTCCCTTCATCCATGATGAGGATGGTGGGATCCTTGGCCAGGGCGGTCGCGATTTCGATGCGCTGGCGCTGTCCGCCGCTGAAGTTCTTGCCATTTTCGGTCAGCAGGGTCTGATAGGCACCGGGACGGTTGGCGATGTCCTGGTGGATCTGGGCATCATTGGCGGCCAGTACCATCGAAAAATCTTCAATGGAATCGTCCCACATCTTGATATTGTCGGCGATCGTACCTTCAAAAAGGGTAATATCCTGGTTGACGACCGAAAGGGAATTGTTCTTGACAGCCCGGTTGAGCTGCTGTACGGGAATTCCGTCGAGGAGCACCTCTCCTTCCCACGGGTCATAGAGTCCGGAAATGAGTTTGGCGATGGTACTCTTGCCACAACCCGAAAAACCCACAAAGGCGACCTTTTCGCTCGGATGGATTTTCAGCGAAAAATTCTTAAGGATCGGGGGCAGGTTGCGGTCATAGCCGAAGGTGACGTTGCGCAGTTCCACTTCTCCCCGGAGTTTGGGACGTTCCGGAAGAGAATCGATGGCGGGGATTTCCAGGCGGTTGCCCCGGCAGGCCGCTTCCACCTCTTCCAGACGCTCCATGGCGGCCTGTGAACGGTAGATTTCCTGCGTCGCATTCACTGCAGAATTGATGGGGAAGGTGATGCTGGTCGCCAGGGCCTGCGAGGCCAGCAGCATACCCGGCGTCAGTTCGCCCTGCAGGATATACCAGGCACCGAGACAGAGGATCAGGGCATTGCACAGGTTCAGGACCAGCAGGGGAAGGGATCCGATGCCCATCGTCGTCATCGCCGTACGGACGCGTGCGTTGAGCGCGGTCACGTAAGTCTGCTCCCATCCGGCGTAGAAGATATGTTCTCCGCCCATCGACTTGATGGTCTCGATGTTCTTGAGACCCGTCATTGTCATGCCCTGCAGACGGGCATCCGTCACCTCCGAACCCCGGGCCCTCTTCTTGATGTTGCGCGAGGTTGTCCGCATCACGACCACCAGCAGTACCATCGAAAGGATCACCACGAGCCCCAGTTTCCAGCTGTAGAGCATCAGCAACCAGGCACAGATGACCGGCCGGATGACCAGGACAAGCGCGTAGGAGAAGCGATCCATCGTCGTCACCACATTCTTGATGCTGGAGTAGCGCGCCACCAGTTCGCCGGAAGTAAAACGGTCAATGGCGCTCATGGGCAACTGCAGCAGGCTCAGGATGAAGCGAGACGAGGCGCTGACGCCCAGTTTGGCAAGTTCTCTTCTGCGCAGGGGATTCAGCAGCAGCCAGATCAGTACTTCCAGGACGAAGAGCATGATATAGATGGCCATCAACGGACCGAACCATTCCGGATTCTTGTGCGTGATGATGTTGTCGGTGAAGATCTGCTGGAAGAAAGGCGGAAGCAGATAGGAAGCCATGTCCCCGACCAGAAGCAGGATCGTGACGACGAACAGGCCCTGGCAGCCGCGGTTGAAGCGGCGGATGAGCGTCATCGTCGACAGCGAGTCCGGACGGGAATCTCGGGGCTCCTTTTTCATTCAGTGCGGAGTTTTGCAGACCGGAACACTGTCCGGGCCGATTCAAACAGATACTGGAACATGCTGCGGCGTTTCGTCTCGGTCAGTACCGAGCAATAGGTGCCGACATCCATGCTGACGTCTTCGGGCTCGCCGAACGACCAGTCGTATTTCGCGGGATCGTGCGGATCGGGAAGCAGCTCGACATTGACCCGGTACATCATCTCTCCCGATTCGAGCAGGCGGCGGGCCAGTTCGTCACTCCTGAGCGTCTGGCGTACCTCTTCCGCCGCCACGGGGTAGCGGTCGATACGCGTGACGCGGCCCTTGACATAGCCGATCTCATCGCGCTTTTCGTTTTCCGGCCATACCTGGGCGCCCATTCCGACACGCAGGTCGCGTTGTCCGGCATTGTCGACATAGGCGATGAGCATCGACCGCTGCGTCTGCACGCCGTTGCCGTCAACGACGCTGATGATGGGTTCGAAAGCCTCGAAGGGCTCATTGTCCACCTTCGTATAGATGACCGTCCCTTCGACCGTGCTGGTGAGGATGCTGTAGCTCTCATCCATCGAGACGAGGGCGACCGACTGTCCCCGGGTCACGTGATCCCCGTTGTGGACAAAGACGGTGCGGATCATTCCCTTGTTCGGCAACGATACGTCGGCGGTTCCCTGCGCCGGGAACACCACTCCGCTGTAATAGACCTTGTCGGAAACAGTGCCCAGGAAGCCCCAGACGAAGACAGCCCCGATCAGCAGCAGCGCGGTCAGGGCCAGCAGGTAGGTAGGAAGTGCCGTGATCTTCAGCACGCTCCCGATCTGCTCGGGCGACTGGAGCATCTTTTGGCGGCTGTCCTGCGAAAAGGGATTCGAATTGCTCATACAAACAGGTTTCGCATAAGCAAAGATAAAAAAAAGTTTTTTGCTTTTCAAGACGGGACATCGTATCTTTGTTGCGATATATAGCAAGATGTCATGAACCTGAACGAAAACTTTGTTATCACCATCAGTCGGGATATCGGCTCGGGTGGACGCACCGTCGGACGGATACTGGCCGAAAAACTAAACACCCGTTTTTGCGACAAGACGCTCATCGAAGCCCTTGAAAAGAAATTCGACCTTACGGCCCAGCGCATCGAAGAACTGAAGGGAAAGAAAGATAACTGGCTGGCCAGCCTCATGCGGAATGTCTCCCCGGTTCCGTCGGCAAAGGCCTTCGGCGTGGCCGAAGAGCCTTATCCGGAGGTCACCGCCGATGAAATCTACAAGGCGGAGTCAGCGATTCTCAAGGAACTGGCCGAAGAAGGTTCCTGCGTCATCACCGGACGGTCTGGATTCCACATCTTCAGGGATCACCCCAACCACCTGAGCGTATACATCACCGCCTCGCCGGCCTTCCGCCTGCAACGCGTGATAAGGAAGCAAGGGCTGTCGAAGGAGGAAGCCGGCACCCTGATCCAGAAAATCGACAAGGCGCGGGAGAATTACATCCAACGCCATACCGGCACCAGCCGTTACAATGCCCGCAACTATGACCTGGTACTCAAAGCGGATGGCCATAGTGAAGAACAACTGGCCGACATCATCTTAAAGTACCTGGCTTGATGGCAGCCTGGATGAGCCTCACTTCCATCGGCCGCCTCGCTTTCGAACCCCGGCAACGGGAGCTGGAACGGCAGGACAGGGACGGCGGCGCCGTCCAGCGGGAGACCCTCCGCTCCCTCATCGACAAGGCAAAGGACACCTCCTACGGCCGGGAGCACGGCTATGCCACCATTCGCTCCTATGATGATTTCGCCCGGCAGGTGCCCCTCAACACCTACGAAGAGCTGAAAGGCGACATCGACCGCATGCGGCACGGGGAGCACGACATCCTGTGGCCGGGCCTCGTGAAATGGTACGCCAAGTCGTCGGGCACCACCGCCGACAAGTCGAAGTTCATCCCCGTAAGCCAGGAAGGCCTGCACAAAGCCCACTACGCCGGCGGCTTCGACGCCCTGGCCTTCTACCTGAAGAACCATCCGGAAAGCCGCATCCTCGACGGGAAATCGCTCATCCTCGGTGGCAGCCATGTCCCGAACTACGACGTGAAAGACGCCATCGTGGGCGATGTGAGCGCCATCATGCTCGAGAACGTCAACCCCCTCGTCAACCTGGTCCGCGTCCCGAAGAAGGAGACCGCGCTGATTGCCGACTTCGAAGAGAAGCGCGACCGCATCGCCCGGGAGACCCTGGACCAGAACATCACCAGCCTCACCGGCGTCCCCTCCTGGATGATGTCGGTACTGACCCGCGTCCTGGAACTCTCCGGCAAGGCGCATCTCGAAGAAGTATGGCCCAACCTGGAAGTGTTCTTCCACGGCGGCGTCGCCTTCACGCCCTACCGCCGGCAGTACCAGCGCCTGATCACCTCGCCGAAGATGCACTATATGGAGACCTACAACGCCAGCGAAGGCTTTTTCGGCATCCAGAATGATCCCGGCGACCCGGCCCTGCGCCTGACCCTCGACTTCGGCATCTTCTATGAATTCATCCCGATGGACGAGTTCGGCCGGGAAAACCCGACGGTCGTCCCCCTCTGGGGCGTGGAGACCGGCCGCAACTATGCCGTGGTCATCTCCACCTGCTGCGGCCTGTGGCGCTATATCCTCGGCGACACGGTGCGCTTCACCGCGACCAACCCCTGCAAGTTCGTCATCACCGGCCGCACCCGGCATTTCATCAACGCCTTCGGAGAGGAACTCATCATCGACAACGCCGAACAGGGCCTGGCCTGGGCCTGCAGCCAGACCGGCGCCGAGGTGCTGGAATACACCGCCGCTCCCGTCTTCATGGACGAAGCGGCCCGCTGCCGCCACCAGTGGCTCATCGAATTCTCCCGGGAACCCGACGACCTGGACGCATTCACCGACCTGCTCGACCAGCGCCTGCAGGAAATCAACAGCGACTACGAAGCCAAGCGCTTCAAGGACATCACGCTCCAGAAACCCGAGCTGGTGCAGGCACGACCCGGGCTCTTCCATGAATGGATGAAGCAGCGCGGCAAACTCGGCGGGCAGAACAAAGTCCCGCGACTGAGCAACAGCCGCGATTACATCGAGCCGCTGCTGGCGCTGAACAGTACGTCTACAGGAATTTGACGAAACCCCGGACGATAAAGACAACGCCGAATACGACCAGGCCGATGCCGATCGCCCGATTCAAGATTTGCAGTCGCCGGGGATTGAAAAAACGCTGAAGGAAACTGGCCGCCTTGGCCTTGAGCAGGTCACAGCCGAAACTGGTGGCCAGCGTGACGGCGAAGAAAAGCAGGGTCTGGGCCTTGTCCCCTTCAAAATTGCCCGAAACCACGGCCACGGCACTCAACCAGAACAACAGCACGAAAGGATTCAGGATATTGAGGAAAAAGCCCTTGCCGAAAAACACGAACCAGCTCGGCACCTTTTCGGGATCGGGCATCTTTCCGCCCGACGCTTCCATGGCTTTCATGCGATCCTGCATCTGCTTGTAGGCATCGTTCCCGCCCCGCTTGAAATAGGTATACAGCCCGAAAAGGATCAGGATGATGCCGGCGCCAAGGCTGAACAGGAACATTTCCCGGTCGTTGTCGGCCACCAGCCGGATGGATGTCAGCACGCAGAGCGACACGATCACCATGTCACAGCACAGGACACCGAGTGCCATCCAAGCCGCGGAGCGGAAGCCCCGGTCGATACTGGTCTGCAGGAGGGTGAAGAAAACCGGACCGAATCCGAAGACCAGCGCCAGCGTCAGGCCGAAGACGACCGCATCGAAAAACAGCTTGCCCATTACTTCAGCGACGCTATGTACTCCTTCCACAGGGCGTAGCGTTCACCCTTGAGCACGCGCGGAAACTTGGTCGCCCCTCCCCACTTGCCAATCTTCTCTTCCATGAATTTGTAGAACACGTGCGTGGGGAGCACGTCGAGATAGAGTTCCTTGATGGCCTCGGTGCGCTCCACGGCATAGTCGTCGTTCAGATGGCAGAGATAGCCGTCGATCTTGCGGATGGCTTCCTGCGGGTCGATGGCGTCGTCGCTGCCCAGATACCAGTGGTGCGCGTACATCGTGCCGTACTCCTCGCCCGCCACGGTGAATTCCGTGATGTTCACGCCGAGCTCTTCGGAGAGCATTTCCACGGCCCGGGTGAGGTTGTCCTGCGAGAGGTGCTCGCCGGTGATGCTCAGGAACTGCTTGGTGCGGCCTGTGATGACGATGTCGCAGTTTTCCTTGTCCAGGAAGCGGATGGTGTCGCCGATCAGGTAGCGCCAGGTGCCCGCACAGGTGGACAGCAGCAAGGCGTAGTCCACGCCTTCCCGGACCTCCGACAGGGTCAGGGTCTCGGGCTGGGCCACGATATCGCCGTTGTCGTTGAAATTCATTTCGTTGAAGGGCACGAACTCAAAGTAGATGCCGTTGTCGACCAGCAACTGCATCACGCGGCGCTTGAGATCGACCTGATAGGCGATGTAACCTTCGGAGGCCAGGTAGCTTTCCACGAGGATGACTTCCTTGCCAAAGATGCGCTCGAAGCTCTTCTCATAGGGGGCGAAGGCCACGCCGCTGTGGACATATACCCGCAGGTTCGGCCACAGGTCGTGAATGGTGTTGAGGTGGTATTCCTCGATGATGCGCTCCAGCAGGATCTGGACCCAGGCCGGCACGCCGACCACAACGCCGATATCCCATTTGGGGGCAGCCTTGACCATCTCGTCGAGTTTCTCCGACCAGTCCCTGATCTTGGAGATGCGCTGGCCCGGCTTGTAGAAGAACTCAAACCACTTGGGGATGCGGCTGGCCGAGATGCCTGAGAGGTCGCCCGCATAGTAACCACCCGCCCGGCTGTACGACAGCTCCGTGCTGCCGCCGATCATCAGGACGCCCTTGTTGTAGAATTCAGCCGGGAAGTCGTAGCGTACGGCAGAGACCAACTGCCGGATGCTCGCCTTCGTGATGGAAGCGTTCAGGGCCCGGGTGATGGGGATGTATTTGCTGGAGGCTTCCGACGTGCCGCTGCTCAAGGCGAAGTATTTGACCCGGCCCGGCCAGCTGACGTTGTGCTCCCCGTTGAGCGAACGATACCACCACTGGTCGTGCATCCTGTTGTAGTCGAATACCGGCACCCTGCGGCGGAAAGACTCCACCAGATTGCCGGAACGCAGGATCTCCGAAAAATGATAGGCCCGGCCGAATTCGGTATCCTTGGCCTTCCGCAGCAACTTCTTCAATTCTTTCTGCTGCGCTTTCACGGGTTTCACGCGTTTCTGCTTGCGTTCCACCGGTATGTTTTTCAATTCGGCGGCGGTCTTGATGATGGTTCCTAACAAGGGTACGGGCATGGTCTTGGTTCAATTATCGCGCAAAATTAGCGAATTCTTGCAAAGAATCATTACTTTTGTACTTTTAATGCTATAGATCGATACCGCAAGCCATGCCTGTCAACGAAACCGTCACCCTCGATCTGGACGCCATCGTCCAAAGTCGTTTCGGAGATAAGAAGATTCCCAAGCCGCTCCTCCGCTGGCTCAAGAAATTCATTCATCAGGATCACATGAACGGCTACCTGAAGCAGGGATGGCTGGGCGTGGACTTCGCCGAACAGGCACTGGTCTACTATGACATTCATTTGACCGTCGAGGGACTGGATGACATTCCTGTTGACGGGCGTTACACGTTTGCCGGCAATCATCCATTGGGCGGCATCGATGCCCTGAGCGTCATCGCACAGGTGGGACGCAAATTCGACGGGAATATCGTGGTTCCTGCCAACGACCTGCTGATGGCGGTCAAGCCCATCGCGGAATATACCGTACCCGTCAACAAATTCGGAGGCCAGAGCGCCGACCTGGTCGGACAGATCAACGACGCCTTCAATTCCGACCGCCAGGTCATCATCTTCCCGGCCGGCCTGTGCTCCCGCAAGATCGACGGCGTGGTGCAGGACCTCCCCTGGAAGAAAACCTTCATCACCAAAAGCCGGATGTCGCAGCGCGACGTCGTGCCCGTGTGGTTCAGCGGCGAGAACTCCAAACGCTTCTACCGCATTGACAAACTGCGGAACCTGCTCAAACTCAAACTGAACATCGCCATGCTCACGCTTCCCGACGAACTGCACAAGACCCAGCACAAATCCTACACGCTGGTCTTCGGGAAACCCATCCCCTGGCAGACCTTCACCGCCGACAAACGCGACGCGGAATGGGCCGCATGGGTGCGCGAGAAGGTCTATGAACTGAAGAAATAGCAGAATCATGACGAAACCCCAAAGCATCATCGCTCCGGTCGACAAGGAGCTGCTCAAACAGGAACTCACCGACAAATGTTTCCTGCGCGATACCAATCACGCCGGCAACAAACTCTATATCATCGACAACCAGACAGCACCCAACGTGATGCGCGAAATCGGCCGCCTGCGTGAAGTGTCGTTCCGCGAAGGTGGCGGCGGAACGGGCAAGGAAGTGGACCTCGACGCCTTCGACCTCGACCCGGCCTTCAAGTACAAGCAGCTCGTGCTCTGGGACCCCGATGCCGAATGCATCATCGGCGGCTACCGCTATGTATTGTGCGACGAAGTGATGTACGACCGCGAAGGGCAGCCGATCATGCCCTCCTCCCACCTGTTCCGCTTCACGCAGCGCTACCTCCGGAACGGCTTCCTGCGGACCATCGAACTGAGCCGTTCGTTCGTCCGGCCGGAATACCAGAGCACGGAGCAGGGACGGAAAAGCCTCTTCGCCCTCGACAACCTGTTCGACGGGCTCGGAGGCCTGATCCTGCTCTACAAAGGACGGATGGAATACTTCTTCGGCAAGATGACCATCTATCCGTCGTTCCCCGAAGAGGGGCTCGCCATGCTGCTTTATTTCCTGCGCAAGCACTTCGGCTCCTGGGACAGCGGCCTCAAGTTCGACCGGATGGTCATTCCCAAGAATCCGATCAAGATCAAGACTTCCAGCAGCTTCGCCCAGATCTTCACCGAAGACGACTTCGCCGCGGACTACAAGATCCTGAAACGGGAAATCCAGCGCATGGGCGTCAATATCCCGCCGCTGGTCAATACGTACATGAATATGTCACCGACGATGAAATCGTTCGGTGCCGGCATCAACGATGAGTTCGGAGATGTCATCGAGGCGGGCATCCTCATCAAGTTCGATGAGTTGCACCCCGACAAGGTGAGTCGCCACCTCAATCTCCCCCGTCAACTCTTCCGCCAGAGAAAGAAAGATTTCTTCTTTTGATGGGCGGCGTGCCACTCGGCACGCTGTTTCGTGACCATTTCGTAGATCTCTCCCCAGTCGTCGGGGATGCCGCCCAGGTTGTGGTCGTCGATATAGATATCGGCGATTACTTTTGCTGTCTTGCGCTTGAACAGCGCGTCGTCTGGCTGGTTGCTGTTCACCGCATAGAAGTCCAGCCCGCGCTGATGGCAGAATGCCAGGGCCTCTTCCAGCAGCTTGTCCTCCCGGGAGGTGAAAAGGATCAGCCGGTTGCCTTCCTGCTGCAGCTGTTTCAGGCACTGGATGGCAAAGGGCTTCTCCTTTCCGATCTCGGGATATTTGTGTTCGACGATCGTGCCGTCGAAATCGACAGCTATGGTCATTTCTTATTTTTTCCGAATAATTTTTTCCAGAAGGATTGCTTGCGGGTTTCGTCGTAATCGTTGTAACCCGTACCATAACCGTAGCCATAGCCGTAGCCGTAGGAGCCGAATCCCCAGCCGCGGCGGCGTTTGACTTCAGGCCCGTTGAAGACGATGGCCATGTTCGTCAGGTGCCGGTTCTCGTTGAGCTCGTCGAGCTGCGGGAGGATGCGGCGGTCGAGCTGGCCGCTGCGCAGGACGAAGAGGTTGCAGTCGACCACGCGGTTGACGATCAGCGGTTCAGAAAGCATCTGCACCGGCACGCCGTCGAGGATGATATAGTCGTAGAGGCCGCGCAGCTGCTTGATCAGCTCGTCGAAACGCGGACGGCTCAGCAACTCGGCCGGGTTGGGCGGCGTGGAGCCGGCCGGGATGAAGTCGATGCCCGGCTGTACCTCCTTGTGCAGAATGTCGTCGAGCGTCAGGTCCAGGTCATAGAGATAGTTCGATAAGCCCAGCGTCTTGTGCTTCAGGCCCAGCTCGCCCGAGAGGGAGCGTTTGCGCATGTCGGTGTCGATCACCACCACCCGCTTCTGGGCATCGGCCAGACAGGCCGCCATGTTGGCCACGATGAAGGTCTTGCCCGAGTTCGACGAATACGAGGTCGTGCCGATCACCAGCGGCGGCACACTGTCGGGATCGAGGAAACTGAGGTTGGTACACATCATACGCATCGCCTCGGTAAAGACACTGCGCGAACTGGACTCATACACGAAGGGCGAGGGCTCCTTCTGCCCCTTGATATGGTATTTGTTCTTCCAGATGAAGTTGCGCAGATCTTTGTTGAGCGGGATCTCGGCCAGGAACGGCACGTCGATGTTCTCCTCGATCTCCTTCCGGGTCCGGATCTTCGTGTCGAGGAAGAGGCGGGCGATCAGGAAGAAGGCGGGAATAATCAGGCCGATGAGGAAGGCCAGTGCCATGATCTTCATCCGATGCGGAGAAGAAGGCGTATAACTGGGCACAGCCGGGTCGATTGCCCGGATGTTGTCGTCAGCCATGGCCTGGGTCAGCGCGTTTTCCTCCCGCTTGTTCAGCAGGAAGATATACAACTCGGCCTTGATGGACTGCTGACGTTCAAACTCCAGCATCTGACGGGCCTTGGCCGGCATCGTCACATAATTCTTAATGGCCTCCTCCTCGCGCTCCTGCAAGCTCTTCTTGGACAATTCCAGACTGTTCAACAAATTGCGGATCAGGCTCAGAATATTTCTGCGCAACGACAGCAAAGTGCCCTCTATCTGCTTGACGGCAGGACTTTCCAGGCTGCTGGCCATCACCAGTTGCCCGCGGCGGAACACCTGCTCGTTATACTGTGCGATGAGCTCTTCAATGTTGGGATCTTCCAGTCCCGTATTGGCGGGAATCATCTGGAAGTTGCCACCCAGGCC
>CACZWU010000034.1 GCA_902784965.1 uncultured Bacteroidia bacterium | reverse complement strand
CAGTTCACCGGCGATCTTGTACATATTGGGGATCATCAGCAGCAGACCCTGGGACGCCGTGAAGGTGGTGGTCAGGCTGCCGGCCTGCAGGGAACCGTGGACGGCACCGGCGGCGCCGCCTTCGCTCTGCATCTCCGTGACTTTAACAACTTCCCCGAACATATTCTTCTTGCCGAATGCGGCCCACTCATCGACGAGTTCGGCCATGGTGGAAGACGGGGTGATCGGATAGATGGCCGCGTGCTCACTGAACAGATATGCCACGTGAGCCGCGGCGAAATTGCCATCGCAGGTGATGAACTTCTTTTCTTTTGCCATAAGATTATTGTGTGTTTGTTTTCTTGTTCGCTTCGGCTTTGCTGCTCTGGTTTTTGTCCCGCTCGCGAAAAAATGCTCGCGGCTCCAAAAACCACCCGCAGCTTTGCCGCCTAATTTAAATGGGCGGCCAAAGTTACCTATTATTTTGCGTATTGAAAGAATTTATTTTACTTTTACCTCTATAAATAGCACACAAAATGAAAAAATACCTGATTTTTGTCCTTCTTTCGCTGATTTTCACCGTCTTCACCGCCCGGGCCCAGGATGTGGTCCACCACCAGCGCGGCGAAGACCTGCAGCAGTATCTGCTCGACAGCGTGAAATTCGTTTCGCCCGAGTTCCAGGCGGGCGTCATCACCTTCAGCGACGGCGGTTTCTCCCGCGCTCCCGTGAACATCTCGACCATCGAGCAGCGCGTGTACTTCATCTCGCCCGAAGGGCAGTATCAGGTCCTGGCCGACGAAGACCAGGTGCGCCGCGTCTCGATCAAGGGCCGCACCTTCATCAAGAGCAAATACGGCTATGTGGAGATCCTCCAGACCGACGGTGACGTGTCACTGGGCGCCGTATACCGCACCTCCTTCTTCGAGACCGAGAAAAAGGGCGCCTATGGCATGGCCTCGCAGACCACCTCGGTGACCACCATCGGCACGATCCAGGCCAACGGCACGATGTACACGCTGGGTGTCGACCAGTCCACGCCGTTCAAATACAAGGTCATCCCCTATCTCTACAAGGACGGGAAGGTGTACATCTCCAACAAAAAGAACTTCCAGAAATGCTTCCCCGACAAGAAAGCGTTTCTGGAAGAATATCTCACCGGGCACACCGTCGATTTCGAGAATCTCGACGACGTCCGTGCCCTCTACAACGCGTTACGCTAAGCCGTTCGTCTCCACCTCGGGAGCGATCTTTCCGACCAGTCCCTGAAGCACCGTGCCGGCGCCCACTTCGGTGAAGGAAGCAGCGCCGTCGGCCACCATGTTCCTGACCGTCTGGGTCCAGCGCACCGGCGAGGTGAGCTGCATCAGCAGGTTGCTGCGGATCTCATCGGGGTCGGTGTGCGGCAGGGCGTCGACATTCTGGTAGATGGGGCACACGGGTGCGTGGAAATCGGCCTTCCCGATGGCTTCAGCCAGTTCCTGGCGGGCAGGTTCCATCAGCGGGGAGTGGAAGGCGCCGCCCACGGCCAGCATCACGGCGCGTTTCACGCCGCGGGCCTTGAGCTCCGCACAGGCGGCCTCGACGGCCTCTTTCTGGCCCGAGATCACAATCTGTGCGTCGTTGTTATAATTGGCGGGGACCACCACGCCGGGGGTCTGGCGGCAGACTTCCTCGATGGTCTCGGGATCGGACTTGAGGATGGCGGCCATGGCGCCGGGGACGGCCTCGCAACAGCGCTGCATGGCGAAGGCGCGGGCCGACACGAGGCGCAGGCCTTCCTCGAACGAGAGGACGCCGGCGGCCACCAGGGCGGAGAATTCGCCGAGCGAGTGGCCGGCCACCATGTCGGGCTGGATGCCGTAGTGGCGGGCTGCCGCCACGCTGTGGAGGAAGAGGGCGGGCTGGGTCACTTTCGTGGCGCGCAGGTCTTCGTCGGTGCCGCTGAACATGATTTCACGCAGGCCGAAGCCCAGGATGCTGTCGGCGGCGTCGAACAGGTCGCGCACCTCGGGGTCGCGGACATACAGTTCCTGTCCCATCCCCGTAAACTGGGACCCTTGTCCCGGAAATACATATGCTTTTTTCATATCCTTTGCTATTTTTCGGCCGCAAAGATATAAAAATCCTTACATATGGTACGAAAGAAGCCAGGCTTCGAGCCTGGCTTGTTTCGTACCCCCGTGCGGAATCGAACCGCAACCGTCAGAACCGGAATCTGAAATTCTATCCATTAAACTACGGAGGCCGGTATTGCAGTGCAAAGATATTGTTTTTCTTTGATATTTTCGTTATATTTGCCAAATGATTTGACGAAAAACGCAAACATAACTTACATATCCCAAGCAATGGCTCGTGAAATAAAATTCTCGCTCGTTTATCGAGACATGTGGCAGTCGTCCGGCAAATTTACCGCCCGCGCCGACCAGCTCAAAGAAATAGCTCCGGTAATCATCGACATGGGTTGCTTCGACCGTGTGGAAACGAACGGTGGTGCGTTCGAACAGGTCCAGCTCCTCTATGGCCAGAATCCGAACAAGGCCGTCCGCGCCTTTACGGAACCGCTCCACAAGGCCGGCATCCAGACCCACATGCTCGACCGCGGCCTCAACGCCCTCCGCATGTACCCCTGCCCGGTGGACGTCCGCAAGATGATGTACAAGGTCAAGCACGCCCAGGGCGTCGACATCACCCGTATCTTCGACGGCCTGAACGATGCCAACAACATCATCCCTTCGATCAAGTATGCCATCGAAGGCGGCATGATCCCGCAGGCTTCCCTCTGCATCACCTACTCCCCGATCCATACCGTGGAGTATTACACCAACCTGGCCGAGAAACTCATCGAGGCCGGCGCACAGGAAATCGCCCTCAAGGACATGGCCGGTATCGGCCGTCCCTGGTCGCTCGGACAGATCGTGGCCAACATCAAGAAACGCCATCCTGAAATCACGGTCCAGTATCACGGCCACACCGGCCCCGGTTTCTCCGTGGCCTCGATGCTGGAAGTGGCCCAGGCCGGCTGCGACATTCTCGACGTGGCCATGGAACCGCTCTCCTGGGGCAAGATCCATCCCGACGTGATCACCATCCGTGCCATGCTCAAGGATGCCGGTTTCCAGGTGAAAGACATCAACATGAAGGCCTACATGGAAGCCCGCGCCCTCACCCAGAAGTTCATCGACGACTTCCTGGGCTACTTCATCGAGCCGACCAATCATCACCTCACCTCCCTGCTGGTGGGCTGCGGCCTTCCGGGCGGCATGATGGGTTCGATGATGGCCGACCTCAAGGGCGTCCATCCCGCCGTGAACATGTACCTGCGCAACAATGGCAAACCCGAAGTGACGCTCGACGAACTCGTGGTCAAGTTGTTCGAGGAAGTCGAATACGTGTGGCCGAAGGTCGGTTATCCGCCGTTGGTGACCCCGTTCAGCCAGTATGTGAAGAACATCGCCCTGATGAACATCATGGCCGAGGCACAGGGCAAGCCGCGTTACAGCCTGCTCACCGACAAGAGCATCTGGGGCATGATCCTGGGCAAGAGCGGCAAGCTCCCCGGCGAAGTGGCTCCGGAGATCAAGGAGATCGCCAAGAACCAGGGCTTCGAATTCTTCGAAGGCGACGTACAGGCCCTCTATCCCGACGATATGGACGAGTACCGCAAGGAGATGAAGGAGAACGGCTGGGAATTCGGTCCCGACGACGAAGAACTCTTCGAGCTGGCCATGCACCCGACGCAGTACCGCGACTACAAGAACGGCGCCGCCGAGAAACGCTTCAAGGCCGACCTGGAGGCCGCCCGTGCCAAAGCCGGCGCCCCGATCATCGTGGAGCGTCCCGTGGTGGAGCGTCCCGCTTTCGACATCGAGAAATACACCGAGGAGCATCCCAATGCCCAGCCGATCCAGACCCCCGCGGCCGGTGTCCTTACCTGGACCGTCGATCCCGCCGGCGAGTCGGTACCCCCGGCCATCGGCACGAAGATCGAGGAAGGCAAGCCCGCCTGCTGGGTCCAGGCCTACTACGGACTGGAGGAATGCAAGGCCCTCAAGAGCGGCCGCATCGTCTCGATCAACGCCAAGCAGGGCGAGAAGGTCGTCAAGGGCCAGATCGTCGGCTTCATTGAGTAATAAGATGCCGGGTCAAGCCCGGCATGACGAAAGAAGGGGGCCCGCGGGCCCCCTTCGGTTTTTAGTTGAGGAGTTCGATCGCAGGATCGAGCTCCTTTTTCAGTTTCGGGACGTCGATCTCGAAATAGTGGTAGCAGTAGAGATACCTGGGCTTGATGAGGTTGGCGGCCTTGACGAACTCTTCGTCGGTCATCGTGTAGGGCAGGTTCTTCGGGAGGAAGGCCAGGTCGATCTTCGGCAGGTCCTGCATCTCTGGAATCGGCTCGGTGTCGCCGGCCAGATACACCTTGAAGCCCTCGAAATCGAGCACGTAGCCGTTCCCCACCCCACGCGGGTGGAAGAGATCGCCCTGCGGATTGCGGCGGTTCACGTTGTAGGCCTCCACAGCGCAGATGCTGATGCCCTGCCAGGCGCAGATCTGATCGTTGGCCAGCACCGTGAAACGGTCGTCCACATGGCCCACGTTCTGGCTCACGATCCAGGCGGTACGGGGCGTATCGATCTCCTTGTACGCCTTGGGATCGTAGTGGTCGTAGTGGTTGTGGGTCACCAGGATCAGGTCGGCCGGCGTGTCGCCCTTATAGTCGTGGACCTCGCTGTACGGGTCGACATAGATGGTCTTGCCAGCTATGTCGAACCGTACGGAAGCGTGTCCAAAGACTTCTACCCGAAGGTTTCCCATCGGTGTGGAAAACGTACGCATCGGCCTATTCGCTGCCCGAGTAACCGGGGTTCTGCTGGATGCCGGGGTTCGTGTGGATCTCGTCGATGGAGACCGGGAGGCGGCACAGATTGTTGGTACGGTCGATGGTCGTGCCACGGCGGGTCGAGACGGTGGAGCCGTAGTAGGCGTTGTCCTCGAAGGTGATGGTCTTGTTCCAGCGGCACTGCTCGAAGAACAGCTTGCCTTCGCAGAGGAACTCACGGCGATACTCGTTGTAGATGGCTTCTTCCGTCACGGTCGAAGCGGTCCACGGCGTGTAGTCGAGGTCGCGCTTGGCGATGGCGTTGAGGTATTCTGCGGCCTTCGATTTGTTGGTCGACAGGCAGGCCTCAGCGGCGAGCAGATAGGCCTCGGAGAGGCGGAACACCTTGATGTTGACGGCCGTGTAGTTGGAGGAACCCTTGTCACCGGCCAGGCCGGTGCTGCCCGAATACTTGTAGCAGCAGTCCTTGCCGTAGGCGGCGCGGGCCTGGACCCTCGGGTCGACCGTGGTGTCGCCATAGTAGTGGCCCCAGTCCATGATGCCCCAGCGGACATCGTCGTCGTCCATCAGGTCCATCCAGTACTTGCTGGCGTTGAAGTTGCCGTTGGCGGCCTTGATGTGGCCCTTGCGCATGTAATAGCAGCCCAGGGAACCGGTGCCCAGGTCACGCTCGCTCGGGTAGATGGCCAGCTCGAGGATCGACTCGCTGCCGAACTCCTTGCTCCAGGATGCCACCCAGTTGGCGGGGGTGTAGAGGGTGTAGCGACCGCTGTTGATGACATTCTCGAAGCAGGTCAGGGCCGAGCTCTGGTTGTCCATATACTGGTAGACCTTGCCCAGCAGCATCTGGTTGGCGTAGTAGTTGAAATAGCCGCCGCGGGCTTTGGTCGACATCAGCGGAGCCGCCTCGGTGAGGTCGGCCACGATCTGCTGGTAGGCCTTCTCCACCGGGTCGCGGAGCAGTTTGGCCGAAGCGTCGACCTGCTCGGTGACCACGGCGATGCCGTCGCTGTTCTTGTCCATGTTGTAGGGCTTGCCATAGAGGCGCACCAGGTCGAACAGGATCAGGGCGCGGATGGTCAGGGCCTGGCCCAGGCAGTCATCGAAGTCCTCGGTCGTGCCTTCTTCCTGCAGACCCTTGATGTTGTTGATGATGTTGTTGGCCTGCAGCAGGCAGTAGTAGCCCTGCGACCAGAAGCCCGAATACGAGTTGCTGGAAGCCGAGTGGTTGAAGTAGTAGAGCGCGTCGCCCGGGTTACCGCCGGTATAAATGGTCATGTCACCGCCCTTGGCGTCACCGTAGAGCAGGAAGTTGCGGCCATAGTAGCTGGCGGAGGTCAGGTTGTAGATCAGGCCGGTGAGCATCACCTCAGCATCGTGCACACTGGTGAGGCAGGTGGAAGAGTCCGCCTGGTTGGTCGGAGGCACGTCCAGGAAGTTCTGGCAGGAAACGATGGTCAGGACACAGGCCAGAGAAATCAATATATTGGTAATCTTTTTCATATCTCTTAGTTTTTGAGGGTCCTTTAGAAGCTGAATTCAAGACCGAACGTATAGGTCTTTCCAATCGGGGTCTCAAAGGCCCGGGTGCCGTAGGCGTTGACCTCCGGATCGGCCCATTTGTACTTGGAGAAGGTCAGCAGGTTGGTGCCGTTGAAATAGACGCGTGCCTTGGTCAGACCGATCTTCTTGATGAAGTTGGTCGGAAGGTTGTAGCCCAGGGAGATGGTCTTCAGACGGAGGAAGGTGCCGTCGTGCATCCAGCGCGAGCTGTATTCCATGGCGTCTTCCAGGTCGCAACCGCGGAGCTGCGGGTAGATACCGTTGTGGTTGGTCGGGGTCCAGACATTGGCCAGGTACTCCTTGCCGCGGATACGGTTCCAGAAGTAACCGTCATCGGCCAAGCGGTACACGGCGCCGTCGTAGATCTTGCCGCCCAACTTGTAGATGAAGTTCAGGCCGAAGGTCAGGCCGTTCCACTCGATGTCGGTGTTGATACCGCCATAGGCGAACGGGTTGGCATCGCCCAGGATCACCTCGTCGGAGTCGTTGAAGTCGAGCACCACGTTGCGGCCGTTGATCTTCATGTCGCAGTTGTCGTTGTTCGAATACCAGAGGTTGTCACCATTCTCGGGGTTGGTGCCGGCCCACTCACGGCCGTAGATGGCCAGGGTCGACTCGCCCACGCGATAGAGGAACTGGGTGTTGTCGTCGCCGCCCGTCGGGTCGTACCAGATGATGTCGGCGTCGTCGTACAATTTGGTGACCTTCGAGCGGATGAACGAAGCGTTGATGCCGGCGCTCCAACGGAACTTGTTGGTGCGGATGATATCGCCGGACAGTTCGACCTCGAAGCCGTGGTTGTTGATCTCACCGATGTTCTGCAGCGTGGAGCTGAAGCCCGTGATGGTGGAGATGGGCACGTCCTGCAGCAGGTCCTTGGAGTCGCGGTTGAAGTATTCGACGCTACCGCTGAGGCGGTTGTTGAACAGGCCGAACTCGAGGGCGAAGTTGTAGGTGTAGCTGGTCTCCCAAGACAGGGAAGCGTCGGCCGCGTTGCTCAGGCCGCCGCCCGGAGAGCCCATGTACTGGTAACCGTAGCCCGCCAGCGAGCGCCAGCCGTAGTTGCTGGTCGGCAGCGTACCGTTGACACCGTAGGAAGCACGGAGACGGAGGTTGTTGACCACATCCTGGTTCTTCATGAAGCCTTCCTCGCTGATACGCCAGGAAGCGGCCACCGACCAGAAGTTACCCCAGCGGGTGTCGGGACCCAGGCGGGAGGAACCGTCACGACGGTACGAAGCCGATGCGTAGTACTTGCCGGCGTAGTTGTATTCCACGCGCGAGAGGATCGACATCATGGAGTTGCCCCAGCTGTAGCCGTTGGCATCGAGCGAACCGGCCGTGGCCACGGTGTGGAGGGCGCTCACGGGGAGGTCCTTACCGGTGGAACGGTGGAAGTCGGTCTCGTTCTTCTCGGCCTCGAAGCCCACCAGCGCACCGATGTTGTGGTCGCCGAAGCTCTTGTTGAAGTTGAGGGTCGTGGAGGAGACGAGTTTCTTGTAGATGGTGGTCATCTCGTTCACGCGGCCGTTGTCGGAAGCACCGCTGTAGTGCTCGGGGCTGAAGTACAGGTGGTCGCGGTAGCGGGTGTCGTCGTACGAGAACACGGTGCGCAGGTTCAGCCAGTCGGTGAACTTGATGATGGCCGTCTCGTTGACGGAGAGCTTCAGGCTCTTGGAGTTGTTTTCCCAGAGGTTGTTGTAGTAGAGCAGGTTGTAACCGTAGCTCTGGTAGCGGGTGGTCCAGGGATCGCCCGTCTTGTAGTCATCGGGCCAGTAGAGGGGCCACAACAGGTTGACCGACTGCATGAAGTAGTTGTCGGAGTTGTTGATGGTATCGTTGAAGCCCGTGCGGTTGGTGTGGGCGATGGCCACGTTGGAGATCAGTTCGAAGTGCTTGCCCACCTTCTGGTCGAGGTTCACGCGGCCGCTCAGACGGTCGAAGCCGTTGATGTAGACGCGGCCCTGGTCCTTGGTGTAGGCGAACGAGGTGTAGTAGCTGCTGTTCTTGGTACCGCCGCTCACGCTCAGGTCGTAGGTCTGGTAGACGGCCGTACGGAAGTAGGCCTTGTTCCAGTCGAAGAACTGGATGTTGCCGTTGGCGTCCCGCCGGGTGATGACACCGTCGTTGCGGGTATCGATGTTCACGGGATCGTAGGCACCGGTGCCCGAGGCCGAAAGGCTGTAGCCGAAGCGGCCCCAGCGGCTGTTCAGCATGCTGATGGCATCGGCGGAAGCTTCCGCGTCGGAGAGGCCGTCCACGCGCGTACCGGCATCGTGGAAGATGGTGTACAGGGCGTTGACGTTGTCATAGACTGAGGCGGGCTCGAAGTTCTTCACGGCCCAGTCGGGGGTGATACCCACCGAAGCCTTGAAGCTCACCGTCGGTCGGCCTTCCTTGCCTTTCTTGGTCGTGATCAGGATCACGCCGTTGGCGGCACGCGAGCCGTAGAGGGAGGATGCCGCGGCGTCCTTCAACACGGTGATGGACTCGATATCGCTCGGGTTGAGGGAGTTCATCACGTTGTTGGTGGAATAGATGTAATCGCTCATCTGGCCGGCGTCGCCGGATTGGGCGGGCACGCCGTCGATCACGTAGAGCGGTTCGTTCGAAGCGTTCATGGAGCCGATACCACGGATACGGATCTGGGCGGCACTACCGGCCTGCCCGGACGTTCCGGCGATCTGCATACCGGCCACCTTTCCGTTGAGCGCCTGCTCAAACGAAACGGTCGGCACGTCTTTGATGGCTTCCTGCCGGACGACGGAAGCCGCACCGGTATAGGTTCCTTTCTTGGCCGTACCATAGGCCACGACGATCGTCTCTTCCAGCGACTCGGCGTTCGGTGCCATGACGGCGTCGATCACGGAGCGTCCGTTCACGACGACCTCCAGGTCGTTGAAGCCGATGGAGGAGAAGACAAGGACTGCATTGGACGGCACGTTTTCGAGAACGTACGCGCCATTCTCATTGGAAGCGACACCCGTCATCGTACCCTTCACCACAACGCTGGCAAAGGGAATCGGGGAGCCGTCCTGCGAAGAAGTCACCCTGCCGGTGACCCGGTTCTGCGCAAACAGTATGCTGGATGACAGCAACATCAGCGCAATGATCAAAACTTTCTTCATAAGCAGTTGTATTAGGTAAAAAGATGAATTTTCCGGCTCTATTGAACAAATTTACTGAAAAAATATGTAAAAACCTACCCTCCGCCCCATAATTATGCGTATTTTTGCAGAAAATATTAAAATTTTAACCGAAAATGAGACAATCATTTGTACTATTCGTCGTGATGGCAGCCGCCATGCTGCTGCTGTCTGCCTGCAAGGAAAACCTCCCGAAACGGATGGAAGCCTTCGTCGACAAAGTCGACCGTCATGCCGACTCGTACTCTCAGGACGACTGGGCCAAGGCCAACGCCCAGTTCGAGAAAATGGTCAACGAGTTCAAGGAAAACCAGAGTTCCTACAATGCCGAGGAGAAGAAGCAGTTCAATGCGGCCTGCGGCAAATACATGGCCATCGCCGCCAAGTGGGGCGTCAATACTACGCTCGACGGGATCAACAACGTGTTTGAAGGGATCGGTACGTTCCTGAAGGAGCTCGGGACCGAAGCGGCGCCTGCCGACTAGGACGCGTGTTTTGCGGCCTGCCGCTGTGCGCGGCGGGCCAGTCTGGCAGCCCGGCGTGCTTCACGCCGGGCTTTTCTTTCGGCACGGCGCAGGGCGCGTTTCTCGGCGCGGGTCAGCTGGGTGCTCTGTTCGACGGTCTCGGGCGATGCCGGTGCGTGCGTCACCACCTCCTGCCGGTCGATGGTCTCGAACGGCACGACCACCGGCGTCATCCGGCTGCTGTCGCTTTCTTCCACGACCACGACCGGCTTGACCACGACAGCGGTATCCACGGCAACGGTATCCACGACAACCGCCACCGAATCAACCGCCGGCTCTTCCGGCGCAGACATCTCTTCCAGAAGCTGTAAATGCGCCAGAGAATCCTGTACTCTCGCGATCGAATCCTGCTCGTGCTGGCGACGGGCAAGCGCCTCCCGCTTCTGTGCGTTAAGCTCCTCGATCAGATTGTACATGTAGTTGTCGAAGTACTTGTTCGTCTCGGGATAGAGCGGCCGGCTCAAATGGTCGTAGTCCGACCGTTCCGACTTCCGGACCTGGCGCTTCGTGATGGCCTCGCGCGTGACGGGACGCTCCTCAGCCCGCCACTCGAAGCCCTTGAGCCGCTGTTTCGACGCCTCGAGTTCCCCCACCGGATAGGCATCGCTCTTGATCGATTCCATGTAGAGCAGCCGCTGCGCGTTGCCGTCTTTCATCGCGGCGGTCAGCGTCTTCGATTCCTTGACGTTGACGGTCGTCACCACGTCTTCGTCGACCATGTAGAAGATGGCCGACACGCCGCCCAGGGCATCGAAGCGGTAGAGCTTGTTCTCGAAGAAATAGCCCAGCATCTCCGTGCTCTTGATCTGGTTGAAATGGACGCTGTCCTGCTGGGAGATGATCCAGGCATTGGTGATCATGCTGCCGCGGTTGAAGTTGCCGTCTTTCATGAGCAGCTGCATCTCTTCGGCGGTAAGCTGGTTGCGCACTTCGTTCCAGAGCACGGGCCGCCCGAAGAGCCGGGCGATGGAGTCGAGCTCCGAAAAGGCCATGGAGTCGCAGGCGGCCTGCAGGTCGCTGCGGTACATCTTCACGTTGTGCCAGGCCTGCAGGTAGCGGACCGGCGTCGTGTCGCGGATGGCGACAGTATCGCGTGGGACTGCGAGCGAGTCGCGCGGTGCCGACAGCGAATCTGCGGGCGGGTCCAAAGCGCCATCAGGCGCTAGCGGAAGCCGTGAGGTCGAGTCTTGTGCGTTAGCAGGCTGGAGCGGCGGGGTTTGGGGCGGAGCCCCAGTAGACAAGCTATCAAGCCCTTGCGCTGCCAGCGCGGCGAGGGAGTCCGCAGCAGCCAGGGCGGCCAGCGAATCGGCCTCCGCCTGCTTCTGCTTCTCCACCCATTCGGGCGGGAGCTTGCCCGCTTCGCGCAGCTTCTCGATGCGCTCCTTCTCGCGCGCCTCGGCCTCCTCGGTCCGCTTCTTGGCCACCGCATCGAAGAGGATGTCTTCCTTGCGCTTTTTCGCCTCACTGACCTCCGACTCGGGAATCCGCCAGCGCGGCACCGTATAGACATAGAAGGTGTCGGCCCGCGCATAGAGCGTGTCGACCTCGTGGTTTTCGTTCTCGCCGTAATAGACGATGGCCGGTTCGCCCGTCAGCAGGCCCCGCTGCGAGAGCGTGTCTTCGGCAGGCAGGTACTTCAGATGGTCGCCCATGTAGACGCTCTTGTTGGTGGTGTCGAGCACCTGGGCGTTGCGCAGCAGGTCGGCCGCACCGCTTTGCTGGTAGTAGTACAGCTCGTCGGCCCAGGCATCGTAGCTCTCGTTGAACAGGAACACGTGGTCGGCGAACTGCACCACCCGGGTCGGGCGGTCGTACCAGCCCGCATCGGCCCGGAGGAAGCCCTCGTCGCGCCAGACATAGGTGTTCCGCCCGAAATGGGCCCGTTCCTGGTCGTTGAAATACCGCAGATTCTGCGTCTTGATCTCGAGCGAGTCCATGTAGAGTTCCACGTTTCCCTCGAAGGTAAAGAGCCCCTCCTTCGCATCGTACGAGCCGTTGCGGCTCTCGATCACGTTACCATCCTTGTCCTTGAGCGAGCCCCCGAACTCGAACCGGGCCACGCTGTCCTTGGTGTTGTAGGTCAGGCGCTCGGTGCGCAGGGTGTTGCCGTCCTTGTCGAAGAGTTCCACCAGCGGACCGCGGAACAGGGCCCGGTTCTCGTCGATCCAGTAGAGCATCTCCTCGCTCTTGAGCATCGTCTTGTCCTGGATGAGCTGCACGTTGCCATAGGCCTCGATGAAGCGGCTGTCCACGTTCCACGACGCGGAATCGCACAGCAGGTAGGTGTCGTTGTGGAGGAAACGGGCATGGCCCTTCACCAGGCGGTAGTTGCTGCCGAACTGTTCGTACTGTTCGGCCCTTTCGGCCTCGAGCAGGCGGAACAGGCTGTCTTTCGGTGCCTCCTGGGCCCGGAGCGGCGCACCGCAGCCCAGAAGGAGCAACACCGCCAGCAGCATCTGTCGCCCTGCTTTCATCGTCCTATTTGACCCAGCCCTTGCGCTCGAAGGGACACCCCTGGAACATCGGATCGATGAAGATATAGGTGGTCTTCATCTTTTCGTTGATGAATTCCTCGATGGCCTTCATCGCGTTCTTGTTGTTGACTTCGTCGATCAGGGCGCTGTAGTCGTCCTGATAGTTGGCCACGTGGGCCGGGATCACCTTCTCCAGGTAGAGGATCTTGTAGATGGTATTGCCGTTGCGGCCTTCGTTGTCGAGGCTCTCGAAGGGCTCCGAGATGTCGCCCTCCTTCATGTTGCGGAGCACGTTGTAGTCGGCCGGCTTGAGCTGGTCTTTCTCGAAATACGAAGAACCCGTGTATTCGTCGGACATCAGGCCGCCGCTGGTGGCGCTGTGCTTCTCCTCCGAGAAGGAGCGGGCGGCGTCGAGGAAACTCAGGCTGTCGACCAGCACCAGGTTGCGGATGCTGTCGAGCTTGCGGAAGCCACGCTCGCGGTCTTCCGAAGTGTACTGCGGCTTGATGAGGATGTGGCGGGCGTTGAACATGTCGCCGTCGCGCTCGATGAGCTGGATGATATGGAAACCGTCGGGGGTCTCGACCACCTGCGACACCTGCCCCACCTTGAGCGACATCGCGGCGTCGGAGAAAGCGGGCCAGAAGATGGCACGCGAGGCCATGCCGAGCTCACCGCCCTTGCTCATGCTGCCCGGATCCTGCGAATACAGGCGGGCCAGCGTGGAGAATTTCTCACCGTTGACCACGCGTTCGCGCAGGTTGATCAGGCGCTCCTTTACGGCCAGTTCGGCCGCTTCGCGGTCGGGATACACGCCGATCTGGCGGATGCGGTATTTGGTGCTGATCATCGGCAGGTCTTCCGCCGGGGTCTCCTCGCAGTATTTCTTGATGTCACGCGGGGTGAGTTTCGGGGTGTTGGAAGCCACGTCGCGCTGCTTCTCCTGGATGAGCGACTGGTCACTCAGCGTGTTGCGCCACTCCTGGCGGAGCTTGTAGAGGGGCTTCCCGAAATATTCTTCGGTCTTCTGCTCGCCGCCCAGGGTGGTCATCACCTCGTTGATGCGCTGGTCGAGCATCGCGTCGACCTGCGCGTCGTTGACGGTCAGCGAGTCGAGCTTCGCCTGGGTGAGGAAGAGCTTCGACACGAGGAAGTTCTCCAGGATTTCGCAGCGGGCGTTCCAGTCGACCGACAGGCCGCGGGCCCGCATCATCTGCGCCTCCGACTCGATGTCCGAGAGCATCACGATGTCGTTGCCGATCAGGGCCACCGACTTGTCGACCACACCGTCGTATCTCTGGGCGAAGGCCCCGGGCAGGGTCAGCAGCAGTGCCAGGGCGGCCAAAACTATCTTTTTCATCATTCTTCTTTTGTTCACGGGTCAAAGGGAGAGCAACTCCCGCGCCAAACTCGCGCGGATCAGCGGGTGGAGTAGTTCGGGGCCTCGCGGGTGATGGTCACGTCGTGCGGATGGCTTTCCACCATGCCGGCGGCAGTGATCTTCACGAACTTGGCCTCGCGCAGCGCGGCCAGGTCCTTCGCGCCGCAGTAGCCCATGCCGGCGCGCAGGCCGCCCACCAGCTGGTAGATAACCTCCGAGAGTGTGCCTTTGTACGGCACCTGCGCCACGATACCCTCGGGCACGAGCTTCTTGATGTCTTCTTCCATATCCTGGAAATAGCGGTCCTTCGAGCCTTTCTGCATGGCTTCGAGCGAGCCCATGCCGCGGTACGACTTGAATTTGCGGCCGTTGAGGATGATGGCCTCGCCGGGGGCTTCCTCCACGCCTGCGAAGAGCGAGCCGGCCATGATGGTGCTTGCGCCGGCCGCCAGGGCCTTCACGATGTCGCCCGAGTAGCGGATGCCGCCGTCGGCGATCACGGGGATGCCGCTGCCTTCGAGGGCGGCCGACACGTTCATCACGGCGGTGAGCTGCGGCACGCCGATACCTGCGATGATGCGGGTGGTGCAGATGGAGCCGGGGCCGATGCCCACCTTCACGGCGTCCACGCCACATTCCTTCAGGGCGAGGGCAGCTTCGCCGGTGGCGATGTTGCCGGCCACGATCTGCAGGTCGGGGAAGGCGGCGCGCACCTTCTTGATGGTGTTGAGCACGCCCAGGGAGTGGCCGTGCGCGGTGTCGAGCACCACGGCGTCGGTATGGACGCTCACCAGGCGTTCCACGTCTTCGAGGCTGTGGGAGTTGATGCCCACGGCGGCGGCCACGCGGAGGCGCCCCAGCTCATCCTTGGAGGCTTTCGGGTTGTCCTTGATCTTTGTGATGTCGCGGTAGGTGATCAGGCCGGCGAGCCGTCCGTCGGCGTCGACCACGGGCAGCTTCTCGATGCGGTGCTTGCGCAGCACTTCGGTAGCTTCGGGGATGGTGGTCTTGGGACCTACGGTGATGAGTTTTTCGCAGGTCATCACCGACTTGATCGGGGTATCGGGGTTGTCCTGGAAGCGAAGGTCACGGTTGGTGACGATGCCGATCAAATGCCGGCCGGCATCGACCACCGGGATGCCGCCGATGTGGTTCTGCGCCATCAGCCGCAGGGCGTCGCCCACGGTCGCATCGACGTCGATGGTCACCGGGTCGTAGATCATGCCGTTCTCGGCGCGTTTCACCTTGCGCACGTGTTCCATCTGCATTTCGATGGGCATGTTCTTGTGGATGACGCCGATGCCGCCTTCGCGTGCGATGGCGATGGCCAGGTTGGCGTCGGTCACGGTATCCATGGCGGCCGAGACGATCGGCACCTGGATCGGGATGTCGCGGGTGAAACGGGTCTGGATGTCCACTTCGCGGGGAAGCACCTCGCTACGGGCAGGAATGAGCAGCACGTCGTCGTACGTCAGTCCCTCCATGATGATCTTGTCGGTGGTGTTCATAAGGCGCAGATACAGGTATATTTTGGCAAAGATACGAATTTTTCTTTTTGTATATTTGCATTTCAAAGACTTAGCTATGGATATCATTAAACTGGACAAGTACGAGCTGGAGCGCTACTTCGCCGAGCATACCCTCGAAGATGCAGCGGTCGGCGACGGCGCTTCGCTCGGCAAGGCGCTGGAAAAGTTTGAAGCGGCTTTCAACCTCGACACCTCGCTGCCGGATGTCAAAAAGCTCGAAGATCGCCTGCAGGGCAGCGTTCCGCCCGCGTCCCGGGAGTATTTCTACTTAAAGCTGCTCTCCTACGTGATCGACATCACAAACCGGAACCTGCCGGTCGACGCCGAAGAGTCGCAGGCGCTGCTGGAAAGCCTTCATAACTTTGAGGACAACGCCTGGGCCGAAGCGGCGGTGAACGACCTTCGTACAGCCTTCTACTTTCTGGACCGCTGGCACCCCGAGCCGGCGCCCGGCCCGCTGTTCCAGCAACAGTGCGACCGCTACAAGCAGACCTTCCGGGAGATGTGCGAGGCGGCCGGCAAGCTGATCATCACCGACGCCGAGCTGGAAGAAATGGCGAAGCGCAGCGAAGAACGGAAGAAGGAGCAAAAGAAGAAATGGATCATCGCCGGCATCCTCTTCGTCATCGGCTTCCACCTCGTCAAGTATCTGCTGGGGCTGTTTGGCATTGGGTAAACTTTTTTGCTAATGCACTGTTTTTGGTGCAAATTTCTAAATATCTTGCACAATTATTGGTGCGAGTTATTATCTTTGCAAAAAGTATTTGCCAATGGAGACTCTTTTCAACACCTTCCGCATTAAGCTTTCGCTCACTCCGATGAGCTTTATTCGCAGTTTTCACGAGACAATCAACTGGAAAAGCAGGCTAATCTGTATCATGGGCCAGAAGGGGGTAGGAAAGTCCACGCTCATGCTCCAGCACATCAAGAAATACGACAATCTGGACGAAACACTTTATGTGTCGGCAGACAATATGTATTTCGCAGGACACACGCTCTATGAACTAGCTGGGACCTTCTTCTCCCAGGGAGGAAAGCGCCTGTATATTGACGAAGTCCACAAATACAAAGGCTGGTCCACGGAAATCAAGAACATCTACGATGATTATCCCACACTTCAGGTTGTTTATTCCGGCAGCAGCCTCCTTGCTCTCAAACAAGGCAATAAAGCCGATCTCAGCCGCCGCAGCCTCCCTTACGAAATGCCCGGACTGTCCTTCCGCGAGTTCCTGAACATCCGCAATGGATGGAATCTCAAGACCTCTACACTGGAGGAAATACTCCAGGGCAAGGTGGATTTCCCGTATGGAGAACACCGCCCCATTAAGTACTATAAAGAATACTGCCGCATCGGATTTTATCCTTTCTTTCAGGAGGGCGATGCCGAAATCCGTCTCCAGAACGCCATTCTTGCAACCGTCGAGGACGATATTCCCAAATATGCCGAGATGACTATCGCCGCAGCAGCCAAGCTGAAAAAGTTGATGTATATCCTCGCCAAGAGCGCCCCCTTCAAGCCCAGTAACGACAAGCTTGGCCGGGATTTGGCACTCAGCCGCAATACCGTTCCGGATTACATTAGCTACCTGGAAGCATCCGGCTTGTTCAACGCGCTCCGGGAACCTGGACATAGTGATAACCTGCTGGCCAAGATAGAGAAATTATACCTTGGCAACAGCAACATTGCCTACTCTCTTTCCGAGGATGGAAGAATCGAAGACGGCAATATGCGGGAAACCAACTTCCTCGCCTGGACCAAACAGGTCTGCACCCCTACATCGTCAAAGCTATCTGACTTTGAGATTGACGGAATCACTTTTGAGGTAGGAGGCAAGAACAAGAAGGGCGTGCAGATCAAGGAAGCTGAAGTTGGTTACCTTGTAAAAGATAACCTGGAGTATGCGTCGGGGCATTCCATCCCCATCTGGATGTTCGGCTTCCTTTACTAAGTCCGGGACCTTGACCGCGACAACACGTGAGCATACCCAGCCTGCCGTCGCGGCAAAATTGTATTTTCCGAAATACTTCGAGATCCTGAAAACTTCACTTCCGAGTTTTTATTTGTGGGTCGGGTGGGTGTATATTTGTCATAAAAAAATGACGAAGCCGTTGTTTAGTTTAAACTAAATTGCTACCTTTGCTTCGTCTTAAGGAGACATTTGGGCAGGAGGAGTTACTATGCTAAGTTTCGAATTAAGACGCCTTGAGATTATTGATGGCAGACAATCTTTCGAGAGATTGATTGTTGACGGAAGAGATTTGCTACAAGAATTTGAACAATCACTGGAAGAACGATACCGATCGGAGATGCGAACGATATATGCCTGGATGCAGATGGTCGCGGATCTGAGCCCTGTTCCGGGAACAATCTATCATCCTATTAGCGACGGAACGGATGGCATTAGAGAATATGAATTCAAGTCCAAACACTTACGCGTCTATGCCTTTGCCAAACCCGATGGAAAAATCGTTGTGACCGGCGGTAAAAAGAACACACAACGGAAAGACATCAAGCGACTCCGCGAACTGAAAAAACAATTTATCAAATACCTTCAGGGAAATGAGACCCATTAATAGAGAAGAACTTCTGAGCAGCAAGGAATATTGGATGGTGAAGATGCAGTCCGACCTCATCCATGAGATGGAATCGTTCATGGAAGCCAACGGAATGAATCGTTCACAGCTTGCAGATTATCTGGGATATAGCAGAGGGTATATCACCCAATTGATGTCAGGGTCTTTCGACAGCAAAATCAGCAAAATCGTAGAATTGTCCCTCGCCATCGGCCTCAAGCCCGAACTTCACTTCTCCCCACTTCCCGCTCCGGCAGCTGAGCCAAACGTCTCCGCTCCGGCAGCCCTGGCATGGTCGTAACTCATGCCGGGCTTCTTTTGACGTCATGCCGGGCTTGGCCCGGCATCTCCTCGGTAACTTAAGCGACTTTGGCCGCGACAACACCGTGAGCATACCCAGCCTGCCGTCGCGGCAAAATTGTATTTATCGAAGAACTTCGAAATTCTGAAAACTTCACCTCCGAGTTTTTATTTGTGGGTCGGGCGGGTGTATATTTGTCATAAAACAGAACAGAAACAATAGAAAATTTTCTATCTTTGCAACGCCGACGGAGGGTGGCGTTAAAAAGCATGGGGATAGAATTATGACTACTGTAGATATTACCATTCGTGTCGCAAATGACGGCTATTATAGCGCCAGCTGCAATGATTGTCCCGCATTGTTCGGGGGCGGCAATTCGCCGGATGCTGCCATTGAAGAGTTGAAGGAGACGCTTCGGCTGGTCAAGGAGGATGGCCGGGAAACAGCGTTGTTCTATCCGGACTGGCTGGACGACGAATTCGAGTTTCAGGTCCATTGGGACGTCGAGACAATGCTTCGGTTCTATTCCGGCATCATCACCCCTACCGCCCTCGGTAAAATGTCCGGCATCCATCCGAAACAACTGTGGTCATATATGCACGGCAAGTCAAAGCCGCGGCAGGCACAGGTCGCCAGGATTGAGAATGCTATCCACCAGCTGGGACAACAACTACTGAGCATCTCTTTCTAATTTCTAGTGCCGTCGGTTGCGGCCGGTCCAGTTGTTTGGACACAGAATGATGCTGATGGAGCATTGAGCCATTCTGTGTCCACATTTCGGGCATAATCGCCAGATTCCCGGCCACAGAATGGCCGTATCACGCCGTACATCATTCTGCGGCCCGAGCGTTGTAGTAGATGCGCCGTCCGTGACGGAACCAGAGACGCCGAGGAAGTTTTCCTCGGCAGGCGCTACGGGACTCTCTTTATCCCGTAGCGTCCTGACGGGAGAAAACTTCCGCCTCCGGAGCACTAAAACCCTCCGAAAAAGTTAAAATTGGTCTGGAATTACACGCGGACACCGGTCCGCAGAATGTCTTCGTACAGGGGCGAAGGGTAGCGTTCGTCGATCAAGACGGGTTCTATCAACGTATTGACATCCCAGGTAAGAGACCATAGCAAGGAAGACGCTTTCAAGAAATCATCTTTTACCTCGGGGACGACGATAGCTACGTCAATGTCGCTGTCCGGACGTGCCGTCCCTTTCCCGTACGAGCCGTACAAATACACGGTCGCCGAGCCAAAATGCGCCAGCACAAGTTGCTTGTATTGCTTGACAGCAGCTATAACCTTTGGGTCCAGTTCCATAACTTCCACAAATGTAATAGTTTTTGCCTGACGGAAAAATTGTATTTTCCGAAATACTTCGAGATCCTGTCCGAGTTTTTATTTGTGGGTCGGGCGGGTGTATATTTGCCATAAAAGCAAAATTAGCTTGCATGTTAAGTTTTCAATTAATACCTTTGTCCTATGAACGTGAAAAAGAAAGCGACAGTTGAACTTATGAATGAATCGGAGAAGGCTTCTCTGTACTCTATTAGCTTTGAGATGGACGGCACCACGGAGTTTGAAATGAAAGCTTTCCGGCATAGAGGATATCACAATTGAAATATAAAAACCATCATGAGAAACAAGCAGGAATGGTTCAAAGAAAAGGTTGCTGCCGTGTCTCCGGATATTATGTCCGAGGTGCAGCTGTCGGCCGATATCATTGCCCGCATCGATGCCATCCTTAAGCAGAAGAACATGACACAACGTGACCTTGCTAAAAAGATGGGGCGGTCAGAGGCTGTCATATCAAGATGGATTTCGGGTTTCCCAAACCTGACGCTGAAATCCATCGCAGAGATTTCTACTGCACTTGGTGAGCCTTTAGTCAAGGTTGCAGAATAATGTAGGCGGTGGACGAGTGTAATCGTCTGTCACGGGCAACAGCCGTAAAACGATCTAGAGCGATGGTTGACGCGCCCGGTCTACTTTGGATGAGCAGACCGGGCGCGATTGCCTTTGCTGAATGGTATTCTAAACAGGGTACCTATGCCCGACGATTACACAACACGCTAACGACATCCGCGACAAGTGCTATTCAGCACAATCTCTTCTGCGGCAACCACGACGCCGCTGTCCGCGCCGCCATCATCTACTCACTCTTTTCCTGCTGCAAGGCAGCCAATGTGGACACGAGGGCGTGGCTCGAGGATGTCCTGAAACGCCTACCCTCTGAAAATAACCTCGACAACCTGCTTCCAGTAC
>CACZWU010000033.1 GCA_902784965.1 uncultured Bacteroidia bacterium | reverse complement strand
TACAGCTACAGTCCTGTCTGGGAAAAAGACCTGCCCAACGTCCTCAGCGGAAATTATCACACCGTCGTCCTCGATGCCGAACCCGAATGCAAGATGGGCTTGATCGAAGATGTCCGCGAACAGCTGCGCGGCAAAGAACTCCTGAAGGTCAGATACAACTGTGACTTCGGCAATGGACAGGAGAAAGAAGCGCCCCGCCTGCTTCCGCCCACCCGTGAAAACGCCGAAAAGAAAGGCTTGACGGTCCAGGAAGATTTCAAACTGAGCAAAGAGACCACCCACCGGCTGTTGATCAACGCCCGCGGCCAATTCCGCCTGGACGACAAAAACATCGAAACGGAGGCATTGCAGCCCACATTGGTCAATATCATCAAAGCTCAGCCGCAGACCTACCTGATCCTTCTCCAGAACGATCGCGCAACGCCATACGGCGCATTCGTGAACGCGCAGTCAACTATCCGGGCCGCCGTTAACGAAGTCCGCGATGCCTACACGATGCAGCACTACGGCAAACCCTATAGCAGCTACGAACTGGAAGTAGAAGGCATTGAAATCCGCAACGCCGTCCCACTGAAAATTATGGAAAGTGATATCCAGGGCTTCAAAGTACAAGTGAGATAATTCACAATGGCCTGGAGGCTTTTTTTTTCGTCAGCCAGGCGCAATACAAACGGCCTCATACGCGTTGTGGGGCCGTTCGTGTTGCGGCAAGGGCCGAAATCGGGGGTAGGCGCAAAGTGACCGCTCCCGGAAGGGGCCAAGAGGCCGATGAACTTGCGGCTGTTTGGCGAAAAGAGATACCGGATCCGGCATCTTGACATTCCGCGGAAATTTCGTAAATTTGAGGATTGCTTTGGGAAATTATAACAAATCAATTCTCATATGAAAAAAATCATTCTTTTCGCAGCGGCACTGCTGGTAACGCTCAGCGCCTTTGCGGCCAAACCGCCGCTCGACCATTCGGTGTATGACAACTGGAAGAGCGTAAGCGGCCTTACCGTGCAGAACGACGGCGACTGGGCCCGCTGGACCGTGGCCCCGCAGGAGGGCGACGTCGTGCTCCATCTCTACAACACCAAGACCGGCAAGACCTACGACATTCCGCGGGCCTCGCAGGCGAAGATTTCGGAAGACGCCACGAAAGTTTTCTTCCGCATCGCCCCGACCTTCCAGGAGACCCGCCAGGCGAAGATCGACAAGAAGAAACCCAATGAGATGCCCAAGGACAGCATCGGCATCCTCGACCTGGCCACCGGCCAGATCGACAAGTTCCCGATGGTGAAGGGCTTCAAGACCGGCGACAAGATGACCGGTTTCGTGGCTTTCCAGGAAGCGGAGAAACCCGCCCCGAAGCCTGAGCCGAAAGACAAGAAAGGCCCGAAGGAAGGCGAAAAGCCTGAAAAGCCCGAGAAAGAGCCCGGTCAGGCCGGACCTGACGGGAAACCCGAAAAGGCTCCCGCTCCCAAGCCCACCAAGGACAACCTCTACGTGTTGAACATCAAGACCCTGGCCATCGATACGATTGCCTGCGTCGAGAACTATATCGTCTCGAAAGAGGGAGATCGCATCGCCTATATCACCAAGCCTGACAAGAAGGACAGCGTACATGTGCGCGGCGTTTTCCTCTACGATCCCGCCACCAAGGTCACGACCGAAGTGCTGACCGGCGAAAAAGGCGCTACGTTCAAGACCCTTTCGTTCAGCGACAAGGCCGACCGGCTGGCCTTCTTCGGCACGCTCGATACGGCCAAGGACGCCAAGAAGAGCCTCGACCTGTATCTCTATGACGGCGCGAAGGCCGTAAAGGCCGTAGCGCACGACGGCGGGAAACTGCCGAAAGGATGGAAGCTGGGCGACGCCCGCGCCGTGGAGTTCCGCGACGACTTCGTGACCTTCGGCACCTGCCCCATCCCGCGCGAGAAGGACACCACACTGGTGGACTTCGAGCAGCCCAAGCTCGATATCTGGGTGTGGAACGACGAATATATCCAGCCCGTGCAGAAGAACAACCTCCGCCGCGAACAGGGCCGGACCTATCTGGCCAAAGTCAATTACGACGGCAGTGGCTTCGTGCAGCTGGCCGACGAGAACATTCCAGAAGTCCGCATCGGCGACAAGAACAAACAGGATTATCTCATCGTCACGACCGACAAGCCGTACCGCGTGCAGCGCAGCTGGAGCTATGCCCCTCACAATGACATCTACAAGATTTCACTCAAGGACGGCAGCCGCGAACTGGTCATGAAGGACGCACCTTTCAGCAACGTGTCCTTCTCTCCCGACGGCGCCTATGCGGTCGCTTTCCATCCCAAGGAGAACAACTGGTATCTCTATACCCTGGCTACCGGAGAATTCAGGGAACTCACTTCAAAACTCGGCGTTACGTTCTGGGACGAGGAAGACGACCATCCGGCCGATCCGGGTGCCTGGGGCCGCGCCATCTGGGCGGAAGACAGCAGGTTCTTCTGGATTCCCGACCAGTACGACCTCTGGCAGTTCGAACCGACGGGAGCCGTGGCTCCGTTCCGTGTGACCGAGGGCAAAGGCCGCGAGACCAAGACAACCTACGCCTATGCCAATCCGTATTCCGATCCGGATGCCCGCGGCCCGATGGGCTTTGGCGGCGCCGAGGTAAAGACCGGCAAGCCGGCCTGGTTCACCACCTTCAACCATGTGACCAAGGAACGCGGCTACGCTATGAAAGACCTCACCAAGAAGAAAGCGAAACTTCAGAAGATGGTGGAAGGACCCTACAACTTCGCCAACCTGGCCGTGTCGTCCGGCAAAAAAGGCAACGGCTATCTGTATACCCGCGGCAACTTCGAGGACGGCAACAACGTCTGGATGACGAAGGACAACTTCAAGACGCAGCAGCAGATGAGCGACATCAACCCGCAGCAGCGCGACTACAACTGGGGTACGGTGGAACTCGTGAGTTGGACCAGCGAGGACGGCAAGCCGCTCGAAGGCCTGCTCTTCAAGCCCGAGAACTTCGACCCGGCGAAGAAGTATCCCGTGATGATCTACTTCTACGAGAAGAACTCCGAAACGCTCTACAATCCCCGCGTTCCCGCGCCGAGCGCCTCGACGGTCAACATCCCGTATTTCGTGAGCAACGAGTACCTCGTGTTCGTGCCCGACCTCGTGTATACCGACGGACACCCGGGCCAGAGCTGCCTCAAATGCCTGATGCCGGGTGTCGACATGCTGTGCGAATACCCTTGGGTCGATGGCGACAACATGGCTATCCAGGGCCAGAGCTGGGGCGGCTACCAGGTGGCTTACCTCATCACCCAGACGGACCGCTTCAAGGCGGCGGGTGCCGGTGCGCCGGTCAGCAACATGACCAGCGCTTACGGCGGCATCCGCTGGGAGAGCGGCATTGCGCGCACGGGACAGTATGAGGAAGGCCAGAGCCGCATTGGCAAGGACCTGTGGGACGGTTTCGACCTGTATGTAGAGAACTCCCCGCTGTTCCATGTGCCGAACGTGACCACGCCGGTACTGATCATGCACAACGACGCGGACGGTGCCGTGCCGTGGTGGCAGGGCATCGAGTTCTACAACGGCCTGCGCCGCATGGGCAAGCAGGCCTGGATGCTGCAGTACAACGACGAAGCGCACAACCTGCGCGAACGCCGCAACCGCAAGGACCTGAGCATCCGCCTGAGCCAGTTCTTCGACCACTTCCTCAAGGGTGCCCCGATGCCCGTCTGGATGTCGAAGGGCGTGCCTGCCACGCTGAAGGGCATCGATTATGGCTATGGGTATGAGGATGAGATTCCGGAACAAGTCCGGAATGACGAGAATGAATGATGATAAGGCTTTAGCGGAATGGGTTATAGGGTCGAAGGCCATTTTTTCTGGCCTGAGATCCTATAACCCTGGAGCCAAAAGCCGTTAAATATGAATGAATATGAAAAGAATCTTTTATCTATTCTTAATCATGGCCCTAGTCAGCGCCTGCGGCGAGAAAGCGCCGAAAGAACCCGTGCTGGAGAAGCACGACGTGACCATCGTCGACGGCCACTTCACCCCCGAAATCATGCACCAGCTCGGCAAGATCTCCGATTTGCAGGTCTCGCCCGATGGCAGCAAGATCCTCTACGGCGTGGCTTACACTTCGATCGAGCAGAACCGCAGCAACCGCAACCTCTTCGTGATGAATATCGACGGTACGGACAACCACCAGCTCACCCATTCCCCCAAGAGCATCAGCAACGCCCGCTGGATCGAAGGCGGCAAACGGATCGCCTACCTGAAGGGCGGTCAGATGCATGTGATGAACGCCGACGGCACGGGCGACTGCTGCGTGAGCGACGTCCCCGGCGGCATCTCGGAATTCAAGATCCATCCCGACGGCAGCTGCGTGATGTATATCACCGAGTTCAAGGTGGCCAAGAAGCCGGTCGATATCTACCCCGACCTGGAGAAATCCACCGCCCGTACCATCGAAGGCCTGATGTACCGCCACTGGGACCACTTCGTGGAAAACATCCCGCATACCTACTATGCCCCCTTTGACGGCAAGACCCTCGGCCCGGGTACCGACATCCTCGGCGGCGCCCCCTTCGAATTGCCCACCGAACCTTTCGGCGGGATGGAACAACTCGACTTCGCGCCGAATTCCCACCAGATCGCCTATTCCTGCCGCAAACTCACGGGCCGCGACTACGCCTTCTCCACCAATACCGACATCTATGTCTACAACATGGAGGAACAGCCCGGCGTCGGCCATCCGCAGTATAACGCTTCGGCCGGCATGATGGGCTACGACACCGAACCCGTGTGGTCGCCCGACGGCACCACCCTCGCCTGGCTGAGCATGGAGCGCGACGGCTATGAGGCCGACAAGGTACGCCTGTTCATCTCGCCCATCGTCAGCGGCGAGCGCATCGAACTTTCGAAGAACTTCAAGTACAACGTGGGGTCGCCCGTGTGGTCGCCCGACTCGAAGGAAATCTATTTCAGCGCCGAAGTCGAAGGCGTGAAGGAAATCTGGAAGACCGACCTCGAGGGTCATTTCACCCGCGTGACACCCGAGCACGAATGGGCCGATTTCGGCACTCCGATCCTTGTGGGCGACCGCATCATCACTACCCAGACCACGCTCATGCGCCCGGCAGAGATCGTATCGGTGTCGCTGGCCAACGGCTCCTGGACGGTGCTCTCGCACGAGAACGACGCCATCTTCGCCCAGCTCGAGCAGCCCAAGGTCGAAGAGCGCTGGATCCCGACCACCGACGGCAAGAAGATGCTTACCTGGGTGGTCTATCCGCCGAAGTTCGATCCTTCGAAGAAATATCCGGCCATCCTGCTTTGCCTCGGCGGCCCGCAGGGCGCCATCACGCAGGGCTGGTCGTATCGCTGGAACTACCGCCTGATGGCTTCGCAGGGCTACATCGTGATCCTGCCGAACCGCCGCGGAACGACTGCGTTCGGGCAGGAGTGGTGCGAGCAGATTTCCGGCGACTACATCGGCCAGAACATGCGTGATTACTTCTCCGCGGCCGACGCGCTGAAAGCGGAGCCTTACGTGGGCAAAATGGCGGCCGTGGGTGCCAGCTACGGCGGATATTCGGTGTATTACCTGGCGGGCATCCACCAGGGCCGCTTCTCGGCCTTCGTGGCACACGCCGGCATTTTCAACGAGGAATCGATGTACATGTCGACCGAAGAGATGTGGTTCCCCGACTGGGACAACGGTGGTTGCAAGACGCCGGGTGTCTACATGGCCGGTTCGCCGTGGAGCAAGACCCCGGCTTCCGTCCGCCACTACGCCAACTCGCCGCACAAGCTTGTGCCGAACTGGGACACGCCGATTCTGGTGACGCACGGTGAACTGGATTACCGCGTGCCGGTGGAACAGGGGATGTCGGCCTTCAATGCCGCCCAGATGATGGGTGTCCCGTCGAAGATGATCCTCTTCCCTGACGAGAACCACTGGATCCTCAAGCCTCAGAACTCCATCCACTGGAACCGCGAGTTCTTCGCCTGGCTGGATCAGTACTGCAAATAATGAAAATGGCCGGTTCATCAACCGGCCATTTTCATGGGATTAGCACAACTTCAGGAATACCTCGATGGCCTGGTATTCGGCCATGCCGAGCTCGTCGTAGAGACGGGCGGTGTTCTGCGTGCGCTCTTCGGCGCGCTGCCAGAATTCACGCGAGTCGTCACCCGGGAAGGGGACGATGTCTTTCTGCGACAGGTGGCGATAGATGGCATGGCGTTTCTTGATCACCTCGTCGGGACTCAGCGGCACAGCCATGTCGACGCGGCCGAGGTCCCATTCCATCCAGGCGCCGCGATAGAGCCAGATGTGGGTGTCGGCGAGCCATTTGGTTCCCTCTTCGCGCAGCTGCTCCACGGCTTCCAGCGCCGCTTCGGTGCAGACGCGGTGCGTGCCGTGCGGGTCGGCCAGGTCGCCGGCCATGAAGATCATGTGCGGCTTGAGCTCGGAGATGAGTTTCTTGATGATGTCGACGTCGGCCTGGGTGCGCGGATTCTTCTTGATGCCGCCCGATTCGTAGAACGGCAGGTTGAGGAAGTGGGCGTTGGTGTTGTCGTTGAGGCCGAAGGACCGCACGGCGCCGCGGGCTTCGCTGCGACGGATGGCGCCTTTGATGGCGAGCAACTCGCGCGGCTCAGGCTCTCCCGGCACCTTGCTGTCGACCAGCGCTTTGACTTCGGCAAACTTGTCGGCGAAGCCCAGCTGGAAGGCGGCGTCCATGTGCTGGAGCACCACGTCGTCGTGGACGGCCACGTTGCCGGAGGTCTCGTAGGCCACATGGACGTTGTGTCCCTGGCTGGCCAGGCGGATGAAGGTGCCGCCCATCGAGATCACGTCATCGTCGGGGTGCGGCGAGAAGATCAGCACGGTCTTCGGGAACGGCTTGGCCGACACGGGACGCGTGCTGTCGTCGGCGTTGGGTTTGCCGCCCGGCCATCCGGTGATGGTATGCTGCAGGTCGTTGAACACGTCGATGTTGATCTTGTCGTAGGGACCGAACTTTTCGATGAGTTCGTCGAGCGAGTTGTCGAGATAGTCTTTCTCCGTGAGTTTGAGGATGGGCTTGTGGACGGTTTGGCAGAGCCACACCACGGCGCCGCGGATGAACTTGCGCGTCCAGTCGCAGGGGCCGATGAGCCAGGGTGCGACCACGCGGGTCAGCTGCGAGGCGGCGTTCTGGTCCACATAAAAGCTGATGTGCTCGTGCTGCTGGAGCAGCGATGCCGGGCAGGCGGGCGTAGGAAGGTCTTCCGCGATGGCCTTCACGGCGGCGGCCTTGTCTTCGCCCCAGGCCATCAAGATGATGCGCTTGGCCGAGAGCATGGTGCTGATGCCCAGGGTCAGGGCCATGGTCGGGGTGGCGTTCAGGTCACCGAGGAAAAAGCGGCTCTGGCGCTTGCGGGACTTGTGCGACAGACGGACGGTGCGGGTGCGGCTCTTGACTGAGGTGCCGGCCTCATTGAAGCCCACCTGCCCCTGCTCGCCGATGCCGATCACCAGCAGGTCGAGGTCTCTGGCCATTTTGTCGAATTCGGCGTTGTATTCCGATATTTTCGACTGCGGCACGGAACCGTCAGGGATATGGATGTTCTCTTCCAGGATATCCACCTTGTCGAGCAGGGCTTCGTGGAGGAGGTAGTTGCGGCTTTGGCGTTCCTTTCCGGTGGAAGGATAGTATTCGTCGATGGAGACGACTTCCACGTTTTTGAACGAAACCTCTCCGGCCTGGCAGCGGCGGGCCAGTTCGTTGTAGAGAGCGGTGGGCGTGGAACCGGTGGTCAGGCCCAGGCGGAACAGGCGTCCTTCGGTGGCCTTGATGGCGTCGACGATGATGTCGGCGACGTCTTTCGAAGCCGGACGGGCGTCTTCATAGATGTGTGTCCAAACTTTTTCGTAGGAGTGGAGGATTCCTTTGGGCAGGTCTTTTTCAATGAGCCCGCCATCATACGGTAGGGTAAAATGCTCGCGTTTCATATCCCGGATTTGAATTTACAAATATACGGGTTTTGCCGCAAATCCGGATTATTTTATTAAATTTACAAATTGTATCTAAATTCCCTGCTATATGTTCGACAAACAAGTCTATATCTCCCGCCGGAAACGGCTGCTGGAAAAGTTCAACGAAGGCATCATCCTGCTGCTGGGCAACACCGAGGCCAGCTGCAATTATCCGGACAACCAGTACCTGTTCCGGCAGGACAGCTCCTTCCTGTATTTCTTCGGACTCGACAAGCCCGACCTGGCCGCCGTGCTCGACGCCGAAACCGGACAGGAAGTGATCTTCGGCAACGACGTGGACATCGACGACATCATCTGGATGGGGCCGCAGCCCTCGATGGCCGACCAGGCCGCCGAGGTGGGTGTCAGCAAGACCGCCCCGTTTGCCAAACTAGCTGACTGCCTGAAAGAAGCGCAGCAGAAGGGCCGCACGATCCATTTCCTGCCGCCCTACCGCAACCACAACAAAATTCTGCTGCACCAGATGCTGGGCATCGGTTTCGACGAGATGAAATCCCGCGCCAGCGTTCCCCTCATCAAGGCCGTCGTCTCGCTGCGGCACGCCAAGGAGCCCTGCGAGATCGTCGAGATTGAGGAAGCCTGCGCCCTCGGCTATACGATGTTCGTGACTGCTATGAAAATGATGCGCCTGGGTATGAAGGAGCAGGAAGTGGTCGGCATCATGGAAGGTGTGTGCCGGAGTGGCGGCCTGATGACCTCGTTCCCCACCATCCTCTCGCAGCACGGCGAAACGCTGCACAACCACAAGCATGATGACATCCTGACCGAAGGCCGCCTCTGTGTCATCGATGCGGGAGCGGAGGTCGCTTCGCACTATTGCTCTGATAACACCCGCACTCTGCCTACGAGCGGAAAGTTCACCCAAAAGCAGAAAGACATCTATAACATTGTGCTGGCCGCCAATGACTATGCACGCGAAGCTGCTTTCCCGGGCGTGACCTACCGTGAGGTCCACCTGGGCGCTTGCAAGATCATCGTCCAGGGCCTCAAGAACCTCGGTCTGATCCATGGTGATGTCGACGAGATGGTGGCCGCCGGTGTGCAGGGCCTCTTCATGCCGCATGGCCTGGGCCACAACATGGGCCTTGACGTACACGACATGGAAGACCTCGGCGAAGACTTCGTGGGCTACGACCCCGACCAGACCCGCGCCAAGCAACTCGGCCTGGGCTCGCTCCGCATGGCCCGCCGCCTGGTGGTTGGTCACGTGATCACCGATGAGCCGGGCATTTATTTCATTCCCGCCCTTATCGAGAAATGGAAGAAAGAGGGTCACAACGCCCAGTTCATCAACTTCGACAAGCTGGAGAGCTATTATGACTTTGGCGGCATCCGCCTCGAAGACGACTTGCTCATCACGCCGAAGGGTGCCCGGATTCTTGGTCCGGCCCGCATCCCGATTACCGTAGAGGAAATAGAAAACACCATGTATACCGACTGATATGAAAAAAACGCTCTTTATCCTCGCCGCCCTGCTCGTCTGGCTTGCAGCAGGCGCACAGAGCATCGGACAGGCCGAGCTCAAGGAAATCCAGGGCAGCTTCGTCAAGGACGCTTCCACCAAAGCCATCCAGAACGCCCTGACCCACGATCGCGACATCAAGTCGTTTACCTATAATCTTGAAAAGGATGGTCAGATCGACCATTTCTTCAAATATCGCTGCGATGTCAAAGGCATCACCAACCAGCTCAGTTCCGGCCGCTGCTGGATGTTCACCTCGATGAACGTGCTGCGCCCTGGCGTGATGAAGCAGCTGGACCTGCGGGAATTCGATTTCTCGCACAATTTCTGCTTCTTCTGGGACCAGTTCGAGAAGGCAAATCTCTTCCTGGAGAACGTCATCGCGACGGCCGACCGCCCCATCACCGACCGTGACGTGGAATTCTTCTTCAAGTCGCCCGTGGCAGACGGCGGCGTATGGAACCTCTTCTGGGACGTGGCTGAGAAATACGGCGTGGTGCCGCAGAGTGTGATGCCGGAGACCGAGCACTCCAACAACACCGCCCAGATGCGGGGCGTGCTCAACGAGCTGCTGCGCACGGGCGGCTGGCACCTGCGCGAAATGATGGCCGGCGGTGCCAAGAAGAAAGCTGTCGAGGCTAAAAAAATCGAGATCCTGAAGGAAGTCTACCGCGTGCTGGCTCTCTGCCTCGGCGAGCCCCCGGCGGAGTTCACCTGGCGCTACAAGGATGCCAAAGGCGAGGTCAAGACCCTCAAGACCACCCCGCTGGAATTTTACAAGAGCATCATCCCCGAGAACTACAACCCGGAGACGTACATCATGATCATGAACGATCCGACCCGTGAGTACTACAAAGTCTACGACATCGCTTCCTACCGCAACACCTACGAAGGCATCAACTGGCGCTACCTGAACCTTCCCAACGAGGACATCAAGCCCGCCGCCCTGGCCTCCATCAAGGACAACACGCCGCTCTACATCTCCTGCGACGTGGGCAAGCAGAGCGACCGCGCCAAGGGTATCATGGACGTGGATTACTATGACTACGCCTCGCTCTTCGGCATTACGCTCGACATGGACAAGAAGGCCCGCATCCTCACCCGCCAGAGCGGTTCCTCGCACGCCATGACCCTCATCGGTTGCGATACCGACGAGAACGACGTGCCCGTGAAATGGGAGCTCGAAAACAGCTGGGGCCCGGCTTCCGGCAACCACGGCTACGTGACCTTCACCGACCGCTGGTTCGACGAGTACCTGTTCCGCATCGTCATCAACAAGAAGTACCTGAACGAGAAGGCCCTCAAGGCCCTGGACAGCAAACCGATCCAACTCCCCGCCTGGGACTATATGTTCTAACGGGGCTCTGCCCCGAACCCCGCCGCTACGGCCTGCTATTGCACAGGCTCCCGCAACGGCCTCCGCTAGCGCCTGATGGCGCCTGTTAGTCAAAGTTCATGTTGATCCTTAAGATTCTTGCTGTGATTATCGGCATCGTCGGCCTCGTGGGATGTATCCTTCCGGTCATCCCCGGGCCGCCGTTGTCGTGGCTCGGCCTGCTGCTGGTCTATCTGACGCATCCCGAAGGCATGACGACCGGCCTGCTGCTCGCATGGCTGGCCGTCACCCTCGTGGTGACCGTGCTCGACTATATCGTTCCCGCCTGGGTAACCACCAAGACCGGCGGGTCGAAGGCCGCAGGGCGCGGCACGCTTGTGGGAATGATCATCGGTCTGATCTTCTTTCCGCCCTGGGGGATGATTGCCGGCTCTTTCCTGGGGGCCCTGCTTTCGGAAGTCCTTTTTGCCGGCCGCAACGTCACGGATTCCATTAAGCCCGCCTTCGGCTCCTTCCTCGGCTTCCTGCTGGGCACCGGCCTGAAACTCACCGCCAGCGGCGTGATGCTCTTCTACATCATCAAGTTCCTATAGATTAGATGTCGGATTGGGTCCGGCAAATTCTCCAACTAAATAATAGCTGCAAAGAGTCGCTTCAGGTCTTCCAGAGACTCGAAGTTGACGGAATGCTCTTTCAGGTATTCCTCAATGATATCTTTCTTGTTGGGGAAGCATTTGAGGAGGTTCTTTTTGTTGGATAACACGATCTTGCCGTTCTTGCAAAAGTACGGGGTCACACTATAGATAAAAGGGGTGCTCTGATCCACATTGAGCGTATACATCACGCCTTTATCCTGGAAGGAACCGACGGTCGTCACTGATGTGGTCTGCGAAGTGGAGCCGTAAGCGCCCTTTTTTTCGGTTTCCAGGAACGAAACCCGCCGGACGGCGCCTAGTGTTACATCGCCGATGGTTACCATTTGCTCGACGTATCCGTAGCGGCTTTTGAGGAAAGTTCGCTGGTCCATGAAAACGTAAACGACCTGATCCTCGTCGACCAGAACCTGCACTTCATTCGACGGGGTGAGGAAATAAACCCGCTGTTCGATGGTTGATACATTGATCGGAGCCCTTGAGAAGGACCCGTCCTTGAACTTCACCACACCGGACTGGTATCCGGGCAGGATGAACTTGATGCTGTCGAGCACATACTGCTGCAAGTCTTCCCCGCGCTGATGATGGATGACCTCCTGCGCGGAGAGCGAGACGCTTCCAAAAATAAGAAATAGTAGAAGAAGGTATCGAGTTCTCATGACAAACAATCTTTCTGTTAAAAATCAAGCCGTTCCGATGAACGGAACGGCTTGACTGATGATTCAACAGAAGGCTACTCTTCCCAACCCGGGTTCTGGGTGATTTTGTATTCCTTGCCTTCCTTCGATTTGTTGGCGTAGTCGTTGATGACATCGCGGCAAATCGGTTCAAGATACTGCTTCACTCCACCGATAGCGCCGCGGTCGCGGACGTTCTTCGGCATCAGGAAGCCCACCATCTCATCGAGGTTGGAACCGTTGTAGGTCACGATCGTACCGTCTGCTTTTTGGACCTTCAGTAGGCCGGCGTCAGCAGGTGCGATGTTGTACGGACGCTCATTGGGGTCTTCAGGATTGCTGACTTTCTTCAAGTCGGCCCAGCAACCGAGGAGGATGTCAGGGTTGTCGGCACCTTGCATCAATTCGAGCTTGCCCCAGCGGCGGATATCGAGCGTACGGAAGTTCTCGGCGAAGAACTCCATGCGGCGTTCACGACGGATCTCCCAAATCAGCGGGCTGTTCACGATACCGGCGTGGGTCTTGGCCTCAAGGGCGGAAGTACGGGCAGGATCGTTGGGCAGATTGCTGATCTGCAGCGGAGCGGTCTTCTTGGCACCACGGGCTATTGCTTCATTGGCCAACGGCCGGTTGCGGATGGCGTTGATGGAGCGGTCGAGGTCGGCCTGCGTAACAGAAGTGCCACCGAATTTGTCTGCCAGTTCGGCTTTGGCTTCGATCCAGTTCAAGACTGCTTCCGCATAGCGGATGCAAGGATAGCCATTGAGGTTGGTGTTGGAGCGATACTCTGGACGGCCGCTGTTTGTGTTGTCCATCCAGATATCCGGACCTTCACGGTTGATGAATTTCGTGGTGTAGATACCAGTACCGTTGAGGTGCGTGGCGGTTCTATAGAAAGTAGCCTCAAAGCGAGGGTCGCGGGTTGCAACGAGGTCGTGCATCTCAAACGAATCGGCTCCAGCCAGATTCGAATTGGTGTACGGCTGGCCGTCGTTGCAGATCCAGGCCTTCAGCGTGGAGAGATTGGCGAAGCCGGACTGGCCCTCACGCATATTGCAGTAAGAAGCGATACAGTGGCGGATAGCCAGGTCGTTGCTGTAGGAACGGTAAAGCAGGATCTCGTTGCCTGCCGGACGGCCCTTGTAGGTGCCGAACAAAGCGTTGAACTCCGTGGAGAAGCTGTATTTGCCGGAATCCATGACGATCTGCGCATAGTCGCGAGCTTTCTCCAGGAAAGTCTTGGCCAGTGCGTCCACATTGCTGTTGGTCTTCATGGCCGGATCATTCTTGTGATAGATGTACCAGGTGCCCTCGAAGAGCATGGCGCGGGAAGCCATCGTGGCGGCGACGTAGCGGTTTACGTAGTCAGTGCCATCGTTGGTACGGATATTGGCCACGGCGAAGTCGAAGTCTTCCATGCATTTCTGCATGACGACGGAACGGGGATCGCGGTCCTTGTACTGCTCGTCATAGTCCGTGTTTTCAAGCACGTGATCATAGTACGGGACATCGCCGAACGACATCACGATCGTGCTGTACTCATAGGCACGGAAGAAACGGGCGACGCCCATCCAATGGTTGTATTCTTCCTGGGTGTAGCTGTCCTTGTACATCTCGAGGCGCTCGATCATGGTGTTCCATTTGCGGACCCAGGAGAAGTCCCAGCCCGTGCCGCCGCGGCGTACCAACAGGCGGATTCCTTCGCTGCGGAACCAGTTGTCATTGGGGTTGGTCAGCAGAATATCGTACTGAGCACTGCCAGTAGAAATATCATCACTGCATTCATTGCGGCTGAAGCAGGTCGGCGCTTTGGTGCCCGACCAGCCGGAGTTGTATCCTGTAAAGTAGTTGTTGTAGGCGCCATTGACGAAGAGGCGGAGGTTTTCGGCCTTGGTCCAATAATCCGCATTGTCGGTCATGGTCACCTTGCTGGATCTGTCAAGAAAATCGGTGTTACAGCCGGTGAACACGAGGGCTGCGACGACGGACAGAAGAATAGGTATAAATTTTTTCATGATGCGAATCGTTAATTAGAATGAGACTTGGACACCAAAAGATGCTGTGCGCATGGCCGGAGCACCAACTGCAGCACGGGAAGCGTTGTATCCGGAACTCAGAAGGGAAGAAGTACCTGCAACAACTTCAGGATCGACCGGCATGCCTTTCAGATGGTCGAAAGTAAGGAAGTTCTCGAGGGAGATATAGACGCGGGCTTTCTGCATGTTAATCTTCTTGATCAACTTGAGCGGCAGCGAGTAGCCGAAAGTTACGTTCTTCAGGCGGAGGTATGCCATGTTGAGGAGGTAACGATCGTTCGTCAGGAGGTTGAAGCCAGATGTGCTATTACCCATGTTGTAGGCACGGGGATAGAACGCATCATAGTTGGAGTCAATCAGATTGCCGGAAGCGTCGAATTCTTCATACCAGAAGTTGTCTGCAAAAGCTGCAGCCATGGCACCGTCGGAGGAGTTGAAGCCGGGGAGCGTCAGTGAGGAAGAACCCCACATGTCACGCTTGCCGATGCCCTGCCAGAACATCGAGAAGTCGAAGCCCTTCCAACCTAAATCAACGCGGAAGCTATACTCGTAACGTGGAGTCGTGTTACCGATGATCGAGAGGTCACCGTGGTCGTCCGTCAGGCGAGTACCATCGGTGATGATGCCGTCACCGTCCAGATCTTTGTACTTCACGTCACCAGGACCGAACATGACGGAACTGCTGGCGTTGAAGCGGCCCTGCAGCGGCGCCTTCGGATCGGTCGTCTTGTAGTGGGCGTATTGATAGTTGCTCGGGTTGCTCGGATCGCTGGCTTCCACGCGGACGAGAGAGCCGTTGTTCCATTCGAAGTCATTGTTCTGATACAGGCGGTCTACGCGGTAGCCCCAGATTTCACCGTAGGTTTTGCCAACATACCAGTCGTCAATACTCTGGGTGCTGCCGTACTTGGTGATCTTCGTGACAGCGTCAGCCAAAGTAGCGGTTGCGGAGATGCTGAATCCGTTGTCGAACATGTGGCCGTAGTTGATGGAGAGTTCCCAACCATCGGTGCGCAACGAACCGTAGTTACCCTGCGGAGCGGTAGTACCGTAGGAATAGCCCACGCCGGGACCCGGAACGATCATGCCGTTGGTGTTGCGGCGGAACCAGTCGAAGGTGATGTTCACGCTGTTGAACAGGGAGATGTCGGTACCGACGTCAATGGTCTCAATCATCTGCCAGGTAATGTCGGAAGCGACAGCGCCCGCTGTATTGAAATAGGTGTCACGTGCGGTGCCGTGGATCCAAGTCGAGAGCGTGGAGCCCATGGTCGGAATGTACATCGAGCCTGCCACGGACTGGTCACCGATCGAACCCCAGGAAGCGCGGAGTTTCCAAGAAGAAAGGACGCTCTTGGCACCCTGCATCCAAGGCTCTTCTGTTACACGCCAACCGGCGGATACGGAAGGGAACCACATCCATTTTAAGTGCTTGGGGAACTTCGAGGAACCATCGTAACGGAGATTGGCCTCCAGGAGGTAACGTTCTTTGTAGTTGTAGTTGATACGTCCAAAGAAACCGAGCGTGGAGCTCCAGGTTTCGCTGCCGTCGTTGGTTATCGTACCCGTTGCCAGCGGAATCTGCGGATTCGTGATATCCAGCAGGTTGGTTTTGCGGGTCCAGAAGTCCTTGTAACGGTAGTCCACGAGGTTCATACCGAGCAAGAACTTGAAGTGGTGATCAGAGGGCAGGTCGAGGGAGTAGTCGGTTGTTGCATTGAGGGTACGACGCTGCGCCAGGCCGTAACTCTCATGGACGTGGTCAATACCCGAACCGTTCGAGGTAATCTGGATGGGAACGAAGGCCATGTTGGGGATCGATTCACCCATATTGTTGTAGGCGTTCCAGTAGTTGCGGACGTCGCCGCCGATAGCGGTCGGCGTAGACCAGGTGTCACCGGCGGTGAAACGCGTACCAGGACGGTAGCTGTCAGAAACAGTGGCCGCGTAAGTATAATCGAGATTGATGTTCCAGTTCTTGATCGGGGTGATCGTCGTGCCGAGGTTGCCGCTCGTGTACATCGTCGAGAAGACGGCGGTGTTGGCGTCGCGTGCCTCCTGTGCAGGAGAACGGAGCGAGTAACCGTTGGAGTCTTCCAGGGCGATGGTCTGCATCGGGCTCCAGCGGTACAGGTAGTACCAGTAGTCGGCGTTGCCGATGGCGGTGTTGTAAGCCATCCGCTTCTGTGTCTTGGAGAACATAAGACCTGCGTGGACGTTCAGCCAATTGGTGATCTGCGTAGCCACTCGGGCATTGATGTTCCAACGCTGGTAGTCGTCGTGCTTGGCGTGTTTGGTCTGGCCGACCTGGTCCATAAACGACGTACTCAGGTTGTAGTCAGTGCGGCCCTTGTTACCGGCCACGGAGACATTGTGGATCGTGCTCGGGGCATTTTTGCGGACCAGGTAGTCGGTAGGGTTGTAGGTACGGATACCATAAACGCGGCTACCGTCGTAGTAGTAGTCACGGCCATAGACTACGGGGTCATCAGCGCCGATCGTATTGCCGAACTGCTTGTCCCATTCGACGGCTGCCAGATAGCTCTGGCGGTTCACGTACCAGGGATAACCGGCCACCGTGCCGCCTGTACGCTCGAAGGCCTGGACCGTATAATGCATACCATTTACGCCAGCGACGGCCAGGCGCTCGGCCAGGTTTTGGAATGCCATGTTGCCCGAATAAGTCACGTGGACGTTGTCCTTCTCCTTGGCACCCTTCTTCGAGGTGATCAACACAACGCCGAAAGCGGCCTTTGCGCCATAGATGGAAGCAGATGCGGCATCCTTCAGGATGGAGATGGATTCAATATCGTCCGGGTTGAGCAATTGGATGGAGTCAATCTCCACGTTGTCCAGCAGGATCAGCGGCGCTGCGCTGCCCTGCATGGATGCGAACTGTCCGCGGATGCGCATGACAGGCTCGGCACCCACCTCGGACGAAGTGATGCGGACGTTCAAGCCCGGGGCCATACCCTGCAGGCCACGGCCGACATCAGCAATAGGACGGCTGTCGAGAGCCTTGCCGGCATCGACCGTAGCCACGGCGCCGGTCAGGTTAGCCAACTTCTGCGTGCCGTAACCCACCACGACAGCATTCTCAAGCATTTCGGCGTCATCCGCCAGGATAATGTTAATCACTCTGCGCCCGGCTACGGCGACCTCCTGGGTCTTGTAACCAATGCAGGTGAACTGAAGGGTACCATTGGCGGGCACGTTGATGGAATAGGAACCATCCACATTGGTAGAGGTTCCTGAGGACGTTCCAACGACGACCACATAGGCACCTATGATTGGCTCGTTGTTCTTGTCCACCACCTTACCGGTGACGGTCATGTTCTGAGCCAACAGCGATCCCACTGAAAGAACCACTGCGCACATAGCCGCGAGAAAACGGCCAAGTTTTTTTGAAACGAACATAGATGAAATTTTAGGTTA
>CACZWU010000032.1 GCA_902784965.1 uncultured Bacteroidia bacterium | reverse complement strand
CTGTTTTGTTCTTGCGCTGGGACAGATATTCCCGAAACGTTGAATTTGCATTTACCTACAAGCGTAAATTTTACGATGAACAGGGTATTGAAATCAATGCGATTGAGTCGCCCATCGACTTTAAGAGTCCAGATTGGTCAATGCTTCTTTCAATGTATTGCGGAGCAGCCCACACAGAGGATGAGAAAATTTCCAGACGAACCAAAGATGGTATCCACGGGACGCTCCTAAAAGGCAAGTGTGCTAACAAAGCACCACGAGGTTACAAGAATTGCAGACGAGACAAGCACGATTGCTGGGTAGAAATAGATGAGCCGAAAGCAGCAAAGATTAGGACACTATTCTATGAGGTAGCCAAGGGCGTTGAGGTTCCGACTAACATCAAGAGACGCTACTATCCAGAACTGGCAGACAGCACGTTCTTTGATATTCTGCGAAACCGCTTTTACATTGGCGAAATCCACGTGCCAGCATACGGCAACGACCCAGAGCAATATGTGCAAGGTCAACACCAACCATTGATTGACAAGCATACCTTCGACTTGGTTCAAGAAGTCATTGATGGGAAGAAAAAGAAAGACCCTAAATTAAGTAAGAAGGTTGACCCAGATTTGTACCTGCGTAAATTTCTGACCTGCCCAATCTGTGGCGCAAAGTTGACTGGCTCCAAGAGCAAAGGAAATGGTGGTTACTACCACTATTACCATTGCAGCCATAACCATAAGCACGCCAATTATCGTGCAGATGAGGCGAACAAAGGGTTTATCCAGTATGTGTCCAAACTGAAACCCAATGCGGCTGTGCTGGCATTATACAACGAAATTCTGCAAGATGTCAGAGGGGAAAAGGTCAAGGCGAACCATCTCCAAGCAGATAAACTCCAAAAGGATGTTGAGGTTTTGGACAAGCGTATGGATGCAGTCCAGAACAAATACTATGATGGCGAAATCACAGCATCTGAAAAGACCAAGCAAATGGCACGATACGAAGATGAGAAGGCAAAGTTACAGCGTCGAATAGACACCTTACGATTAAGTGCCGACTTGAAGGTCAAGGAGAAGTTGAACTACTCCATCAATATCATCGGGAACCTTGGTGGTTTCTTCTCCCAAGCCAGTCCAGAAGTCAAAATCAAGTTGCTTGGTTCGATTTTCCCCGAAAAAATCGAATATGACGGGAAAAAATATCGAACCAAGAATTACAACAAAATGCTTGACATCATCTTCCAAGAAACCAAACACTTGGAGGGGCGAAAAAAAAAGGAAGTCTTCCCACAATAGGGAAGACTTCGATTCAGTACCCGGAGCCGGGGTCGAACCGGCACAGCCTCGCGGCCACTGGTGTTTGAGACCAGCGCGTCTACCGATTCCGCCATCCGGGCTGATCGTAGAGGGTGCAAATGTATGGATTATTGCGCAATTTTACAAATTTGCCTTTGCCCAGGCGTAGATCAGGAAGTTCTTGTCGGAATTCCACGCCTCTCGATACAAACGGCCAACTTCTGCCAGCCAGGCCTGCGAGCGCTCGCCGTCGTCGCTGCTCCCCACCTCGGCCGTGCCGCCTGCCGCATAGTACATCTCCCGCGTGGTGGAGCAGATGCGTGCGTAGCGGCCCGTATTGGGCCGGATCTGGTCGTTGGTCAGCGTCAGATAGTATTCCAGCATCTCGTCGGTGGGGTGCTTGTCCTTCGTCAGCCAGGTCGAGTCGGCCACATAGACCGTCACACCGTCCTTGAATACATAGGGCTCGTAGAACCCCGCCGTGTACATATCTTCATACACCACCCCGCTGACCGGGAACTGGGCGCCGCTCTGCCAACGGATGAACGCGCACACCTTCTCGATGTCAGCCGGATCCAGCGCCCCCGTTGCATCGAATACCGCATTGACAATCCAGCGCGCCAGCTTTTCCGGTGACGGATTCAGCATGTATACGAGACCCCGCTTGGGCGCATGCAGATAGATGTCTTCGCCCGTGAAATATTCCCATAACTCGACGGGATAACCCTCCCAGTCCGGAATGTCGGTCTTTTCACCAAGCAGGTTCTCCGCCATGTAGGCAGCAGCCAGCACGGTTGAGCAGCGTTCGGTCAGAGAAGCAAGAGAATCGCGGTAATACGCTTTGATAACGGGGTCGAGTTTCGGCCCGCGGTCGCAGCTGACCAGCAGAACAAGGGTCAGCAGCAATAAAAAATATCTTTTCATAGCATCAGATCGGCCAATACGCAGGCCGTGACCGCTTCGACCACCGGCGGGACACGCAGCGCGAAGCAGACATCGTGGCGGCCGGGCACCACATAGTCGACCATCTCCCCCTTGGAGAAGTCGAAGGTATGCTGCTTCTTGCGGATGCTGGGCGTGGGCTTGGCGGCGATGCGGAACACGATCGGATTGCCGTTGGTGATGCCGCCGTTGATGCCGCCGGCACCGTTGCGGGCCGTGTGGCCGGCGGCGTCGACAATAGGGTCGTTGTGCTGTGAACCCGTCATCCGGGCCGCCGCAAAGCCGTCGCCGAATTCCACGCCCCGGATCCCCGGGATGGAGAAGAGTGCGTGTGAAAGCAGTGACTCCATGGAATCGAAAAAAGGTTCGCCCAAGCCGACGGGAACACCCGTGCAGCAGCATTCGATGATGCCGCCCAGCGAATCGCCTTCACGCAGTGCCTCGTCGAGCCGCCGGTCGACGGCGGCGGTATCGGCGAAGTCGATGCCGCCTACCTCCAGCAGCCGGGCTTCCACCCGGACGGGCGCGATGAGTTTCTTGGCTACGACGCCGGCCGCTACCAGCGGCAGGGTCATCCGGCCGGAAAACCAGCCGTTGCGCAGGGAGCCGTATTTGGCCAGGGCTACGAAGTCGGCATGACCGGGACGGGGAATGTCGGTGAAATCGGCGTAGTCGCCGTCGCGGTAGTTGCGGTTGGCGAAGGTGATGGTCAGGGAACCGTCGGCGGCGCGACGGTCGTCGAGTTCGGGCAGGTCGGCTTCGATGCGCGGGGTGGTTCCCTTGGCGCCGCTTTTGCGACGGAGGATGTCGGCGGTGAAATCGTCGGGAGCCAGCGTCAGCGAGGCGGGGACGCCCCGGAGCGTGACGCCTACGCACGGCGCGTGCGAAGCGCCGAAGATTTCCAGGGTGAAATGTTGGCCGAGGATGTCCATGGTCTAGCGTTTGAGTCGGTTGAACACGTCGAGGAACTCGGGGAACGACTTGGCGACACAGTCGGGATCGTCGATCTTCACCGGCCCGTCGGAGTAGAGCGAGGCAATCATCAAAGCCATCGCCAGCCGGTGGTCGCCGTGCGCGGAGCAGGCGGCGCCCTGGAGACGGTGGTCCTGGTGCCCGTAGATGATCATCTGGTCGTCGGAGCGGGCGGTCTGTACGCCCAGTTTGCGGAATTCTTCGGCAAAGGTGGCGGCGCGGTCGCTCTCCTTGTTGCGGAGCCGCTCGATGCCAACCATCACACTTTCGCCTTCCGAGAAAGCAGCCAGCAGGAAAAGCGGCGCAAAGAGGTCGGGGGCGTCGGTGATGTCGAAGAAGAACGGCCGCAGCAGCGATTTCCGCACCGTGATGGTTCTCTTGTCTTCGGAGAGATCGATGTCGACCTGGTTGTTCTGCAACAGGTCGCAGATGGCGGCATCCGACTGGCAGGAATAGGGATCGAGACCGTGGATGGTGACTTCGCCGGCCACGGCGCCCGCCACCAGCATCATCGCCGCAGCGCTCCAGTCGCGCTCCACCTCCAGTCCCTGGACCGGGGTAATGGGCTGGCGAGGCTCGATATACCAGGTGCGCAGCGCGTTTTCCTCTTCTTCCTCAGCGCCCAGCGTGTCGGCAGGGTTGTCTTGCGACAGCTCCGGGCACTCGTAGCCCGACAGGCCGAAGAAGGAGGCAATATAGGTGGTCAGGCTGATGTAAGGTTCGCTGGTCACGTTTTCGATGGTCAGGACACTCTCCCCGTCGCACTGCGACAGGGCAAGCAGCAGGCCCGAGATCATCTGAGAGCCTTTTTTCCCGGAGACCGTCACTTCGCCGGCGTGCAGGAGACCCTTTACTACGACGGGAAGGTGGCACAGGTCGGTGTAGTCCAGCCGCAATCCCAGTTTCCGCAGGGCTTCGCGGTGGTCGTCGAGCCGGCGCCGCAAGAGCGTTTTCTCGCCGACGATACGGATATCTTCGCGCGCGAGTCCGGCCAGCGGGATGCAGAGCCGCGCCAGCAGTCCCGATTCACCCACGAAAAGCGTGTTGTCGCGCACCTTCAGTCCGTCGCGCAGGATGTTCTGGTGTCCTTCGATGGTAAGGGTGCTGCCTTCGAGCTGGACGTCGGCATAGAGCGCACCGGCCACACGGATGGCCGATGACACGTCTTCACACAGGCTCACGTTGTAGAGTTTGGTTGTTCCTTCGGCCAATGCAGCCAGCAGGATGGCCCGTTGCGCAAAACTCTTGGAGGCGGGGACTTCCGCTTCTCCTTGGAGCTTGAGGGCGTTGTCGGGCAGCAGGTCGAACCAGCAGGGCTGTCCGGGAGCAGTGGCGCCACTGCGGGTGGGCGCCACGAAAAGGAAGGGTGCGCCTTTCTCAAAGGCGGCAAAGCGCGAGGCTTTGCCCGCTTCGCCCATGGCAAAGGCGAGCAGCCGGCCGGGTTCGAAGTGCTCGTAGAGTGAGAGCACTGCGGCACTGTCTTCGGGAGAATGGGCGGTGGTGACGACCTTGATGATGTCGGCGCCCTGGCGTTCGGCCTGCCGGGCAATCTCGAGCAGACGAGCCGCCGTATCGGTGGTGGCATAGTTGTGCCACGAGACGATGATGCGGGTGCCGTGGTTCAGGGCCAGGTTGGTGAGCCACTGCCGGGAATTTTCCGGAAAATCGAGCGGGATGTCGATATAGTCGGCCCCGGCGAGGATGGCTGTGGTCAGTTTCCGGGCGGCCTCTTCCACCTGGGAGGGCAGCGACACGTGGCAGGTGGCAATCATTTTGGCCTGCCGCTCGCACGAGAAGATGTCGCGAATCTCTTCTTCGCTGAAATCGTTGAGGTCGAGCCGTACCTCTACCGCTTCGTCGGGCCGGGAAGTGGCCAGGAAGCGGCAGTAGGAGGCATCGGTCTCTTTCAGGCTGTAACAGATTCTTCCCATAGCCGGGCGTGTCCGATGGTTTCGGGAAGCACGAATTTCAAGGTGCTTCCGCTGCGTTTCTTGTCTTGGAGGATGGCAGCGCGCAGTTGCTCTTCCGGCACGGGCGGTTCCACGGGCAGTCCCACCGAAACGAAGTCGGCCCGGATGCGCTGTGCCTCTTCCGGCCGCATCAGGCCTTTCTCGCAGGCCATTCGGGCGGCCATCACGATGCCGATGGCCACGGCTTCGCCGTGTTCATACTGCGTGCTGCATTTCTCGATGGCATGGCCGAAAGTATGGCCCAGGTTCAGGAGCTGGCGTACGCCGTGGTCTTCCGGATCCTGCTCCACCAGGGAATATTTGATCTCGGCGGCGCGACGCACCAGGCGTTCGGGCATCTGCACGGGCTGCGGGCCCTGGAACACCCGTACAGCTTCTTCATAGGCCCTGGCATCGGCCAGCAGGAAGGTTTTGAGCATTTCCGCGGCGCCACAGCGCAGTTCGCGGGGCGGGAGGGTCTGCAGGAAATCCGTGTCAATGTATACGAATTCGGCCTGCCGGAAGGTACCGACCATGTTCTTGTAGCGGTCGAAATTCACCCCGTTCTTGCCGCCGATGGCCGCATCGACCTGCGCCAGCAAGGTGGTGGGCACCAGCCCGAAACGGAGGCCGCGCTTGTAGATGGCGGCCGTAAAGCCGGTAATGTCGGTGGTGATGCCGCCGCCCACGCCGATCAGGAAAGTGTCGCGGTCAGCCTGCCGTTCAAGCAGTTGTGTGATGAGCCGCTCCACGGTGGCGAGGGTCTTCTCCTGTTCGGAGGCCGTCACCCAGAGGATAGGGCATCCCAACGCGTCGAGACGCCCGCTTTCCCGGAAGCAGGCGTCCGCGATCAGGATGGTCCCGGTGCGGGGGAAAAGGTCGGCCATACGGCCGTAGGTGATGTTATTTTTCAATGCTGCCAGCTACGATGTTGGCGATGCGGGCGCGGAGCTTGCCGGTGCCGCCCGTATCGGTGGGGTGAACGCGGTGGGCCAGGATGATGACGGCGGTCTTCGAGTCGAGGTCCATGATGATGGAAGTGCCGGTGTAGCCGGTGTGGCAGATGGTGCGGGTACGGCTGAAAAGGTCGCCGCGCAGGCCGGCCGCCTCACTGCGGTTGTCCCAGCCCAGGGCGCGGCCGATCCACGGGTCGTTGTCGGCCGGCACGGTAGCCATGGTCTCGACGGCCATCGGACTGAGGATGCGCTTGCCGTTTACGGCACCGCCGTTCATGATGGCGGCACAGATCACCGACAGGTCTTCGCAGTTTGAGAACACGCCGGCATTGCCGGAATTGCCGCCGTTGGCCAGGCGGGCCAGCGGGTCGTGCACCTCACCCAGCAGGCATTTGCCATCGGGCTGCATTTCGGTCGGGGCAACCAGCGGCATCCATTCCGGATGGCGCTCCTTGGGCATGTAGCCGGTGTGCTTGAGCCCCAGTGCACCAAACACGTTCTTCTCGGCATAGTCGCAGAGTTTCTCGCCGGTGATGTTCTGCAGGATGTTCTGCACGGTCACGAAGTTGAGGCAGCTGTACATGTAGCCGGTTTTCGGGCGGAAGTTGCGCTTGATCTCGTTGGCGATGTGCCAGATCAGGGAATCCGGGCTGTTCTCGCCGAAGCGGGCCAGGTAGGCAGCCGTGGCGATGTAGGGCGACAGGCCCGAGGTATGGGTCATCACGTCCTGGACGGTGATGTCGACCTTCTCGCCGGTGACCGGATCGACCCAGGGCTTGAAGTCGGGGATGTACATGTCCACGTCGTCGGAAAGACGCACGTAGCCGTTTTCCACCAGCTGCATGAACGAGAGCGTCGTACCCACGCATTTGCTCACCGATGCCAGGTCGAAGATGGTCTCGGGCGTCATCGGGATGGTGTCGGGCACCACCTGCTTGTTGCCGTAGGCCTTCAGGAAGACGATTTTGTCGCCGCGGACCACGCTTACCACGCAGCCGGGGATGTTGCCTTCGTCGATGGCACGGGCCACTTCACGGTCGATCTGGTTGAGTTTGGCGGAATTCATCCCCATCGATTCGGGGAGAGCATGCTTCAAGGCACCCTCGGGAGCGGGTGCGGCGCAGGCCGCCACGAGGGCGACGGCTGCCAACAGAGAAAGGATTCGTTTCATAGAAGGAGAATTCTTGCCACAAAGTTAAAAAAAAGAGGTTGCCGACGTGCGGCAACCTCCGTTTTCTTGCAGTGTCGGAAGAATTACTCTTCGCGACGGCCGCGGCGCTCACCGCCACGACGTTCGCCACGGTCACCGCGACGCTCGCCGCCACGGCCACCGCGCGGACGACGCTCGCCACCACGGCGCTCGCCGGCTGCACCCTGTGCAGCAGCGGAGACACCGGCGTTCGGCGACAGGTCGCGCTTGCCGTACACTTCACCGTTGCAGATCCAGACCTTGATGCCGAGCACGCCGACTTTGGTGTGAGCCTCTGCCAGCGCGTAGTCGATATCGGCACGGAAGGTATGGAGCGGGGTACGTCCTTCCTTGAACATTTCGCTGCGGGCCATCTCGGCGCCACCAACGCGGCCGCTGATCTGGACCTTGATGCCCTCGGCGCCCATGCGCATCGTGGATGCGACAGCCATCTTCACGGCGCGGCGATACGACACGCGGCCTTCGAGCTGGCGGGCGATGTTGTTGGCGACGATGTTGGCGTCGACCTCGGGGCGTTTGACCTCGAAAATGTTGATCTGGACGTCCTTGTTGCAGATGTTCTTGAGCTCTTCCTTCAGCTTGTCGACCTCCTGGCCACCCTTGCCGATGATGATACCCGGACGGGCGGTGTGGATGGTGACGGTGATGAGCTTGAGCGTACGCTCGATGACGATCTTCGACAGGGAAGCTTTCGCCAGGCGGGCATTCAGATAGTCACGGATCTTCGAATCCTCAAGGATGCGGGTCGGATAGTCACCGTACCAGTTGGAGTCCCAACCGCGGATGATACCCAGACGATTGCTGATCGGATTGGTCTTCTGTCCCATAGTTATGCCTCAACGGCCTCCTTTGCCGGTTCTTCTGCAGGTTTTTCAGTGTTTTTCGTTCCGACGATCACCGTGACGTGGTTCGAGCGCTTGCGGATGCGGGCGGCACGACCCTGCGGCGCGGTGCGGATGCGTTTGAGCTGACGGCCACCGTCGACCATGATGGTCTGGACGTACACGTTGCCGTTCTCAAGTTCTTTACGCGAGTCTTCGTTCTTTGCCTCCCAGTTGGCGATGGCGCTGCGCACCAGCTTCTCCAGGCGGACGGAAGCCTCTTTCTTTGAATAATGGAGAATATCCAAAGCGCGGTTGACTTCGACACCCCGGACCAGGTCTGCGACCAGGCGCATCTTGCGGGGCGACGTGGGGACATCATTCAGCTTTGCAATGGCTGTGTGTCTCTTTATCTCTTTCAGCCTTTCGGCCATTTCTCTTTTACGAGCTCCCATTGTGTACTTTTTTTAAAATTTTAACGGTTGCCGGAATGGCCTTTGAAGGTACGGGTCGGAGCAAATTCTCCGAGTTTGTGACCTACCATGTTCTCCGTGACATAGACCGGAATAAACTTGGTGCCGTTGTGGACGGCGATCGTGTGGCCTACGAAGTCAGGGGAGATCATGCTGGCGCGGGACCAAGTCTTGATGACTTCTTTCTTCATCGTGCCCTCGTTCATTGCGAGCACGCGTTTTTCCAGAGCTTCCTGGATATACGGACCTTTTCTAAGTGAACGACTCATAATCTAATGCAGTTTTATTCCGTTATTTCTTTCTTCTTTCGATGATGAACTTGCTGGAAGTCTTCTTCGGGTTACGAGTCTTGTATCCCTTGGCGGGCAGGCCCTTGCGGGAACGCGGGTGTCCACCGGAAGCACGGCCTTCACCACCACCCATCGGGTGGTCGACAGGGTTCATCACCACACCACGGTTGTGCGGCCGGCGGCCGAGCCAGCGACGACGGCCGGCTTTGCCGTGGCTTTCCAGGTTGTGGTCGACATTGGAGACGGTACCGACCGTAGCGCGGCAGTTCACGAGCACCATGCGGGTCTCACCCGAAGGGAGACGGAGGATGGCGTGGTTGCCTTCACGGGCGGTCAGCTGGGCGAAAGTGCCCGCGCTGCGTGCCATCGCACCGCCCTGACCGGGACGGAACTCGATGTTGTGCACGAGGGTACCGAGCGGAATTTCTGCCAGAGGCAGAGCGTTGCCGATTTCAGGAGCGACTCCGGAGCCGGAAGCGATGGTCTGACCGACCTTGATTCCGTTGGGAGCGAGGATATAACGCTTCTCACCGTCACCATAGACGACCAGCGCAATGCGGGCACTGCGGTTGGGGTCGTACTCGATGGTCTTGACGATGGCGGTGTAGTCGTCTTTGTCGCGCAGGAAGTCGATCACACGATACATCTTCTTGTGACCGCCGCCGAGATAACGCATCGTCATCTTGCCCTGGTTGTTGCGACCGCCGGTGCCGCGGAGCGGACGGAGGAGGCTCTTCTCAGGGGTGGAGCAGGTAATCTCGTCGAATGCGCTGATTGCCTTATTGCGGGTACCGGGAGTTACCGGTTTGAACTTACGAATTGCCATGGCCTTTAAATGTTGCTATAGAAGTCAATCTTATCATCACCGGCCAGGGTAACGAACGCTTTCTTGTAGTGGTTCGTGCGGCCTGTCTGTAAACCGTCTTTCGTATAACGGCTCTTGCGTTTACCGTGGTAGTTCACCGTATTGACATCTTTCACTGAAACACCATACATCTGCTCTACCGCCTTCTTGATCTCAATCTTGTTGGCGTCGCGGTCAACAAGGAATCCGTAACGGTTCAGCTTGTCGCCGAGGACCGTCATCTTCTCAGTTACGAGGGGTTTGATTAAAATTCCCATTGTCGTGAAGTTTTATTTACGTCTTTCAGCGAGAATGTCCTGCACGCCGTCCACCATCACGAGATGATTGGCATCCACGAGGGTGTAGGTGTTGATTTCGTCAATGGTGATGACCTTGACTTCAGGAAGGTTGCGAGACGATAGGTAAATATTCTTGGAATTTTCAGGAAGCACAACGAGGGTCTTGCGGCCGTAAGCCTTGAGGTTCTCGAGGATCTTGATGAAATCCTTGGTCTTGGGTGCGTCCATGGCGAAAGGCTCGACCATCGTGATGGCATTCTCCTTTGCTTTGTAGGAGAGGGCCGAGTAGCGGGCGAGCTGTTTCAGCTTCTTGTTGAGCTTGAAGCTATAATCGCGGGGTTTCGGTCCGAAGGTGTTGCCACCGCCCACGTAGATGTTCGACTTGATGCTGCCGTGGCGAGCACCGCCGCCGCCTTTCTGGCGACCCATCTTCTTCGTGGAGAATGCAACTTCGCTGCGGTCCTTGGTCTTGTGGGTACCCTGGCGCTGAGCTGCCAGATACTGTTTGACGTCGAGATAGATGGCGTTGTCGTTGGGCTCGATGCCGAAGATGGCCTCGTCGAGCTCGACCTGCTTACCGGAAGCAGTACCGTCGATTTTCAATACATCCAGTTTCATAGCGCTTAGTCCTCCAAAATAACATAAGAACCCTTGGCCCCGGGAACGGAACCTTTGACAACGATGAGATTGTTCTCAGGGATGACCTTCACCACCTCGAGGTTGAAGACCTTCACGCGGTCTCCACCCATGTGGCCGGCCATGCGCATACCTTTAAATACGCGGGAAGGCCAGGAGGATGCACCCATGGAACCGGGGTGGCGGAGACGGTCGTCCTGACCATGGGTCTGTCCGCCGACGCCCTGGAAGTGATGGCGTTTCACAACGCCCTGGAAACCCTTACCCTTGGAGACACCCGTCACGTCGATCCATTTAAGCTCTCTCTGCGTGAGAGATTCGAGCGTGACCGTATCACCCAGCTTGAGCTCCATCGGGAAATCGTTCTTGAACTCGACGAGCTTGCGTTTAGGGGTGGTTCCTGCCTTTTCAAAGTGGCCCTTCAGGGCCTTGCTGGCGTGCTTCTCAGAGATTTCGTCATAGGCAAGCTGTACAGCGGCGTAGCCGTCTTTTTCAACTGTACGGATTTGCGTGACAACACACGGGCCAGCCTCGATCACAGTGCATGGAAGATTTTTTCCCTCGGCACTGAACACGGAAGTCATACCGACTTTCTTTCCAATAATACCAGGCATTTGGTGTTTAATTTAGTGTAAATTAATTAGTTACATATTCCTGCGCATTTTTCGCAGGGCTGCAAATGTACGGAGAATTATCCAAACGGCCAAACTTTTTCGAATTTTTCTTGTTCTAAAACAGGCACTTAAGAAACTTTTCGCCAAGCAGGCGCAAGACCATCCCTCTCCTGACCCCTACCGGCGGTGGTCTCTTTGCGCCTACCCCCGATTTCAGCCCTAGGCGCAAAATCATCGGCCCCATAGCGCGTGTGCAGCCGTTCGCTTTGCGGCTGGCTGACGGAAAAGAGGTCGGACAACTTTGAGAAGGAAAGAAAGGTGGCGTTAGCGGGTCATGCGAATGCCGACGAGGAACATCCGGCCGCGGAGGGCGGTGACGGAGGTGGTGGTGTGGTAGGTCGAGATGCTTTCGCGGCGGTATTCGGTCGCGTTCAGCAGGTTGCGGCACTCGACAAAAAGCGTGGCGTTTTTCAGCGCCCAGCTGGCGGAGACTTTGATGAGTGGCGTGTTGGAGACCGTCACGCCGGGGATCTCATACCAGAGCCAATGGACCGTGGCATCCAGCGCGAGTGCCTTGACGGGTTTCAGGCGCAGCGAGCCTTCGACTTGCGCCATTCGCGTCCGCCGCTGGGCGTCTCCATTTACGTAGTTGATGTCGAAACTGCTGGAAACGTCGGTCGAGAGCCACCAGACGGGATTACTCGTGAAATTCAGCTGCGTGTGGAGCTGTGAACTCCGGTAATCGAGCGGCACGCCCTGCAGATATTCCTGCATCTGGTTGTCCATCCAGCTGGCCTGCAATTCCACCACGAAGGCCTTAAGGCCGAAGTATTTCTTGAACGAGCCGCTGACACTCCAGCCCGAGGTGGCCGTGGCCAGCGGCAGATAATACTGGTAGGAAAGCGTTTCCGTCCAGATGCTGGCGGAAGCCCGGTTGCTGCTGCCCCTCGAATACGAGCCGGAAAGTGTGACGAAGAACATCGTAGGCATGTCGCTCCAACGAAGGGTGGCCTGCGTGTTCCAGCGGGTGCTGCGGCGCAGGCTGTCCGCCGTGGCAAGCGAGCGCCACGACTGCATCACCGCTGCATCCAACAGCGATTCCATGTCGGTGCGGGTCAGCGCATAGGAGGTTGACGCCGACAGTTCGATCTGCTGCGTGGGTTTCCAGCGGAACGACAGGAAGGGGTTGACCATGGGATACAGCACGTTATCCCGCCCTTGCAGGATTAGATAGTGGAGGGTGGCGGGCAGGGCCAGGGTGAGGTCGGTTTTCCGCCAGGAGATAACATCTGCGAAGCGGAAGGCTGGTCGCAGGGCCAGGGCGGAAAGAGATCCTTCCGTCTTCACACCTGAGAGCGGTTCCGGCAGCGGCAGGTTCATGGCCTTGGCTTCCCGGCCGCTATACGCCAACGCCGCTGTTTCTGTCAGACTGATGCGGTGCCGCCCCCTGCTCCAGTTCTGCGAAGCCCGCATGTCGGTCGAGAAGTCCTGGAAAAACAGATGCTGGCCGTATTCCCGTCCGTCCGTCGTATAGACCGCTTCGTGCTGCCCCCTGCGGTACTGGCTGTCGCTGGTGATCTCCAAGGCCTGGCGCTTCGATGTCCTGCGCATCACCTTCAGGTTGTTCTCCAGTTTGAGTGTCGGCAGATCATAATGCTCTGAATAAGGATGGCTGTTTCCAAGCAGCTGGGCGTTGTTGGTACGCAACTGTCCCGCTACGGTCAGTTCGTCGCTGACATAGCGCTGCGGTGCGTTATCTTCGTATGCGAGCGTGCCGGAGAAATAGCCGCGCCGGTCGTCCATTGTGCGCGATTCCCGGATGGTCAGCGATGTTCCGTCCGCGAAGCGGATCTCGTCCATGCTTTCGGATGCCTCGTTGTACCGCTCGCCGGCCGCATGCGCCATAATCCGCAGTTGCCGCGTCTCGTCCAGTTTCACCAAATGGTTGAACGAGCCCAACCCGGAAAGGTTGTCGTACCAATATTCCTTGGGCAGCGGCAGATAGCTGCGGCCCGGGTTCAGCCGGGAGCGCATGTCGCCGTCCACCTCGCCGGGTGTGATCAGATAGGCGCCCGGGCCGCGGCCCAGGATGGACTGGCGTTGCAATTCCTGAAGGATGTCACCACCGTCGTTGTTCCCTTTTATTAGGAACAGGCTCTGGCGCTTTTTGCCGAAATTCGAGAGCATGGCCCGCGCCTCAAAGAGCGGGAAGGGCGGCAGGCCGAGGGCCGCATCGCCCGAAAACATCCAGGTGCTGCGCAGTCCTTCCTTCAGGATGATGTTGATGGCGCTCCGGTCGGTCGGTGACAGGTCTTGAAGGACTTGGATAGGCTGGTGGTTCTGATAAATCTCGACCTGCGCTATGGCGTCGGCCGACAGGTTCTTGGTCACGGTGCCGTATTGCGCGCCCATCAGGTCAAGCCCCTCCACGTAGAGCTTTCCGATGTATTTGCCATTGTGCTGGATGCCGCCGGAGGCCGTGACGGTGATACCGGGCAGCTTTTCCAGCAACTCGCCCATCGAGCGCTCCGTGCCGTCCCCGAAGGCGCCGGCCATGTAGGAAAGCGTGTCGCCGCGCTCCTCCACGACGCTGGCCGTCACTTGCGCAGCCTTCAGTTCAGCCCGCTTCTCCGTCAGTTCCACCACTATGCCCTGGGTCTTCCCGGCCGTCAGCGGCAGCGTCGTCGCCGCATAACCCATCATCGACACCCGCAGCTGGTCAAGTACTACGCCCTCTGGCACTTTCAGTGAGAAACGCCCTTCCCCGTCGGAGTAGCCAAAGGCCTTCTGCTGTTGTCCCGACAGCCCCAGGACGAAGGCGCCCGCCACCGGTTCCTTTGTCCTTATTTCGCGCACGAAGCCTGTTACGGTGGTCTGGGCCAGTGATATGGAGCAAGCCGCCAGCAAGGAAAAAAGCGTCCACAAAAGGAGTGTTAAACGTTTATACACGTTTCTATCCGTTTAAAAACGGTTATTTCCTGGATTTCCAGTACTCCGTAGGGATGAGGGGAAGATAGGGCGGCGCCTCGACAGGAACCATTTTCCCCGTCGCGTCTTTGGTCATGACCTTCGTGCCCGGATTCGACATATGGGCAGCGAAGGAAATATCGCTGCGCATCTTCGTATAAACCGACTCCGCCTCTTTGATGTCGTACTCATAGACTTGATGCGACTTGTTCGTGTAACTTCTCAGCCAGTCTTCGAGAAAGACTGCCCGGTGATTGTCATCCAGCGGCTCGATGCCGGTCAGTTTGAAAATGATGTAATTGTCGGCATCCCGAGCTTCGACAATCAGCCCCGGCAGGCCCCAAAGAAGCCAGGGGCCGGCTTGCGAAGGGACTTCTTCCGTGAACCAGGCCGTCCAGTCGCGACCCAGATAGTGCGCCGTTGCTTTCCTACAGGCATAGCCGGCGATTTCCTTCTCTTCGTCCGTCATCGTCCAGCCGGGCATCTCCAGCATGCCGTTTCCGATAATAGTCTGCAGAAATTTATAGTATTGCGTGAAGGTCCCGGCCGGATAATCTATGGCTGTCATCCAGTGAAGGGCGCTTCTCGTTCGGGTCAGCTGCTCGGCCGCCTCATTTTTCAGCATGCTTCCGTTCTTGTCGAAAGAGATTGAAAACAGCGAATCGTACACGAAGTCTCGCTCATTGTAGAACAACGACCGACCCTCATAGAGGTCTAGAAGCATATCCTGGTACAGCTTGTATCCTTTGTCCGGAGCCTCTTTTTTCTGGTGGGAATAGGTGCAGCGAAGGTTTTGCGCTTCGGCCGGCGTAGTACACATAGAAAGCGGCATCAGCAGTGCCAGCGTCAGGATCAGGCAAATAGAGAGATTATCTCTTTTCATAGTGTTCGGGATTGATGTCAAGATAACAAGTATAGAGGATGGGAACATTCTTTCCGTCGCGTTCCATCGGAATCCAATGCGGCGAGGCCTGCATGGCCCGAAGGATTTCCTTTTCCAGAGCGGGATGGGTCGTTCCCAATAGTTTGGGTTCCAGCAAAATGCCGTTTTCGTCTACTTTGAAATCCAGGACGATACGGCCTTCCAGACCCGCATCGCGGCATTCCTTCGGATACCGGACTTCCTGATAGAGCCACTGCGTGAATTCCACACCGTCGTGGATTAGCATCGGACGGGACTGGTCGGCCATCAACAGCGTAGTACCGCCCAGAAGCGGCAGGACCAGCAGGAGCAGGGCGCGCTGCCAGACCGGGGTTGCGGGCCTGCGCATCTGCCGGATGCGGAGCTTCAGCTGCGCGTGGTTGAATCCGTTGGCCTGCCGGAATTGTGTCTCGCCGATGGCTTTGCGGATCAGGAGTTTCTGATACTGCACGCCGTCGATTCCCTGTTTCAGCACGGCGTCGTCGGCTTCATATTCGTGCAGCAACTTGAGTTCGCCCTGGCAGATCCAGACCAGCGGGTTGAACCATTGCAGGATGCTCAGCGCGCCGAAAAAGAGTAAGTCCCAGGAATGCCCGCAGCGGACATGCGCCAATTCGTGCGCCAGTATTGCCGGTAGGTTTTCATAGTCGCTGCGGCTCATCAGGATGTTGTGCATCCAGCTGAACGACGGGATATCGCGTTCCAGCAGATAGAGCCGGCAGCCATCGTGAAAAATATATGGTGTTTGGCAGAGCAGCTTAATCATTTGCAGATAGGATATCGCCTCTACGACAAATACGGTGACTGCTCCGGCGACATAGAGCAGGAGAAGGACGTGAAGCCAGGGAAACGACGAAGCCGAACCTTCAACAGTCATGACTTCTGCCCCCTCTGCCGACAAGTCAGGCCCTGCCGACATTCGCTCTGCAATCTCCGAATAGAGCGTAGGACCGGACACTGTCACATGAAGCAGCGGGAGGAGCAGGCAGACGACGGAACCTGCGAGCAAGGTGATGCGGTTGAAACGAAACGCGCTGCTGCGCCGCAACACCAACAGGAAGAAGGTGTAGAAGACGGTCAGATAGAGGGCGCTCCGGAGCAGGTATGTGAGGGATCCGGCCATTATGCTTCTCGTTCGATTTCGGTAATCAATGCTTTGAGTTCTGCCAGGTCCATCTTTTCTTCCTTGACGAAGCGGGAGATCATCCGGGCATAGGAACTGTCATAAAACTTCTCAACCAGTTGGTCTACGGCCTGGCCGGCAAAGTCGTTTTCCGGCACGAGGGCATGGTAGCGATAGGCATTCGCGAACTTCTCCCGGGCGACATAGCCCTTGTCTTCAAGGAAGCCCAACTGCGTTGCAAGGGTATTGTGGTGAGGTTTGGGATCCGGATAGTATTTCGCGAGATCCTGGATAAACAGGTCGCCATGCGCCCATAAGATGCGCATGATATCTTCTTCTTTGGCGGTGAGTTTTTTCATATCGACAGTAAAATTACGTTATCTTTCTGATATCTCCTAATTTTTTAGTAGTTTCTGCCAAAGTGTCGCAAATCCTTACCGGACGTGGACCCGGATTTCCGTCTCGGGGAGACGGACAAGGGTTGAGAGTTGCCGGAAGGTGAGCCTGAATTGATGGCGGAGCTGCTGTGCCACGGCGATTCGCTGGGTACCGCTGAGTCGGCGAGGGTCGCGCGTGCCGTACAGTTGCTTGCAGATATCGCCACAGATTTTCCGGGCCTCGAGGTCCTCAAAAGAAACACCCCGATATTCAGCCATCCGCAGATTCATCTCTTCTTCCCGTTTCTTGGGACTCGAGGTCCATACGCGGAAGCGATTGTGTGTTTGGTAAATATTCTCGAACCGGGGTACATCTATGTAGTTGACCGGAAGGATGAAACCGTTGCAGACCAGCCAGTCGTCGGGAATGGTCAACATACGTGAATGCAACAGGGTCCGTTTTGCGGCTGCATCCTGGTCGGCAAATCGCTCCGGCTGGTGGATCACACCGGCTTCATCAAAGAGCCAAACCGGTGTATGGAACCGGTTTCGGAAATACATAGACCCTGTTCCCCATAGATAGTCGTAATACATGACAGGCTTGCCATCTTTCGTCGGCTGGATGATGGTGTAGACAGCTACGTTGCGGAGGTAGTCTTCGTCATCACCGATGGGGTAGAGTTCGCAGTGAAGGTACAGTTCGGTATCTCCGCTCCGGGTGGCTGCCGCATGGTGCCGGTACAGATTTTCAAACATCAGCATGAACGTCAGGCAATCATCGTAAGTTCCCCAAAGTAGAATGTGGGGATGGCTGTCTTCGATGGAAAATGAAACGACGATAGCCCGGAAATTGGCGGCGCAGACGCCAATCAGGTTGAATGCGGCATAGTAATCGCCCGTACACAGGATGAAGTTGCAGGCGTCTGTGCCTTTGGCGCAAATGTGGTAAAATTGTTTTTGGTTCATCGCCTTCTCCTACGCCTCATACTCCCGCCACCTTTCGCGATGACCGCAGATGAAATCGTTCCCAACAAAGTTGGCAGTTTCCCGACAAATAACCAAATTATTATGTTGCCCTCGCTGAAGTTTTACTATTTCCGTCGAAGAGGCGCAGAGGCATCGGCCTCCAACTGCGCTGTAGGGTTGGTTACATTGCGCCAAGGGCCGAAATCGGGGGTAGGCGCAAAGAGACCGCCCCTGGAGGGAGCCAGAAGGCCGATGGCCTTGCGGCTGTTTGGCGAAACTAACACGCGGCATCCACCGATAGCGGAGACCGAGTGGGAGGGCTCGGCTGGGGCAATGCCCGTCGTAGTTAAAGATGTCCGATTTCGCAGGAATTCTTATGACATATCGGAATCATCCTAACACCATAAAGAAAATTCTTAAAAATATTAGGAATATTGGAAATAATGACTATCTTTGCGGTAGAAACCATCCAGAACGACCCATGAAACAGCAATTGACAGCCAAAGAAGAGGCCCTGATGAACATCTTTTGGGAGAAGGGCGACCTTTGTATCCGCGATCTTGTCGAAAGCCTGCCCGAACCCCGCCCCAATTATAAGACGGTGGCCACGCAGGTAGGATTCCTTGAGAGCAAAGGCTTCCTGCGGCGTCGGCCCGTCGCCAATACCTTCATCTATGAAGTGGCCATCACCGAACGCCAGTACCGCGGCTCCACGGTTGGCGAAGTCGTGTCGCGCTACTACGGCAACTCCTACGCAAGCCTGGTATCGCAGTTCGTCGAAGAGAAGAAGCTCGACGTCGATGAACTCAAGGCTCTGATCGAGCAGATAGAAAACCAGAAATAATCCGGAAACGATGACGGCACTTCTTATCTATATCGGCTGGTAGCGTTCTATCTGTTCTACAAGCTGCTGCTCAGCCGTGAAACATTCCATCGCCTCGGCCGGTATGTCCTGATGGGCGCGCTGGTTCTCTCGGCACTGCTCCCTTTCTGCATCATCACGGTACATCGGACGGAGTTGATCCCCGCCGGAGAGCCGGCATCTGTTGCGCATGTTTCGGAATCCGAAATGCTAGCGGATGGTATGCGGAATCTGGATAGGGCGGCAACCGGTTCAGAAGCCTCTGACATGACGGCACAAGCCGCAACCCCCCAAACTCCCTGGTGGCAATGGGCCTTGCTGGGCCTGTACGTCGCCGGTGTGATCGTCACGCTTTCCCGTACGGCTTACTCGGCCCTGCAGATATCCCGCCTGATCCGCAGCGGCGAACAGCATTACGATGCCGACGGAACATCCATCATTGTCGTCGATCACGACCTGGCCCCCTTCAGCTGGATGCAGTGGATCGTCCTTTCAAGAAACGATTTCGAAGAAGCAAGCCCCTTCATCCTCGCGCACGAAAAGGCACATCTGGCCTTCGGCCATTCGAAGGAAGTGTTGCTGGCCGAGTTCTTCTGCGACCTGCAGTGGTTCAACCCGGCCGCCTGGCTGCTGAAGCGCGAGCTGCGGGCCATCCACGAGTACGAGGCCGACGACGCCGTGCTCAGCCACGGTGCCGACGTGAAGGCCTATCAATATTCCTTAGTAAAAAAAGCTGTTGGTGCGAGCGGCTACTCCATCACCAACAGCTTTCATCACAGTATCCTTAAAAATCGTATTACCATGATGTCAAAATCCAGATCTCCGAAGGTCAGGGCGCTCAGAGGCCTCTACCTTCTGCCGTTGGCGCTG